>JAEDLR010000042.1 GCA_016295145.1 Oscillospiraceae bacterium
GTAATTCCCTCCTTCGCAGGAATTGTAAGTGTGGGGGAATGGTAACACTCCCCATGGTTGCTCAGAACGGCACTTCGCCGTCGCTGAGGATTTCTTCAAACTCACCAAGGTCGCCGATCTGCAGCGATTCCTTCGGCTGAGCAGGTGCAGCATACTGCTGCTGTGCGCCGTAATTGCCGCCATTATTCTGCTGCGGAGCAGTAAAACCGCCCTGCTGTGCATATCCGTTTGCGGATGCACTTTTCTTCGATTCACCGAAAGAAACATTATCGCAGACAACATTCATGGAATAATGCTTGACACCGTTGTTATCTGTATAATTATCGTTCTGAAGGGTACCCTCCACGATAATCATGCTGCCCTTGGTAAAGTAACGCGAAATAAATTCCGCAGTCTGGCGCCATGCGACACAATTGACGAAATCTGCCTGACGCTCACCTGTTTCCTTATTTGCGATACGGCGGTCACACGCAACGGTAAAACGGCACATTGCAACGCCGGAGGTCGTCTGACGAAACTCGGGGTCACGGGTCAAGCGGCCCATCAAAATTACTTTATTCAGCATAAAAAAGACCTCCTTTTGTAGTTGTGTAGAAATTACTCCTGCACAGTGATCATGGAACGGAGCACACCGTCAGTGATCTGCAAAATGCGATCCAGCTCTGCGGGGAAATCGGGAGCTGCGGTGAACTTCGCTACGACATAGTAAGCATCGGTTTCATCGTTGATGGGATATGCCAGCTTGCGCTTGCCCCACTCATCAACCTCGCCGAGCGTACCGTTCTTCTCGATCATATCCTTGAACTTTGCCCACAGGGTCTGAACTGCTTCTTCACCGTTTGCAACGCTCAACACGATCATCAGCTCGTAGTTAGCGGTCAGCTTTGCCATTGTTGATACACCTCCTTCTGGATAAAGCCCGTGCCGTTGTGATTTGCGCGGACAAGGAATTGGCAGAAAGCACTGCCTTTACTGTACGGCAGAAGTCGTACTGTAATATTATAGCAGACTTCCCCTTGATTGTCAAGCATTTTTCCGAGATTTTTCTTTTTCGGAGAAGCCGTTGCCAAAGTCCTTTTCCTATGGGAACGCTGTCCGCATCCCCTGCCAAGAAACAGTATCCCTGCGTATTAATACGCAGGGATGCTCCGGCATTCAGTTATTCTTGCCAATGGCGGCACGCAGTGCGCGCAATTCCTCTGCGGTCAGATCACGCCATGCACCGGGTTTCAGCATTCCTAGCTTCACGGGCCCGATGCTGATACGCCGCAGACGGGCAACTTCCAGGCCCACGGCATCGCACATACGGCGCACCTCGCGTTTTTTCCCTTCATGGATGGTCACCAACAGCACCACGCGGTTTGCTTCCTTGACCTGTGTCACAATATTTGCAGGCGATGTGACAAAGCCGTCATCCAGTTGCACGCCAATGGACATACGGGCAAGCTGCTCCTCGGAGACAGGCGGACGAACAGTGACGCGATAGGTTTTGGTGATCTCCCGGGAGGGATGCATGATACCGTTTGCGAAATCGCCGTCATTGGTAAATAGCAGCAGCCCCTCGGAATTCTTATCCAACCTGCCAACGGGATACACCCGCTCGGGAATATCTGCCAGCAGATCTGTCACGCAGCGGCGCCCCTGCTCATCGGCAAGGGTGGTTACATAGCCACGTGGCTTATTCATCATAATATAGCGGAAGACTTTCTTTTTCTGAATCACAACCAATTCGCCATCCACCGTGATACGGTCCCGTGGGGTTGCCTTATCACCAAGCTTTACGGGGCGGCCATTGACCTGCACGCGCTTCTGCTCAATGAGAGTTTCTGCTTTACGGCGCGAGCAATAGCCCGAATCCGAAAGCAGTTTTTGCAGCCTGATTTTTTCCATCTGTGATATGCTCCAATTCTATCGACTGATTTACTCGCCCTGTGTGGCGTTCAGCATCTGTTCTTCCTGTTTTTTGGTAAGAAAAGCGGTCAGCTTGTCCACCAGATCAGGCACCATATTCACCACGGCATTGGTGGGACTTGCGTTGATGGAAAGCTGCATCAGCTTCACATCGGTGCCGTTGATAACGAGGAATCCCACGGGAGTGACCGTAACACCTGCACCACCGCCGCCGCCGAACATATCCTTTGCAACCTTGGTGGGCAAATCAGAACCGCCTGATGCAAATCCGAAAGAGATTTTGGAAACCGGAATCACCGTCGTGCCGCCCTCACAGTGAATGGGGGTACCGATGATGGTATTGGCATCCACCATGCTGCGGATCTCTTCCATGGTCACGCGCATGGTATCCTGCACGGGGTGTTGTCCGTTCTGACGCTCGCTCATAACTGAATCCTCCTGAAAATTGAATTTGGTATCGTATCAAGTCAGGCAACAGGCAGCGGTGCCGATTCGGCATCCTCTTGTTGCTTTTGTTTTTCTTGCCGTCGAACGCGCCACAAGGTGCGCCACAAAAAAGGGATCGCAATGCCAAAGCCCAATGCCAGTGCGGTCATGGGAGAGATCCACAGTTCGCCGCTGCACTGCGCCGTGCAAAAGGGATTGAAAAAATCGGCACGAATGCGGATCGCCTTCGGCTTTACGGTCATATGACATTGCAGCTTCCCCAGTGTACGATAGATCACACCGCACACAGCGCCGTACAAAATCGCCGTTTTTGCAGCATCCTTCGTACCCACGGTGACGCTCACATACAGCTTACGCAGATAGGTATGACGCAGCATGAATCGAAGCGGCGATGCCAGCGAAGCCAGTGCATCGTCAAGGAGTTCCCTCCACTGTGCAACGCCGTGGGGTTTTACGCGGTCAAGCAAGGAGCGTTTCTTCGGTTTTTCTTCCGCAAATGCCTTTGAAGCATCCTCCGCGTTTTCCTGCTCTGCAGAAAAGAGTGCCGCGTCAGCGTCCTCATCGGGCACTGTATGTTGTTTAGCCGTTTTCTCCGCAGATGGTGTATCATTTGTGATAGGCGGTGCATCTCCGCTGCCCATAAACAGCAGGTCATCTTCTTCCACAATATCGTCTGCCACAGGCGACGCAGGGGCAACAGGCATCGGCACATCGTGGCTTTTGGAAAACACAGGAAAACAGGCGTAGTACACTTTGATCTGCCATTTTTTTTTGCCATGGACGGCAAAGCGCAGCCGCACAGGCGACAGCAAAAGCAGGCAGAGTACGGCAAGCACAATATAGAAGATTGTCCAGCCCATACGCCCCATCCTTTCGCTGCGATTTTCACTATGCATTCCATTTTAGGATAGTATACCACATTTTACAAAAAAATGCAAGTATATTCTGCAAATGGCTTTTTGTTCTTGCATGGCAACTGCAGAAGCTCTGCCCGATATTCCATACGCCCAGTCCACCAGTATCCGCTCTGATATCCATGCGCTGTGCATCCATCTTGACAAATCCACGCCTGTGTGTTATACTTGCTATACTTGCTATACTTGCTATACTTGCTATACTTGTTATACTTGCTATACTTGTTATACTCGCTATACTGTATTCATAGGATTGGCTACCCCTTCAGACGATGCGATGGGTTCAAACATCGTTTTCCCATTCCATAAGGTTGACTTATTTCATATAGAATTGAGGAATGCTTATGCTCGTCAAATTCATCGTTTGTATTATCGCAGGAATCGGGGCAGGACTGGGCACAGGATTTGCCGGAATGAGTGCCGCTGCCGTCATCAGCCCCATGCTGATTACTTTTTTGAATATCCCCGCATATGATGCAGTCGGCATTGCGTTGGCAAGCGATGTATTGGCAAGTGCAGCCAGTGCATATACCTACGGCAAAAATAAGAATCTGGATATCAAGAACGGTCTGGTTATGATGGTGACGGTTTTGATATTTACGCTGATTGGCAGTTTTCTTGCAAGTCTGGTGCCGAATACTGCAATGGGCAGTTTTTCGATGTTCATGACATTGCTGCTGGGCATCAAATTTATCGTGAAGCCTGTTATGACCACCAAAGAACGAATGCAGGAAACAGAACCCCAAAAGCGCACATTGCAATCGGTTGCCTGCGGTGCAATCATCGGATCCATCTGCGGATTTATCGGTGCCGGCGGTGGCATGATGATGCTTCTGATGCTCACCAGTGTGCTCGGCTACGAATTGAAAACCGCTGTGGGCACAAGTGTATTTGTAATGGCATTTACTGCGTTGACAGGCGCAGTTAGTCATTTTGCCATCGGCGGTATGCCCGATGTATGGTGTATGCTTTTCTGTATCCTATCCACCCTTTTGTGGGCAAGAATTGCCGCGAAGTTTGCGAATCAAGCTTCGCCCAAAACGGTGAACCGTGCAACAGGCATCGTACTTGTGGTATTGGGCGTGGCAATCATCGGTGTGAACCTGATGACATAAACCATTTTCGCTGTTATCACGTTCTATATCATACAATCAGGGCGCTAAACCGCAACTTCGGTTTCGCGCCCTGTAACATATGGATTTGCGCCGTTCTGTAGAATTCACACAGATCTGGAAGGCGCGCATTCAGTTGAAAATCAAACGTTTTCAATCAAAGCCTGTTTCATAAGGCACAGATCCAATGCATTGAGGATTCCATCCGGATTCATATCTCCTGCTTTCCAATTGGCAAGCATTACATCAGGAATTGCAAGCAGCCATTTCTGAAGTTCTACCACATCGGCAATGCTTAATATGCCGTCACAGTTGACGTCGCCTTTTTCATCCCATGCACCGAATTTTCCGTCATTTATCGTAACCTCTCCGCCCTTAACAACCACAGCGCAGGATTGAGCATCATACTTTCCCCCGTTGATTACGGCATTTCCAAGATTTGGGAATTCTCTGACTGCACATTTCTTAATAACTTCACTCTTGATGATAGCACTTTTTTATGATTTGTAAATACCCCCATTCTCATATTTTTGAATCATCCTGTAACTTTGTCACTCATTTTGTGCGAAAACTAGAAATGCGGTAAGCGTCAAATCAATGATGCCCAATAACAAAAGATCAGGCGCACCGATTATGCTCGGTGCGCCTGATTGTATATGAGGTATCATTGGTGAGGCAGGTGGGGAAAAACCACCCCATGGGATTGACATTTCATGACTTTTTTGATATACTGAAAGGGAAGCGTCCATGATTTTGGTAATTTTCACTACGATGAACTGAAAGAAGGGAATCTACATGATGACTTCCGGCATAAGGCGTAAAGCATTCTGCGCTTGCCTTACAGCAACTGCGTTTCTCTTTGCCGTGGCAGATCGTTTTCCTGCACCCGATGTACAGGCAGCTACAATCATTGGCGACTTCGACGGTAACGGCGCGGTGGAGTTTGCCGATGTGCAACTGCTCACGCAATACCTGACCGCACAGAGCACAGAAATTATCGCAAGTGCCGATATGGACGGCAATGCGGTCATTGATGCCGTTGATCTTACACTGCTCAAGCGCATGGTACTCACGCCCCAGCAGGACGAATCCATGACGGTGATGGTGTATCTTTGCGGCTCGGATCTGGAAACACAGGCGCAGCAGGCTACCAACGATATGAAAGAAATGCTTGCCGCTGATACCTCCGAAAACCTGAATCTCGTCATCGCTGCCGGCGGTGCCGAAGCATGGAGCGCGGACAACGCCTATGTCTCAGCCGGAAACAATTACACCATCACATACAATGCGAAAGGGATTGGCGTCAGCAAGCATCCCGCCCAGAGTATGGCAACCGCCGATGCACTGGCAACCTTTATCACCGATACCGCTGCTGCGTATCCGGCTGACCGCTATGCGCTGATTCTATGGGACCACGGCGGCGGCCCCATGTACGGTCTTTGCTATGATGAAGTCTACGAACAGATGATCAGCATTGCAAGTCTGCAAAACGCACTGGATACCGCACAGATTCACTTCGAGTGGATCGGCTTTGACTGCTGCGTAATGGCTTGTGCGGAGGTCGCCTATGCAGTGCGCGACTATGCTGATTACATGATCGCTTCGGAAGAATCGGAAAGCGGGCTTGGCTGGAGCTATACGGGCTTTCTCAATCAACTTGCCAAAGACCCCATGACCGATACTCCCCTTGTGGCAAAAACCATCATTGATGACATGATCAGTGCCAACCGCCGCTACCGCATGACCGCTACCCTTGCGCTGTATGATCTTTCCTACGCGGAAACGGTGATGTATGCACTGTATGATTACATAGACGAGGTGTATGGGCGCTACGAAGCAGAGGGCATCGCACCCATTATCGCAGCGCGCAGTCAGGCACAGGATTTCGGTGAAGGTGAATATGATCTGGTGGATATCACACATTTTGCCACGCTGCTACCCACGGAAAACAGCAACGCGCTGCTTGAGGCGATTTCGCAGATGACGCTGATTTCCAAAACATACCGCATTGAGAACGCCAATGGCATGGCAATGTGGTTTTTTGAAAACTTTCCGCAGGATGCACGTTATCTCGATGTGACGCTGGGCTATTACGGCATTGATGCAACCTATCGACAGCAGTTGCAGACCATGGCCACCGCCGCACGCACAGAAAGCACATCATCCGTAGCTGCAACAGATGACGCGCGCGAAAACAATGTACTCATTCAGGCGTTTCGCCGATGGTTTGCAGGTGTAAAGTAGACTCTTGCAGGCAATCTCATTTTTTGGATAAAAAAGCCGTGATTCATGCAGAAATCACGGCTTTTTTCATTGCTTTTTTCAGTGAGATGTGCTACAATACAATCAGAATCATGATTGCAAGGAGGATACTCTATGGATGCAGATCTGACATATCTCAGCGACCCGACCGTATTCGCTGTCAATCGCGAACCTGCACATTCCGACCACAGATGTACCGTAAACGGCATCTCGCTCAACCAGTCACTGAACGGCACATGGCAATTCCAGTATCGCGGGTTTGGTGCGCACGCAAACCCTGCCCCGACAACAGTACACGATATTACGGTGCCGGGTCACATTGAGCTGCAGGGCTTTGGCACGCCGCAATATGTGAATACCCAATACCCATGGGAGGGACACGAACAGCTTACGCCGCCGCAGATTCCGCAGGCGCGGAACACTGTGGGCTGCTATGAACGGAGCTTCGATCTAGATGCACCGCTGCAGGGAAAGACGGTTTTCATCCGCTTTGAGGGCGTGCAAACCGCTTTCTATGTCTGGCTCAACGGCGCATTTGTGGGCTACGCGGAAGACAGCTTCACGCCGTCGGAGTTCAATATTACGCCCTACGTGCAACAAAACAACAATCGCCTGCGCGTGGAGGTTTACCGATACAGCACCGCGAGCTGGTTGGAAGATCAGGACTATTGGCGCTTTTCAGGCATCTTTCGTGGGGTGTCGCTTTTCGCGGTGCCTACGCTTCATGTACGTGATTTGCACGTCATCGCAGATTATGACGCTGCAACTGGCTGCGGCATTCTGACGGTGCAGCAGGATATTGTAGGAGAGGGCGCATATTCTTTGCGCACCACCTTAATCGCACCGGAAGGTACTATCATCCTGACAAGCGATACGCCTGTCACTGCACAATCACTGCCACATATCCTGCCGTGGAGCGCAGAATCTCCCACACTGTATACGCTGCGGGTGGATATCATCGCAGACGGCACTGTCATCGAAACGGCAGAAACGGAAGTGGGCTTCCGCCGCTTTACCATGGTCAAGGGCATCATGTGCCTCAATGGAAAGCGCATTGTGTTCCGCGGTGTGAACCGCCACGAATGGAGTGCCCGTAACGGCCGCTGCATTACCGAGGAGGAAATGCTCTGGGACATTCACAATATGAAACGCAACAATATCAACGCAGTACGTACGAGCCATTATCCCAATCAATCGGCATGGTATCAACTTTGCGATCGCTATGGGATTTATCTCATTGATGAAACCAATCTGGAAACCCACGGCGCAAACTGGATGGTACCTGCATCGCAACCTGAGTGGAAAGAAGCGGTACTTGACCGTGCAAAATCTATGTACCAGCGCGATAAAAATCACCCCAGTGTGCTGATATGGTCTTGCGGCAACGAATCTGACTGCGGCGATGACATTGCGGCAATGGCAGAGTATTTCCACCGCACCGACCCTACCCGACTGGTGCATTATGAGGGCGTTGTTTATCGCCGCGAATACGACCACATCACCGATATGGAAAGCCGTATGTATGCAAAGCCTGATGAAATCATTGCATATCTGGAACAAGGCACAGGCAAGCCATACATTAGCTGCGAATATATGCACGCAATGGGCAATTCGGTGGGTGGAATGCATCTGTACACTGCCTTGGAGGATCGTTACGACGGATATCAAGGGGGATTTATCTGGGACTATATTGATCAGGCACTGTATAAGGATGGCGCGCTGGTGTATGGCGGCGATTTTGGAGACCGCCCGGCAGATTATGGGTTTTCCACAAACGGCATTGTCTATGCTGACCGCTGCAACTCCCCCAAAATGCAGGAGGTCAAACAACTTTACGCGCCCCTTGCGATGACCATTGAAAAGGGCAGATTGACCGTGCGCAACAAGAACCTATTTATTGACACAAGTGGCTACCTGTTCCGCGTCACACTTGCCCATGAAAGCAATCTGCTTGCCACGGAGGAACACCGGCTGATCATTCCTGCCGGCGAAACAGACAGCATTGCCATTGCCTTGCCGATCCCGGAAACAGCCGGCGAATATGTGCTGACCGCAACCGCACATCTGGCTGAAGCGACACCCTGGGCAGAAGCAGGTCATGAAATCGCATTTGCGCAGGAAATCATTCAGCAAAAAGAAAGAACACCCCACAGGGAAACTCCCAAAGCGACAATAGCAAGGGGAAGCCATGTGGTAGGCGTCCATGGTGCGGGTTTTTCCATGCAGTTTGACTGCCGCAGCGGTGGACTGTCCTCTCTGGTATATGGCAACAAAGAGTACATCACCTGTGTGCCATCTGTGCGTTTCTGCCGCGCCTTTACGGATAACGATTGCGGTGCAGGATATCCGCATACAATGGCACAGTGGCAGATTGCCGGGCGTTATGCCAAACTTTGCCATGATGCCACACAAATCACGCAGCAGGAGGACAGTTTACAAATCCGCTTTTCGTTTGCCTCAGCCTCCGTGCCATCCTTCGTGTACACTGTGACATATACAGCCATGTTTGATGGTAGATTGCTGGTACAAGCAACCTATCCCGGAACAACCGGACTTGCCGATCTGCCTGTTTTTGCGATGGATTTTCAGCTGCAGCGGGCTTATCAACACTTCACTTACTACGGATACGGGCCAGATGAAAACTATATCGACCGCTGTCGCGGTGCAAGACTGGGCGTTTTTCACTCCACAGCAGATGCAAATCTCTCCCGTTACCTCAACCCCCAGGAATGCGGCAATCGAATCGGTGTGCGTTATCTCCAAGTATATGATGAGGATGGCTCGGGGCTGCAATTTACCGCAACGGACCTGCCATTTGAGATGAGTGTACTTCCACACAGCGCAGATACGCTGGAAAACGAAACCCATCTACATGAACTGCCAACGCCGCAATTTACATGGGTTCGCCTTGCGGCAAAGCAGATGGGCGTGGGCGGTGATGACTCATGGGGCGCGCCAGTGCATGAGGAGTACAGAATCAAGGCCGAAATGCCGCTGATCCTTTCGTTTGTCATTACACCGATATAACAAAAAGGTTGATCTCCGAAGAGATCAACCTTTTTGTTTTCGGAATTACTGGTTGCCCAGATCCTCATAAGGAATCGTGCCTGCCAGGTACTGCAGAATCTTGGTTGCATCAGCAGGAGTGACTTCGCCATCATAAGCGCAGTCAGCATTCAGCATACCCTGGTTAGAAATCGAAATGGTGGTATCCTCAGACAGGAAACGGTTGAGCAGGATAACATCAGCAGTCTTAACATAGTCATCGCAGTCCACATCGCCCCAGTTTGCCTTTGCGGGGGGATCAACTTCGGTGTTTGCCTCATCAGAAACGAAGCTTACAACCCATGCAAAAGGAGAGTTCCAGTTGATGGTAACCTCGTTAACAGACCATGCTTCAACGGAGTCAACGAAGCAGAGCTGAGGAGCAACCTGACCACGCTTGTAGCCCAGACCGCCCACATAGGGATCCTGCAGACCGGAACCAGGGCCACCGGACATAACGCCGGAAGGAGCATAGGGGAATGTAGCATCCAACTCATGGCTCCAGAAACGGTGGTGCGGATTGACCAGGTGGTAAGTACCGTAACCGGTAACATAGGAGAAGTCCATAGCGTTGCGGCCGAAGATGTAGTCCAGAGCCTCAGCAGCGCCGTTGAGGTACTTCGCATCGCCGGTAGCAGCGTATGCATATGCCATAACGATAGCATTGTTGACGACAAAGGAGTTGGAACCCCACTCGTAACCATTTACTTCCAGAGGCTTGCCGTTCTCATCCACACCGATGTTGATCGGATCAGTGAAGATAGTGCCGTGATAAGGAATACCGAAGCCCTGCTTGCCCTGCTCTGCAACATACAGATCAGCGGAAGCAATGATGGAATCCTCAATCTTGGAAATGTTAGCACCTGCAGCATCTGTATTCAGGAACAGAGACAGGTTACCCAGAGAAGCAGTGTTACCCCAGTTGAAAGAGGTGAAAGAACCGCTGTTCTCACCACCATCCAGGCTGGAAACTACAGTGTAAGCGTCAGCATAGCTTTCCATGTCGGTCTTATAGGTCGCGTCGCCGGTGGTGATGTACAGCTCAGTAGCTGCCCAGTAGAAGTCATCCTTCACATTGTTATCGCCATAAGCGCCGCCGCCGATTGCCTGATCCAGAGGAGCATACAGCTCAGGATTTGCCTTTGCAGCAGCATAGGTACGCTTTGCCACATCCAGGCACTTATCTGCGAAGTCCTTGTCGTACTCAGCCCACAGACGAGCAGCCTGTGCAGCAGATGCGGAAACATTCAGAGTAGCAGCGGTGGACGGAGGCTTGACGATACGCTTAATACCCGCCCAGTCCTTGCTCTCCTGATAATCCCAGCAGTGAACAGCCAGACCAGTCCACTTGGAATCGTGCAGCTTATGGAACACCATGTCGGTATACTTACCGGTGGTAGAACCGATCTTGTTGCCCTCAGCATCGGTGGTGTTGTAGGTCATGGTGTAGCTGGAGGGAACGAGCATCTTGAAGAACCACTCAAGCTCAACGCGAGCCTCGTCAAGGATATCGGGAGCGCCATTGCCAGCTTCAGGAACCACGACTGTGCCGCTACCATCAGCAAACTTGTCAGTGGGAGTGTTGTTGCGGTCATCCAGAGACCACTCATACATATTCTGCAGAGTCCATACGGAGATACCGCCGTTAACAACGTACTTACCGTGGTCACCGGCATCATACCAACCGCCGGTACCGTCCAGAGTGCCATTGGACGTCTGAACATCGGTGCCGTCGTTCTTGTAAGATTTGATCCATGTGTTCTGGAGATAAGCCTCATCGGGTTTATGACCTGCCTTATCAACCAGAGCAGACGTAGAATCATTCATACCAGTAGAAGTAATGTACTTCTCCTCGGTGGGAACACCGGAACGGTTCTGATAGAAGTAGTTCACTGCATTGGTGAGAACGCCGTCATAGATGTCATCGCCGATCGTGAAGTCATAGGAATTGCGGGTAGTGCCGGAAGTTGCAAAGTAGTAGGTACCGGGAGTCGTAAACTCGGTGAAATCAAAAACTGCAGTGTAGAAACCGGAATCAGCATCCAATGTGCTGCCGCCCTTGGCGGTGCCGCTATAGACTTCCTTGCCGGTATTGGCGTCAATGATGCTGATTGTCTGATTGCTGAAAGAAGAATCGGAATGATAGGTTGCCTTCTTGTTCAGATTAGTGTAGTAGCCGACCTGGTTGCCGTGAACAGCGTACTCGGGAGCAGGCTCCTGGTCTACCCAAACGCCGCGATCATCGCTGTTGTTGTACAGGCTCATATTGTCGAAGGTCAAGACTGTACCGTTGGGGAAGCAATCGGTTGCCTGGAAGTCGCCGGCGCCGCCGAAGTGGAATGCCCACTCAGCAACTTCCAGCGTTTCGCTGGCGGTGAAGGTGGAGTCCAGCTTCAGGGTCTGGTTTGCGGTCATGGGGATGCAGGACCAGGTCTGGTTGAAATCGTTGGGCCATCTTCCCTGATTATCGCCCATACCATTGTGCCACAGTTCAACGTTACCAGAAAGATCACCGATCTTGGTGTAGATCTCACCGGTCTGGGAAGCAGTGATTTCTGCCTTCACAGTGTAGGAGTTACCGGAGTAGATCTGAAGCTTTCTGTGACGGAACTGGCAGTCCCAACGGCTTGCGCCGCCCACATCTTTACCACCATTTTCATTGATGGTTACCCTGTAGACACCGTCAGCGATCTCAAAGCTCAGGTTCGCAGGTTGTGTGACACAGGTGTGCCAAGGCAGACCAATGCCATCGTCGAAGTTCGTCATACCCAACATTTCGCCTTTTGCCGAAGCAGTCAACGCCATGCTCGGTAAGACCGCAACGGTCGCACTTGCCAGCATTGCTGCAGAAACAAGTCCGGACGTTACGCGCTTGCTGATAGTTTTTTTCAGCATGTGTAAAAACCCTCCCATTTTTTGTTTATATAACCGCCGCTCTCCGCAACGGGTTATACCAAGTTGATATTCTGCTCTGAAAATTTGCGATTCATACGGTTTCACCCGTACGGACATACTATTTATCGTCCTTCCTGTGGTGAATTGCTCAAGTTATACAGAATGTAATATTTACTGCAGTTTTTCTGCATAGCTATCACGCAATTCTCATCTTTTATATTATAATACATCTTTTGGAACTTGTAAAGGGGAAACGAAAACTTTGGCGGAACTGCCAAAATATGAGCATAAATTTTATGCAACTTACCGAATAGGATTTCTCTTTTCCCAGCTTTTCGAAACGCACCACGCTTTGTCAGCCATGGAAATCACAAGATATTTCCAAAAAGCAATTGAATACTATCAGTTTACAAACGATGCAACTGCAATCATACCACGCCACTATTTTATATGCCTTTTCGATCTTTTTCCGCTTTTTTTCATTTTCCCCTTGACATTTCTGGGATACTGTGCTATAATCGCTTTGTTGCATTAAAGCTTTACAGCATTGCAGCTTTATATCGCAAAAGTAAATGACATATATTGTCACAAAGGAGTCTGTTATGTCTCAAATCATCACCACAATCATTGTGCTGGTGTATGCTGCTTTGATGGTCACCATCGGCATCGTCACATCCAAACGCACAAAAACCGTCAACGATTTCGTGTTCGGCGGCAACAAAATCGGCCCGTGGATGACCGCCTTCGGGTTCGGCACCACTTATTTCTCTGCCGTGGTCTTTATCGGCTACGCAGGTCAGTTTGGCTGGAGCTACGGCATCTCTGCCGCGCTCATCGGCGTGGGCAACGCGATCATCGGTGCGACGCTCTGCTGGATGGTACTCGGCAAGCGCACCCGCCTGATGACCAAGCATCTGGAAGCCAAGACCATGCCTGATTTCTTTATGAAACGCTATGGCAGCGTCGCCCTCAAGAATGTTGCGGCTGTCATCGTGTTCATCTTTATGATCCCCTATACCGCATCGGTTTACAACGGACTTTCCCGTCTGTTTGCTATGGCATTTGATTTGAAATCTGATAATGCATACCAATATGTGATTATTGCCATGGCAGTGCTCAGCGCGATCTATGTGGTACTGGGTGGCTATTCCGCAACCGCAGTCAATGATTTTATTCAGGGTCTGATTATGCTGGTGGGTATCAGTGCAGTAGTCATCAGTGTACTGAATCACAACGGCGGTCTGTTTGCGTCCATCGACCTGCTGAAAACCGTCAAGGATCCTGCCATTGCGGACGGAACACTGGCAAGCGTGTTCGGCCCCGATCCGATCAATTTGTTCGGCGTTGTCATTCTGACCTCTCTGGGCACATGGGGTCTGCCGCAGATGACCCACAAGTTCTACGCCATCCGCGATGAAAAGGATATTAAACGTGGCATGATTATCTCCACGATCTTCTGTCTGGTCGTTTCCGGCGGCTGCTATCTGCTGGGCGGCTTCACAAGACTGTTCAACACGACAGAAGCCGGCACTGGCATTGGTGATAACCTCATCGCCAAGCTGCCCAACGGCAAGCTGGAATTTGATGCCATGGTGCCTGCAATGCTTGAGCAATCCCTGCCCGCCATCCTGATTGGCCTTGTAGTGGTTCTGGTGCTGAGCGCTTCCCTCTCCACCCTCTCCGCGCTGGTACTGACATCCTCCACCACGCTCGCCCATGATCTCATCCGTCCTGCTGCCAAGGGGAAGATGGACGACAAAAAAGAGTTCATTACCATGCGCGTGCTGATCATCTTCTTCCTGCTGGTATCTGTACTCATCGCCATGAACAAAACCGCAGCCATCACCACACTGATGAGCTACTCTTGGGGTGCACTGTCCGGTTCGTTCCTCGGCCCGTTCCTGTGGGGACTGTACGGCAAGCGCATCACCAAAGCTTCAGTATGGGTCAGCTTCGGTATGGGCGTGATCTTCACCATGAGCCACATGATGATCTTCTCGTTCTTCCCTGCACACTTCTCCGGTCTGATCCGTTGGGCTGCATCCCTGCCGCTGAATATGGCATCGCCCATTAACGCAGGCGCAGTGCTGATGCTCCTCTCGATCATCGTAACACCGCTTGTATCCCTTGTCACCAAGCCCTGCGAGAAAGAAGTGGTGGATCGCGCATTTGCTGCATTTGAGCAATAAACCATATCACCCATAGATACTGCAAGAACGCTTTCGGCTACGGTCGAAGGCGTTCTTTTGACGCAATCATTGACTTTATAACTCCCCTGTGCTATAATAAAAAGGGTGATGGTATGCGCAAGAAGAACACGCAGCGAAAACAAATCCGCAGGAACAAGATCAACGAGAAAAAGCAACAACAGTGCGCCCATGCAATGGACGGTAAGCAGCATCATGTACGCTATGGTGGCGATGTACGCTTTATCTTGACAGTGGTTGTCGTATTCACTGCACCTCTTCTATATATCATTGTGCAGGAAAAAGCATTTGCTGTGTTGCCAGTTGCTTTGTTTCTCATTACCCCTGTAGTACTAATGATGCTCTACGCCTTCAGATTCGGCGTCTGGTTTCAGCAGGGCAAGCCGGAGCTCCGCGTGCGCAAGTTGTTTGGCAGCACAAAGACCATTCCCCTTTCCGATATTCAGGAGATCTACACCAGCACCGATGGCAGGGCAATGTGGCTGAATCTCGTCACTAAACAGGGCAAGATCCATGTGAACACATCCGCTTGCGTGAATACAAACCTCTTGCGGGTGTTTCTCCGCCTGAAGAAGCCTAACGCTTTCACGCCTGCCCGTACAAAAAAAGAATATCATCTGCTGTAATTTCATACTGAGAACAAAACCCTCTGTGTACAAAAGCTGTACCCAGAGGGTTTCGTGCATTTGTCGAGATCAGACAGGTGTCAGGTGAAAACCAGCTCCGGAAACATATACGCACCGTTGTAGCAAACGGAATACCAGACTCCCCCTTCCATGCAGTCAGCTTAATACCGTATACCCGATTTGGCCAGTGCGCTATGGGCGCTTGTGTGATGTTACAACATCCTTTCTGCATAACAAAGCACCGCAGGACAATGCCTGCGGTGCTTAGCGATCAAAAGCCGGTATTTTCTGCGGTCAACATGATCCGAATCTGGTGACGCATCCGCTGAGCCTGTGAACCAAGCCCCCTGTAATGGGATGCATACGATTGCAAACGTTTACAATAATGTCAAGACTTCTTTGTGTCCTCGACAATCCCCTGCAAAGAACCTGCCAGGCCTGCCAGACCCTGAATCTCGCTGGGGATGATAATCTTCGTTGCCTTGCCGTCGGCTGCCTTTGCAAAGGCCTCCAAAGACTTCAAGCGAATGACGCTGTCATTGGGAGCAGCGGCATTGAGCATTCTCAGACCTTCTGCCAACGCACCCTGTGTCAACTGAATGGATTCCGCCTCACCTTGTGCCTCCAGAATCTTCTGCTGACGAACAGCCTCTGCCCGCAGCAGCATAGCCTCCTGCTCAGCCTGTGCTTTCAGGATTTCAGATTCTTTCTGTGCCTCAGCGCGAAGGATCTGGGACTGCTTTTCACCTTCTGCAACAAGAATCGCAGATTTCTTTTCACCCTCTGCCTGCAGAATCTTTTCACGGCGCTCACGCTCTGCCTTCATCTGCTTTTCCATGGCGTCCTGAATCTCACGGGGGGGCAGAATGTTCTTCAACTCCACACGGTTCACCTTAATGCCCCAACGGTCGGTTGCCTGGTCAAGAATCGAGGTGATTTTCGTGTTGATCACATCACGGGAAGTCAGGGTTGCATCTAGTTCCATCTCACCGATGATATTACGCAGCGTAGTAGCGGAAAGGTTCTCAATTGCAGCCATAGGACGCTCAACACCATAGGTATACTGCTTTGCGTCAGTCACTTGGAAGAACACGACGGTATCAATCTGCATGGTAACATTATCTTTGGTGATAACAGGCTGGGGCTTGAAATCGACAACCTGTTCCTTGATAGATACGATCTTAACCACACGGTCGATGAAGGGAATCAACCAGTGAGGACCGGTGTGCCACTCCTGATGGAAGGAACCCAACCGTTCAACCACATAAACCCTTGCCTGGGGAACGATTCGTATGTTGGCAATAAAGACAATCAGCAAAACTGCAATGAGAATCAGCGCGACCACCCAGCCGCCGGAACCAGCCAGAACAGCAACAGTAGAAATTGCATTCATGATAAAGTCCTCCTGAAATGTTTTGATAAAACGTTCATAAAATAGGGGTTACGCAACGGTTTGTGCTATGGTCGCCTCTGCAACAATTAGCTTTGCGCCCTGCACCTGCTGCACGGTCACAACGGTATTGACGGGGATAATCGTTCCGTTCTCAGAAACAGCGATCCAATCCACACCGTTGAGGCGGACTCTGCCGGTACCAGTGGCAGCATTGACTTCCTCGATAATCACAGCAGTTGCGCCAATCTCCTTGTCTGCATTCATAGGTACCACATTTTGAACGCGCAACTTTTTCAGCAACGGACGCGTTACCAGCAAAAGAATAAAGGATACCAGCACAAAAATCGCAAGCTGACCTGTGAAACCAAGATTCAGCATCGCTGCAAAAAACGCGCCCAAGGAACCGACTGCAAACCAAATACTGACAAGCTGCATGGACGCACATTCCGCAATCACCATGAGGACAAAAACCACGCCCCAGAAAATCATCATCGTCATGAAAGAGCTCCTCCTTTCCAAAATGTTCGCAAAACTGCATCGGCGCACCGAAAACGCTTTGATACTTTAGCGCGGTGGCTATAATAGTATTGTATCACATTTCCTGCGGATTTGCAACAGCCAAAATAAAACAAATATGCAACGGAGCACCAAATACGGGCAAAATCGGAACAAAACCAAGGATTTACTCAGGATATCTACGGATTCCTCACGATTCCAAAGGATATCAAAAATCGCGAAAAGCGGACAAAAACGATGTTCCATAGCTAAAAAAAACAAAAAGCCATCTCATGCATAAGCGCAATGTATCGGCGCATACTATAGCTATGCCGACAGGACAAACCGTTGTTCTGTCGCGCGAATACAACCGTGAAAGGAGCTTTTTCTGCCATGATGAATCAGAAGAAGAACCCCAACATCCATTGCACCGTTGAACAGTGCCGCCACAATATGTGCAGCGAGAATTACTGCACCCTCGATGTCGTCAATATCGGCACTCATGAGAGCAACCCCACCATGAAGGAATGCGTTGACTGCAATTCCTTCGAGAAGCGTTCTGGCTGCTGCGAGTAAATCGCGCACCGACCGCAAGACTCTGTGATTGGTGTATGGATTATACCGACTCGCAGAGTCTGTACATATCGCACAAAGGGCATGGACGAATTATGGCATTATTTACAAAAAAATGGAAAAGTGCTTGAACTCAGGTCAGATTTGTCGTATAATAGGAGAGTAAGCAGTGACATCCCTATGAAAGGAGTACGTATTATGTCCGATAAAACAATCACCTTTTCGATACCGCAAGAGAAAGAGCTTGAGATGAAACGCAATCTACAGCACGTTTATGATGCGCTGGTGGAAAAAGGGTATAATCCCATCAATCAGATTGTAGGCTACATTCTCTCTGAGGATCCGACCTACATAACCGTTCACAAAAATGCGCGCAGTCTGATTCGCCGCATTGATCGAGACGAACTGATGCAGGCTTTGGTAAAATCCTATCTTTCGGAATAAAAAAGGGTGTCACACTAGGTGACACCCTTTTTGTATTATGGGCCATCGGGGACTCGAACCCAGGACCAACCGGTTATGAGCCGGGAGCTCTAACCAACTGAGCTAATGGCCCGAAATACAGGAAAAGCCAGAGAAATGAAGTTCTCTGGCTAGTGCCGGCATCGATTT
>JAEDLR010000005.1 GCA_016295145.1 Oscillospiraceae bacterium
GAAAACGACAAGACAATCATTGCCAAAGCAAAGTCCGCCATTCGCACCATTACCCATCGGTAACAGAGGTTACTTGCAAAGATACTCCCGAAAAAGAGACTTTTTTCGGGAGTATTTTTTATGCCTGCGTGGAGTTCGTTTCGGTCTCAGCAGCGGTGACCGTATCAGCAGGTTTGCGCTGGGGGAGCAGCAGCAGTACCGTAATGCCGATGAGCAGCACAAGCGTAATGGCAACACCACCCTCCGGCCCGAAGCTACCGCCGTGCAGCCAGTTGTAGCCCTCTTTCTGCGAGAAAGTAAACAGCGAGGTATCCAGTACCATGCCGCTGACCTTCTGCCCGAACAGATTACCCTGCGCACAGTTCCAGAACGAATGCAGTGCCGCAATGCCCCAAATGCTGTCAGTGCGCAGGAAATAGATCGCTGCAAAAGCGCCGTACAGTGTAAGATTGACCACCGAAAGCACGGTAACGCCGTTGTTTCCCAGGTGGGCAGCAGCAAATGCCAAGGAACTGATCAGTACGGCGATCCAGCGGTTATGCTTTGCGCCAAGGCTCATCAAGAAATAACCGCGGAATACGATTTCTTCGCTGAGGCCCTGTATTACCCAGCCGATGACAAACAGAATCAGCATACCTACGCTGCCCTGAAAGGTAAAACCGTCGAAGTGCAGCGCACCGCCCAGTGTTGCGAGCAGAATACCGGAACCCATCATCACGATGGCAATGACCAAGCCGATGAGGTAATCCCTGACGCAATGCTGCCTGGTAAAGCCCATGGTGCGCAGGCTGCGGTGCTCGATGAGCGTGCAGTACAGTACTGATACCAGAATCGGTATAACGGTTAAATACAGCGAAAACGCCATAAATCCGGGGGTAGCATCCAGGTTTTCCAGTGCCGCTTCACCCTGCGTGACGATCACTACAATCATGTAAGCGACCATGGGAACCATTTGCAGCAGGGTACCTGCCACCATCGTGATGAGGAAAACCACGATGACAAGCCAGAAATTTTTAAGTGTATTGTTTCGGAATTCACGGTCGGCGCGGGCGAATACGGGGCGGGTATCACTGAGCTTCCAGTCGATGATTCTGTTTTGCATTAGGATTTTGCCTTCTTTCTGCGTGCATTCAGTGCGATTGCAATCATTGCACCAAGAATGAGCACACCACCGATGCCAACGGGAATCAGCCAGTTTTTGCTAGGCGTTATCGTGCCTGCATCTCTTGCGGTGGAAAGCGTGGTTGTGGTGGTTGTTGTAATCTGCGGTGTTGTCATGGTGGCTTCATCGGCATAGATTTCTACCGCCACAGATTCGTCTTTGCCATATTGCTTGACCGCCTCCGCATTGGAATACACTGTAAATCCTTCTGCCTTGCTGAATGACTCAGTGCCGATATCATACCGATAGCCGAGTGCTTTTTCTCCCACAGATGTGACCGTTACGGGTAAGGTCAGACTTTGCAGGTCATCACAGGCAACAAATGCCTGCGCGCCAATGCATTCCAACTTGCTGCCAATGTTGATAAATTGCAGTGCGCGGCAGAATTTGAACGCCATCTCGTCAATGCGCATGATGGAATCTGCGGTAGTGACCACCTGCAGCGAGGTGCATTTATAAAACGCTGCCTTGCGGATTTCGGTGATGCTTGCCGGTAGATGTACCGTCGTGATATAGGGGTTGCCCTCAAAGGCGGAATGTCCGATGATACTGACGGTATCGGGGACGGTGACTTCTAAATCATTGCCGCGGTAGGCAACCAGAATATTCCCCAGTGTGATAAAATCGCCCGGATATTGCTGAAACCACTTGGTATTGATGAGCGCATCCTGTTGCAGGTTTGCAAAGGTTGCAGGCGCATGGATGCTGCCAAGCTGCGCACAGTTATCGAAAGCACCATCGAGAATCTGGGTAACGGAATCGGGAATGGTAATGCTCTGAATGCTGCGCTGATCGGCAAAGGCGTAATAGCTGATGGTTTTTGCCGTATCGGGCACGGTGACGTCTGTCACAGACGCATCACCCTGATATGCATACAACACGCCATCGCCCAGAATGATAAAATCATCGGTAATTTGCTGAATGAATGCAGTGCTGTCGAAAGCACAGTAGCCGATCTCACTCACCGTGTCGGGAATCACGATATTCGCCAGACGGTAGCAGTCCTCAAACGCCGAAAAACCGATGGATTCGCAATCTCTGGGTATGGTCATGCTTTGCAGATATTCACAGCCCATGAACGAATAATCTCCGATCTCGCGGACGGTTTTTGGCAGAATGACCTCATCGGCAAAGCAATATTGGAATGCATACTGCCCGATTTTTGTCACAGGCTTGCCCTCAATGGTATCGGGAATGGTGACCACCGATTCATTGAGCCATGTAAAGGAACGAATGGTGACTTCATCGCCGATGATATCATATTGCAGGGCATCCATGATGGGGCGCGTAGTGGTGGTAGTGGATACATTTGATGCGGCGGTGGTGGTTGTAGTAGTCGCTTCGGTGGTTTCGCCGCTGCAGGGATAGATCCACATCACGGCGGCGGCAGCGGCGGAGACCGCCGCAACCGCCCATTGCTTGATCTTCATATGTGTTTTCCTCGCTTATGCATCCTTGTTTTCGCTTTCGGGATGAATAATGAACCAGAAATCCGAGCCGACACCCACCGTACTTTCCACGCCAAAGGCGTAATCATGCAGTCGCAGAACTGCTTTGACGATGGAAAGGCCCAATCCTGTGCCCATCACTTGCCGCTGGTAGTTTTCGCTGCGGTAGTATTTATCAAAAATCCGTGAAAGCGTTGCCTGATCCATACCTGCACCCTCATCGCGCACGGAAATGCGGATGCCTTCGGGGGTATGGCTCTGGGTGATATAGATCTGCTTACTGTCGCCCGAATAATTCATGGCGTTATTGATGAGATTGCATATCACACGTTCGATCTTGCCCGCATCACAATAGACCTGTGCTTCACCGTCCGTTTGCAAATGGAACGTATAGCCGGAAACCGCACTCAATCCGCGGTAGCGCTCTACGATCTCCTTGAGTCGGTTCTCCATATCAAAGGTGGAACGGTCAAGGGTCACAGTGCCGTTTTCCATTTTGGAAAGATCGAGAATATCATTGACCAGCATGGTCAGGCGGTCGGTTTCTTCAATAATCACCTGCAGATGCTCTGCGCGCTTGACGGGATTATCGCCCGAAAGGTCACGGATCATCTCTGCGTAGGCTTTCAGCATTGTCAGCGGCGTGCGCAGATCATGTGAGGCATTGGCGATCAGGTCACGCTGCATGGTATCCACGCGGTTGATTTCATGGCTTGCATAGGTCAGGGTATGGGCAAGGCGGTCTACCTCGGAGTATCCGCCGCCCTTGAACTGGATATCGTATCTGCCGTGGGCAAGCTGTTCGGCATCCTTGGTGATGCGCACAATGGGGTCGGAAAGACGCTTGGATACAATGTAGGAGATGATAAACGCCAACACGATCAGCGTAAAGGTGATGATGAGCAGCTGCCGCTTGAGAATATCCACCGTGGAGGTCACGGGTACCAACGGTGTGTTCAGCACAAGATAGCCGTCCGGGGAATCCTTGTTACCAATGACCGATGCGTATATCATAATACTGGAGTGGGTTGCCGGATTCACCTGCTTGCCGTAAATGATACCGTCGCCGTCGGCTTTGACCATGCGGATGATATCCATGGTCTGATTATTCAGGCCGTGAATGACGCAGTTGATGCCCATCATATCCTTGGAGTAGACCACTCTGCCGTAACGGTCGCGCACCTCAATGCACATATCGTTTTCCACGGCGAGCTTGGTGTAGATGTCATCGTAGCCGTCTTTTTCGTATACGGTAATCATGGTATCCGCCAGTTGAATGATATCATTGACTTTCATGCTCTCGTAAAAGGTTTGCAGGAACAAAATCTGGAATACCCACACCAGTACAAAAACCGCCATCAGGAAAATCATAAACCAGTACCAGATGTGCGAATGCATACCGAAGCGGGTTCTTGCAAGTTTTTTAGGCTTCAAACTTGTATCCCATTCCTCTCAAGGTCACAATAAACTTGCGGTATTCGCCCAGACTGCTGCGCAGCATCTTGATGTGGGTATCCACGGTACGGTCATCGCCGAAGAAGTCGTAGCCCCACACCTGTTCCAGCAGCTTATCACGGGTCAGGGCAAGACCGCGGTTGCGCACCAGATAAAACAGCAGATCGTATTCCTTGGGGGTCATGTTGGCGCGCACGCCGTCCACATAGACCTCTCTGCCTGCCATATCAATGGAAAGCCCTTCAAATTGCATACGCTCCTGCACCGGCTGTGTGCCGTCACCGCGCTTGCATACCGCCTTGACTCTTGCCATCAGTTCCTTGGGAGAAAAGGGCTTTACCACATAGTCGTCTACGCCCAACTCAAAGCCAAACAGCTTGTCGTATTCCTCGCCGCGGGCAGAGAGCATGATAATGGGTGTATTTTTCTGCTTGCGGATCTCTTTGCAGGCAGAAAATCCGTCCAGTCTGGGCATCATGATATCCATGATAATGACATCGAATTCCTCATTTTTCACAAGATTGATTGCTTCCATGCCATCGGCAGCCTCGGATACGGTATAACCTTCAAATTCGGCGTATTCACGCACTACACGGCGGATATTGATCTCGTCGTCAACGATCAGCAGTTTCATATTCGGCTCCTTTCGCAGCAGCAGTTGTATTTCACAATGGTACAATATCATCATACCATATCACGGAAAATTATAACAGAGGGCTGTGAAAACTTTGTGAAATTTGCCGTAAAATTTGATTTATTTTTGCAAAAATCCATTGACATTTACGGAGGATACTGGTATAATGTGAATATAGCATTCCCTTTATAACGGTTTCTGCTGCAAAATGCATATGAACATTTTGCAGAGGCAGTACAACGAAGCGTTCACGGCGTTTTGCGCCGTCCGCCGTCTATGACGGCGGTTGCAGGATATCCGGATGGATACCTTGCAATGGCGGGGAGATAATATAGCAAAGAATCCCGCATATACCATACGCAAATGACAGGAAAGGACGAAATCCAATGAAAAAAAGAATCGGTATTTTAACCAGCGGCGGCGATTGCCCCGGCTTGAATGCAACCATCCGCGGCGTGGCAAAGGCCTGCTTTGAAATGATGGGCGAGGACAATGTCGAAATTGTAGGCATTTCCAACGGCTATTACGGCCTGATCCATAATATGTGCAAGGAAATGCAACCCTCGGATTTTTCCGGCATTTTAACACAGGGCGGCACGATTCTGGGCACCAAGCGGCAGCCGTTCAAGATGATGACCGTCATCGGCAGCGATAATGTGGACAAAGTGCAGAGCATGAAGGAAACCTACAAGAAGCAAAAGCTGGATTGTCTGCTAACGCTGGGCGGCAACGGTACCCATAAAACTTCGCAGTTGCTTGCCAGTGAGGGCCTGAATGTGATCGGCCTGCCCAAAACCATTGATAATGATATCTATGGCACCGATGTGACCTTTGGTTTCCACACTGCGGTAGATATCGCCACCGATGCCATTGACCGTCTGCACACCACTGCCGCATCGCACAGCCGCATCCTCGTATGTGAGATCATGGGCAATAAAGCAGGATGGCTGACCCTGAACGCTGGTATTGCCGGCGGCGCGGATATTATTCTGATCCCTGAGATTCCCTACGATATTGATACCGTTTGCGAGGCTGTCGTCAAGCGTTCTGCCAAGGGCAAGTCGTTCTCCATCCTCGCGGTGGCAGAGGGCGTGTTCGATAAGGAAGAAGCACTGCTGAAGAAAAAGGACAGGGCAAAAAAGCGCGAGGAAGCAGGCATCATTACGGCAACCTCACGCATTGCGGCGCAGATTCAGGCAGGTACGGGCATTGACACCAGAGTCTGCGTGCCGGGGCATATGCTGCGCGGCGGTTCGCCCAGTGCCTATGACCGCATCCTTGCAACCAAATTTGGTGTACACGCTGCTAAGCTGATCCAGCAGGAGAAGTACGGCAGAACGGTTGCCATGGTCGGCGGAAAGGTCACTTCCAATAAGCTGGAGGATATTGCAGGTCTGACCAAGTTTGTTGACCCCAAGGGTCAGTTGGTGCAGACTGCAAAGCGTTTGGGCGTATCCTTTGGCGATTGATTTTTGCAGCGAATCCGGTGCAGGGCTTCTGGCTCTGCACTTTTTTTGCGGTGTTGCGGTTGAAAAAACGAGGTTGATGGCAAGCATCAGCCTCGTTTGTCGTATTGTATGGTCTATCCTCGCTTGAGATTGCCCAGTTCCCAGAACGCTACCGCACCGGCAGCGGCAACATTCAGTGAATCCACACCGTGAGCCATGGGAATCTTGACCGTATAATCGCAGTCGGCAATGGTGGCATCGGCAAGACCGTCACCCTCGGTGCCAAGCACAATGGCGAGTTGTTCCGTTTGTGCAAGACGGGGGTCATCTATGCGGATGGTGTCCTCACACAACGCCATCGCAACGGTTCGAAAGCCCAGTTGCCGTAGCTGTGCAATGCCCTTTTGCGGCCAGTCAGCAGAATTCGCTCCGATGTAAGTCCACGGCACTTGAAATACCGTGCCCATACTCACACGCACTGCGCGACGGTAAAGCGGATCGCTGCAAGCAGGGGTGAGCAGTACCGCATCCATATTCAGCGCAGCCGCCGAACGGAAAATTGCGCCGATATTAGTGGAGTTCATGATGTTTTCCAGTACGGCGATGCGCTTTGCACCGTTGCATACCGCCTCTACCGCGGGCAGAGGCTTGCGCTTCATGGCGCACAGTGCGCCCCTTGCCATGGTGTAGCCTGTCAGTTGCGTGATCACAGGGGAATCGGCGGTAAAGACGGGAATCTCCCCACAGCGTACAAGAATATCTTTTGCCTGTGTGTCGATGTGTTTGCGCTCCAGCAGCATAGATACTGGCTCAAAGCCCGCATCCATTGCCCGGCGTATCACCTTGGGGCTTTCTGCAATAAACAAGCCCGTCTGCGGCTCGTAGTAGTGCATCAACTGGGTTTCGGAAAGTCGGGCGTAAACATCCAGTTCGGTGGCAGCAAAATCGGTGATCTCAATAATATTCGGCATGATTGTATCTCCCTTTGGTATCCTATGGCACTGCGGTGGATCATTGCCTGATGGATGCCAGTATTCCTTGTGTATAGCATACGATTTTCAGGGCGATTTCGCACAAAGCCGATGCTGCCCTTATCTCTTTTTGTAGATGACCAGTTCGGGATTTACACCGTTCTCTTCGTAAGTACAGATTAGTATAAACTCCATATTTGCAAGCACCCCGAAGCAGCGGTCGCCGCCAAATTCACATTCCAGCTGATTCCCGAGGTATGTTGCCTGATCGTCTAAAAACTTGACCATGTTGCCGTTGGGCAGCCGGTATTCCAGATTGACATAGCTGCCCACCAGCGCATTCAGTTTGGTGAGTTTTGGCATACCATCAATATGCAGCTCGTTGATCTCGTCTATGAGGGTCTGCTTAAATGCCTCAAAGTGACCATCGCCGCCAAGTTCCTGATAGCGTTTCCAGTAATCGAGTTTCGGCAAAGTATCGCGCAGATATCTTCTGGCATCCTCCTCTGAAAACTGATCGTTTGCCATATGCTTTACGCATACATCAATCAGGTCATCCATATCGCTGTACATATATTCTCCGTCGGCATAGCACCACTTGCAGTAATGTTCATTGAAACAGCCGTCTTTCTCTTTCGAGATGTTGCAGTCCTCAAGGGGCATCCCACAGCACTGACAGATCAGCTTCATGGGCGAACCCAGCAGTGTGTTGATCGACACATCATACAGCCTGGAGAGTAGTTTCAGCGTTTCGGTGTTGGGCACGGTTTCTCCGGTTTCCCAACGGGATACAGCCTGACGGGTCACAAACACCTTTTCAGCAAGCTGATCCTGTGAGAGTCCATGCTTGGTGCGAAGCTCCAGAAGAACGGTTTTGGTTTCCATGGTGGTTTCCTCCCTTGTTTGATATAGTTCTATTTTACCATATTCGTTGGGGAAAAGCAAGCAACCGTCCGTTGCCTCATGGGTATAAAGTACCAGACCGTCATATCGTCGCAGTTTTGGTGCAGCTCTTATTTTCGTAAGGTGCGCAGCATGGCTTTCATCTCGTTGGGGATGCGGTAGCTTTCGATCGCCTTCTGAATCGTTTTATTGTGTACCCATCGGGGCAGGCGTTGTTCGGTCAGATACGGCAGCGTTGCCTGCGGTTGCTTGGCAAGTGCCGTAGCGAAATACCATGCGACCATCATGCGCACATAGTAATGGGTGTGATCGCCCTGCGCGGCGACCATTGCAAGCTGCGCGATGTCAAAATCCGCCCCCAGAAAATGAACCATCAGCATTTCTATGCCGAAACGAACGGTAAACGGTTCGTTGCTTGCAAGCCAGTCTTGCATTTCGGGCAGCAGTGCCTTGTGGTGCACTGCGAAGCATTTCGGGCGGATGGAATCGCAGGTGCCCCAGTTATCCACATAGGGCAGCAGGTGATTGAGTGCGGCTATGCAGTGATCAAAGTCGGGAATTTGCGAAACCAGCAGTGCGTGCAGATTGTACTCTTCGTAGTAGATATGCGGCAGTTGCAGCATAAATTCGGTTGCCTGCGGCGTATTTTGCAAGGATTTCGCAAAGGCCCGCAGCTTTGGCATCCGCACCCCGATGATGCGCTCACCTGGGATATCGGGCACTAATTTTTCGTGAAATGCCTTGTACTGTAAATCCTGCATGGCAAGTAGCTGCTCGATGATTTTCATGGGGTGCTCCTTTCTTTGGCGGATGATTCTTGTATGCGGACAGAGCCCCCACAAACCTCAAGTGCGTACCGCTTGTATCCCACGCAGGATATGCATTTTTGCTTGCGCGGCAGCCTCTTTGGTAAGGGCAGGTACGCCCGCCAGCGGGTAAGGAATGCCCATTGCGTCATATTTGACCGTGCCCATGGTGTGGTAGGGTATCACATCCAGTGCTTGCAGATTACGCAGGCTGCCGATGAATCTTCCAAGCTGCTCAAGTTCTGCGGGGTCGTCGGTCAGATTCGGCACTACCACCCTGCGCACCCAGATGGGAATGTGCCGCTGCTCCAGATACTTTGCAAAAGCGAGAATCTGCGCGTTGCCGATACCCGTCAACGATTTGTGCGCCTCTTGGTCGGTATGCTTGATATCCAACAGTACAAGGTCAGTGACCTCTGTCAGGCGATGCATTTTCTCCTGCTGCACCGTATCATTTGGTGCAAACACCGCCCCTGAGGTATCAATGCAGGTATGTATGCCCTCTTTCTTTGCGGCAGTAAACAGCGCAAGCAGAAAATCCAGTTGCAGCAGCGGCTCGCCGCCGGTTACAGTGATACCGCCCGTCTTGTAGAACGGGCGGTTTTTGTTGTATGCTTCCAATATTTCTTCCACGGTATATTCCGTGCCACCGTGTATATCCCATGTATCGGGATTATGGCAATACTGACAGCGCATAGGGCAACCCTGCATAAATATCACATAGCGCACACCGGGGCCATCCACCGTGCCGAAACTCTCAATGGAGTGAATTCTTCCGACCATAGCGATTATATCGCATCGTGGAAGGTGCGGGAAATGACTTCATCCTGCTGTTCCTTGGTCAGCTTGATAAAATTGACCGCATAGCCGCTGACGCGCACAGTCAGTTGCGGGTATTTTTCGGGGTGTGCCTGTGCGTCCAGGAGTGTTTCTTTGGAAAAAACATTCACATTCAGGTGATGCCCACCCTTTTGTGCGTAGGCATCCAGCAGTGCCACCAGATTATCAATTTGCTGTTGTGTTGCAGCCATAATTATGCTCCTTTCGCAGTAAAACCGTTCACGATTCAGTTTCGTCGGTATCCAGTCCGTCAAACACAGTTGGTGTCATGCAGGCACCGTTGGTGCAATCGAAGTTTACAACGAGGTCGCCGGTGAAAATGCGGTCATCCTGCCCCAGTGCGCCGGGAATGATAGAAAAGGTGTTGGAGATGCCGTCCTGCGCATCCTTAAAGGGCAGCTTGGAAACCGATGCCAGCGAAGCGACCGCACCGTGGGTATCGCGGCGGTGCATGGGATTGGCACCAGGTGCAAAGGGTTCGCCCTTTTTGCGCCCGTCAGGGGTAGAGCCCGTATTCTTGCCATATACCACATTGGAGGTAATGGTTAAAATGGAGGTGGTAGGGATACCATCACGATAGGTGTGGTTTTTGCGGATATGCTCCATAAAACGGTGTACGATATCGTAGGCAATCTGGTCTACGCGGTCATCGTCGTTGCCGTATTTCGGGTAGTCGCCCTCTACCTCGTAATCCACAGCAAGATTGTTCTCATCGCGAATGACTTTCACTTTTGCATACTTGATGGCGGAGAGGGAATCCGCCACCACGGAAAGCCCGGCGATACCGGTTGCAAACCAGCGTGTGACATTTTTGTCATGCAGTGCCATCTGCAGCTTTTCGTAGCAGTATTTATCGTGCATATAGTGGATGATATTCAGCGTGTTGACATATACGCCTGCCAGCCACTGCATCATATCATCGTATTTCTTCATGACTTCGTCATAGTCCAGATATTCGGAGGTAATGGGTCTATACTCGGGGGCGACCTGTTTGCCGGTCATTTCGTCAATGCCGCCGTTGATGGCATACAGCAGACATTTGGCAAGATTGGCTCTTGCGCCAAAGAATTGCATCTCTTTGCCTACTTTCATGGAGGATACACAGCAGGCGATGGCGTAATCATCGCCGTGCAGCACGCGCATCAGGTCGTCGTTCTCGTACTGGATGGAAGAAGTCTCGATGGAGATTCTGGCGCAAAACCGCTTGAAGTGTTCCGGCAGACGGGGCGACCACAACACTGTCAGATTCGGCTCGGGTGCAGCACCGAGGTTTTCCAGCGTGTGCAGGTAGCGATAGGACATTTTCGTGACCATATGGCGGCCGTCGATGCCGATGCCTGCGATGGATTCTGTGACCCACTGCGGATCGCCCGAGAAGAGTGCGTTGTATTCGGGAGTACGGGCAAACTTAATCAGGCGCAGCTTCATGATGAAGTGGTCTACCAACTCCTGAATCTCCGATTCGGTAAATACGCCGTTTTTCAGGTCGCGCTCTGCGTAGATATCCAGGAAAGTGGAGGTTCTACCCAGCGACATCGCCGCACCGTTTTGCTCCTTGACCGCTGCCAGATAGCCGAAATACAGCCACTGGATCGCTTCCTTGGTGTTGCGCGCAGGTTTCGAGATATCAAAGCCATAGCTTGCAGCCATGGTTTTCAGATCGTGCAGCGCGCGAATCTGTTCTGCCAGTTCTTCGCGGTCACGAATCACCTGCGAATACATTGCGGAACGGGTGGTGCGTTTCTGTTCCTCCTTATCCTCAATGAGTCTGTCCACGCCGTACAATGCCACGCGTCGGTAGTCGCCAATGATTCTGCCGCGGCCGTAAGCATCGGGGAGACCCGTGATAATATGGCTGGAGCGGCAGGCGCGCATTTCGGGGGTGTAGGCATCGAATACGCCGGCATTGTGGGTTTTGCGGTGTACGGTGAAAAACTCCTTGACCTGCGGGTCAAGCGTATAGCCGTGGTCGCGGCAGGCTTTTTCTGCCATGCGGATGCCGCCATAGGGCATCAGGGCACGCTTGAACGGCTTGTCTGTCTGAAAACCTACGATCTGTTCCTTGTCCTTATCCAGATAGCCGGGGCCGTGGGAAGTGATCGTAGAGATGATTTTTGTGTCCATATCCAGCACGCCGCCGGCTTCACGCTCTTGACGCGAAAGCTCCAGCACCTGCTGCCAGAGATCCTTGGTGCGCTGGGTGGGGCCGCAGAGGAAATCCTCAGTACCCTCATACTGGGTAAAGTTGTGACGGATAAAGCTTCGCACAGCGATCTCGTTTACCCATGTTCCTTTTTCAAAGCCGTTCCAGCCTTCATACATCTGATTCATACGCATTATCTCCTTGCTGTATTGCTCGAAAAAATCTTCTCTCCTATTATTATACATAATTTCGCGGAAAAAAGAAAGCCCTATTTGCAAATTTTTTCGGAATTCGGTAAAGTCACTGCTTTTTTTCGTTTCCTTGTATACATCCTTGGAGATTTGTGATACCGGCGTGCCAGTTCTTGACAACGCAGGAAAAATCCGCTAGAATAAAGAGAAAGATGATCAGCGCAGAGAGGAGCGATATTACTATGAATGCACAGGAATACCACGGAAAGATCAAGCAGATTCTGATACCCCATACGGAGATCGCAAAGCGCATTGCCCAGGTAGCCGGGGAGATCAGTGCGGAATATGAAGGCAAGCCACTGCTGCTGGTCACCGTACTGAAAGGCGCATTTGTATTTCTGGCAGATTTTTGCCGCGCACTGACGATACCCTGCGAGATCGGGTTTATGCGCGTAAAAAGCTATTTTGACGGCACGATTTCCAGCGGTGAGGTAACGGTTTTGCTGGATCTGGAACAGGATATCAGTCAGTATCATGTGATTCTGGTGGAGGATATTGTGGATACCGGCAGAACGCTTTCCACGCTGACAAAGCTGTTGCAACAGAGGAATCCGCTTTCACTGAAGGTTGTGGCTCTGCTGGATAAGCCCAGCCGCAGAGTGGTGGATTGCCGTGCAGATTATGCGCTGTTTACCATTGAGGATCGCTTTGTCATTGGGTATGGGATGGATTGTGGTGAACTGTATCGGAATTTGCCCGATATTGCAGAATTTGATGCCCAACACACACCATAATCGAAGCACTCAAATACGAAAGGCAGGCAAATAGCCTGCCTTTTGCGTATTTCGTAAATTGCCGCGGGAGTGAAGCATAGGATGTCGGGAAATTACTTGTTGCGAATCGCGTCAATGGGTCGCTTGGAGGCGATACGGTACACAGGAATAAAGCTTGCAACAGCGGCAATTGCCACGCTGAGGAGCACGAGCAGAAGCACCTGGCGAATGCCGAAGTGCAGCACCGTCACCAGAACACCCAGATAGGTACGGATCGAATAATTGATCATGGCAACACCAATGCCGCACAAAATTGCGGAGATGGTAAAGTTAATCATCGCAATGACGAAGCTCTCGGAGAAGAAAATACGGAACACATCGTTGGAACGAGAGCCGATTGCACGAAGAATACCGATTTCCTGTTTTTTGTAGCTGATACTGGTGGTGATGAAGTTTGCCATCAGCAGTGCGGCAAAAATCGCAAATGCAATACCAATGTACAGGAATACCTTTGCCAGTACGACCAACACCTCATCAATGGAATCCAGTTCGTAGGTGACGGCATTTTGCAGCTCATAGCGTACATCGGAATCCTCGCGGTAGCAGTAGCGTACAAAGTCCTCAATTTTGCCCTCGGATTTCGGCATTGCGCCCACTGCACTCTTATAGATGCCATCGGTATCGCCCACCATGATTGCGGTATAGTCCTCGTGGAACACGATACAGTCAGAGTATTTGCTCTCGGGGCGTATCACGCCGACCAGCTTCATATCCTTCAGATCCCTGTTGGAGGAGGCATCGTTGCCGCTGAAGGAATACACCTGCCCGGTGAAGGTGCCGTTCATACCTTGCAGCACTTTGTTGATGCTGTCTGCGGTCAGTGCAGAATCGTCAATGGGTACAATCTGTTCTGCATTGCCGTCTGCATTGAACATATTGATGCCTCCGGCTGTGATAATAAACTCATTCTTTGCAAGCTCTGTTTTCTTGCCATCCAGCCAGATGATATCCTCTTCCGGGATATTCTCCAGTGCAGTGTGATAGTTTGCCCAGAAGTTGACATCATAGTCAAAGCTCTGATTATAGTCGGTGCCCAACCAGAAGCTGCCGCTGGTTTCCTCATACATCTGGGGGTATTCCTCGATCATTTTTGCAACGGCGCCCTTACCGATCATGGCTGCGCCGCTGAGACTGTAGCCCATGGCGCAATCATACTCGCTCATCAGCATATAGTTGAGAATCAAATCTGCGTTGGACATTTGCGCGGAATCTTCCATCAAAGAAGCGTAACGGTTCAGATCCAGTTTGGTGTCCACCACTGCGGTGATGGTATATTCAGTATCCGCAAGCAGCAATGTTTTGCCGATGAGATCTTCTGGCTTCCCGATCTTCTCGTATTGGATCTTTTCGCTTTCATCGTCCTCGTCTCCCACGGGAGCGAGAGGCTTTTCCTCATCAACCACTGTATCTGTCGGGGGGGTATCGTTGGCGTCATCTTTGATGACCGGTGCAGCATATCCGCCCTTTTTGAAGGTTTCATACACTGCAAGACTAACAGCGAGCTCTTTCTTGTTGCCGTCAGGGAGCGAACCGGCGACCACCTCATAGCCCATCTGTTCAATGGATGACGCATCGACTTCAACAAAACTATGCAGACTGGAGGGATAGATGTTATACATACCCTTATGTTCAAACTGTTCGCTGTCAATCTGTGATTGGAAAGCCAGTCGGTTGTGATTGACGGGCATATACATACCCATAACATCGATGCCGGTTTCCTCTTTCAGTTGTGCCATGTCCTTTTCCGAAAGCAAATTGTTCCAGCTATCCCACCAGGCGTCAATGCCCTCGCCACGCTTGAACGCCTTGCATACAGAGATGTAATCAATGTTGCTGTCTATCAGCGATTGCGTACAGGCACGGATATGGTCATAGGAGCTGAATGTATCGACCAGCGCAAACAGCGAGAACGCCGCTACCGAAAGCAAAATGGTCATGACCAGACGGAACCGCTTGTACTTCAGGCTGCTGCATCCGATCTTGAATGCGCTGCGCATGGGCAGTTTGGAACGGATCAGGTTGAACTTGGAGCCGTCCTGCTTGGGGATCGCAGAGGTATCGGTATCATGGAACTTGCGCACAAAGCCGCCCAGTGTCAGGGTCAGCCCCTTCTTGATGTTGTCCATGTACTCATTGATGTGCACACGATCCTCTTCGGTCAGGTGATACTCGGCAGGGATCTCAACGGTATTGCTGCGGAAAATAAGCTGCTTTGCGGCTTCCTCTTTCACATCCTCGGCAGCCTCCACATCGCGGATGACCTTGCCGTCTGCCAGTTCAATGATACGGTCTGCGTACTGCTCGGCGTACTCACGGTCATGGGAAACGATGATGACCAACTTATTGGCAGAAAGTCGCTTGAGAGTATCCAACACCTGTCTGCCCGTATTGGAATCCAATGCGCCGGTAGGCTCATCTGCCATAATAATTTCGGGATTCTTTACCAGTGCACGGGCGATGGCAACGCGCTGTTTCTGACCGCCGGAAAGCTCATTGGGCTTACGGTTGCCGTACCCTGCCAGATCCACCTCCTGCAAAATGGCGTTGATCTCGGCGTCGGTTGCAGTTTTGCCCTGCAGCTCCAGTGCCAGTCCGATATTTGCACCGACGGTAAACTCCTCCAGAACATTGTACTCCTGGAAAATAAAGCCCACATAGGTATTGCGGTAGCTGTCAAATCGCTGCTGGGTGAAATCCTTGGAGGAGATACCCTTGATAATGATTTCACCACCGTCGTACTGGTCCAGTCCGCCCAACAGATTCAGCATCGTGGATTTACCACTGCCGGATTTACCCAGTAAAAAGACCATGCCCTTTTCGGGAAAACGCAGGGAGATATGATCCACTGCCATGACGGGCTGTCCTTTTTTTGGTCGGTAGGTTTTGCAAAGCTCTCTGGTTTCTAGCATAATTTGCCTCCTGTGTGATGTCATCTGACATATGATCTGTGATAGCCTGATTATAACAAAATTTTCCTTAAGAAACAAGATATGGAACTCTTAAGAATTTATGAAGAAAACCGTCGGAGCAGTGCAAAATCCCGACGGTTTCTGTTCTTTTCTTACTTGCGGTAAATCATGTCTGCACGATCAGGGCCGGTAGAGATCATGGTTACAGGGTAGCCGATCTTCTCCTCAATGTATGTAATGTATTTCTTTGCATTTTCGGGCAACTGATCGTACTCGGTAATGCCTCTGATATCGCTCTTCCAACCGGGCAAAGTTTCGTAAACGGGCTTTGCGTAATCCAAACGGTCGCCTGCCGGAAATTCCTCGGTTACCACGCCGTCGATCTCATAGCCTACGCACACGGGGATCTCGTCCATGTAGCCCAGTACGTCGATCAGAGAGAGGGCAACATCAGTAGTACCCTGCAGCATACAGCCGTAACGGGTCGCAACCACATCAAACCAGCCCATTCTGCGGGGACGGCCGGTGGTTGCACCGAATTCGCCATCGCTGCCGCCGCACTTACGCAGGGTATCGCCTTCTTCACCGAAGATTTCGGTTACAAAGGGGCCTGCGCCAACGCAAGAGGAATATGCCTTCACGACGGTGATGACGCGCTTGATCTCGTGGGGCGGTACGCAGGCACCGACTGCGCCGAAGCCAGCCAGTGTAGAGGAAGATGTTGTGAACGGATAGATGCCGTTGGTGGTATCACGCAACGCACCCAACTGGCCCTCTAACAGAATATTTTTGCCAGCCCTGACAGCGTCTGCCATCAACTGCGCCATGTTGCACAGATAAGGCTTGAGATATTCGCCGCACTGGCGTAGGTAAGCCAGAATCTTACCGGGCTCCAGCGGGTCGGCATCGGGGTACAGTGCAGACATGGTCGCATTCTTGATATGGCATACGCGCTCGACCTTTTCTGCAAGATTCTTGTTGTACAACTCAGCCAACTGGAAGCCGATTTTCATTGCCTTATCGGAGTAGAAAGGAGCGATACCCGACTGGGTGGAGCCAAAGCTGTTCTTGCCCAGACGGCGCTCTTCCAGCTGATCAAACAGAATATGGTAGGGCATGACCAGTTGTGCGCGGTCAGAGATGCGAACATCGGGGGTAGGCACACCGCCCTCTTTCAGCTGATCCATTTCCCTTTTGAATGCCTCAAGGTTAAATGCAGCACCGGGGCCGATCAGGTTGACAGTACCGGGCTGAAACACGCCCGAAGGGAGAATGTGCAGCACATACTTGCCATACTCGTTGATAATCGTATGACCTGCATTGGCACCGCCCTGAAAACGAATGACGAAATCGGCATCGGCAGCAAAGACATCGGTCAGCTTGCCCTTGCCCTCATCGCCCCAGTTACCGCCTACAATTGCACTAATCATGTTGAATCGTATCCTTCCTCACAGATTGCTTTAGGCGATCGATCACCCTAAAGCGCAACGGAATTTCTGTTTGTGCGGAAAAGTCGCACACTCATACGAGTGTAATTTTACCACATCTGCCGGGCATTGTCAAGCCAAAACAGGTTACATTCTGCAAATTTGCCATGCTGTGCAAAGCTTTTTTGATTCTGTTCATCGCTTTAGCGCATTCGCACAAAAGGGGGTACGCTTATGGGGACTCCGTCCCCATAAGCCGTTTTTCAGCATGAGCAAATGGGAGCGACCTCTGCAATGGTAAGTTTACCGTTTTGGAGGCACAGAAATTTTTCGCCCTTGCCCTTTCGCAGCAGACTATCCGCCAACAGCGATTCAACCTCGCGCACCAGATGGCTGCGCAATGCTCTCGCGCCTCCATGTGCCGTATCGGCGTGGGCGCAGAGATATGAGATGCTCTCTTCACTCCACGAAAAGCTGCATTGCAAAGCCGCCATACGGTCGCGCAATTGTTCAAGGAAACGCAGCGCAATGATGTGCAGATCTGCTTGCGACAAAGGGCGGAACACGATCTGCTCATCCAGACGGTGCAATAATTCGGGACGCAGCAGCTTTTGGGCGTGATGCAGCATCTGCGCACCCGGTTCGGAATCCTTTCCGGCGAAGCCCAGCGGCTGTCCGGCAGCGTTTTCTGCACCGACATTGGAAGTCAGCACGATCATCGTATTGGAAAAATCCGCACAGTTACCGTGGGTATCCTGCAGAGAGCCCTCCTCCAGTATCTGCAGCAGCAGATTCAGTACATCGGGATGTGCCTTTTCCATTTCATCAAACAGCACCAGACTATACGGCTTTTTGCGCACCTGCTCAATCAGCAAGCCGCCTTCCTCGTGCCCCACATAGCCGGGAGGTGCACCAATCAGACGGGATACCGCGTGCTTTTCCATATACTCGCTCATATCTATGCGAATCAGATTGCCCGCAAAGAGCTGCTCTGCAATTATGCGTGCCAGAGCCGTTTTGCCAACACCAGTGGGTCCAAGCAGCAAAAAGCTGCCCCATGGACGATGCCCCTGCCGCAAACCACTGCGGCTGCGCCGAATGGCATCTGCAACTGCTTTGATCGCTTGATCCTGTCCGATGATCTGTGCCGAAAGGGTTTCTTCCAGATGCAGCAGTGCGGCAGTTTCGCAGGCATCGGGATTTTGTACAGGCACACCTACTCTTGCCGATACCACGGCTGCAATGTTCGATTCCTGCAATTGAGGCAGCGTGGGAGTCAGTTCAGTGGCAAGTTCCAAGTCGTTATCTGTCAGATTCCGCGGCGATGGGGTCTGCATTTGTACCGAGGCACAGGCTTCGTCTAACAAATCGAGTGCCTTATCGGGCAATGCACGGTCGTGAATATACCGTACTGCATACTGCACCGCAGCCTGCAAGGCGGCATCGTCGATCTGCACATGATGATATTGCTCATAGCGTGGGCGCAGACCCTGCAGCATAGCAATTGCCGCTGCAGGTGACGGCTCTGCGATCTGCACTGCCTGAAAACGACGCTCCAGAGCCGCATCCTTTTCAATATGCCTGCGATATTCGCTGTCAGTGGTAGCACCGATGAGCTGTAGCTCTCCCCGGGCGAGACGGGGTTTCATCATATTGGCGGCATCAATGGCACCTTCGGCTGCACCTGCCCCCACGATAATATGCACCTCATCTACGAACAGTATCAGATTGTTTTGTGCAGCAGCTTCATCCATGCAGGCTTTCAGGCGATCTTCAAAATCGCCACGATATTTTGCCCCTGCAAGCATGGCGGTAAAATCCAGTGCAATAATTGCCTTATCCCGCAATGCGGGGGGAACTTTGCCCTGCACGATGCGCTTTGCCACACCCTCTACGATGGCAGTTTTGCCCACACCTGCAGTGCCGATCAGGCAAGGATTGTTTTTGTTTCGGCGCAGCAGAATCTGCATCACGCGCTGCAATTCTTGTTCTCTGCCGATGAGCGGGTCAAAGGCCTCGGCAGTCACGGGGTCGGTAAGATGCTTGCCGTATTTCATCAACGTGGGGCAGCGCTTTTCATCAAAGCTGATATTGGGCAGCTGTATGCCATCTGCAACGCCATCTTTTGCCAGACGATACAACTGCGCAGGATCGGAAATTCCCATTGTCCGCAGAATCGCCGCAGCACCGCATTGCTCCTCATGCAGCACTGCCAAAAGCAGATGCTCGCTGCCTGCCGCTGTCTGGTGCTGTTGCTGTGCGAGGGTTTTTGCCTGTTCCAGAATACGGCAGAGCGCGGGAGTAAATGCCGCCTCAGTGAGTTGTACTGCGTTGCCTCTGCCGATTTCTTTCAGCATTGCCTGGTGATAATTACGCAAATGCACCCGATTGGTGCGCAAAATCGCAGCGCCCACATTGTTGCCGTCGCGCAGCATGGCAAGCAGCAGATGTTCGCTGCCCACAAATGTATGCCCCAGCTGTTCCGCGTGCGCCAGTGCGGATTCTATGATCTGCTTTGCTTTTTTGGTGTATTGCTCCGATTGCAAGGTGATGCCCTCCCTGATTACAAATATGAATTGCCATCCGCTTCATCTTATTCGCATTGTACGGCGATCATGATGACGGCGGCTTTGCAAATTCAGTATGGGCGATTGTACAAAGCCTCATGCAAGGGGCGTGCGAAAATTTTTTGTGATGCCGTCACACATTTTCTGCTGTGGCATATCATGACATTGGGAAGCGACGAACCGCCTCTCCCACCACGCAAGGCGATCCGGACGCCGAGCGATTACACAAATCTTTTTGAAGGAGTGCTTGATTTATGAACTGTGGATTCGAGGGTAACAACTGCTGCTGGATTATCATTCTGATTGTTCTGTTCTTCCTGTTCTGCGGCTGTGGCTGCGGCAATTCCTGGGGCGGCAACAACTGCGGCTGCAACAACAACTCCTGCTGCTGATTTTTCTCGGTAGTCAGTAGATGACAAAATCCCACCCGTGGCAATCCTGCGGGTGGGATTTTTGTGGTGTGGTGATCGGCTGATTTGGGCAGTGCCCCAATATGAATCTATCGGAGGTACCGCTACGTTTCTTCTTCCTCAAGCAGAATCAACTGTTCCAGCATATCATCCAGCATCTGGCGGATCTCCTCCAGACGCAGGCAAGCTGCTTGCATTTTCGGGTAATCACTGTACACAGCCTCATCCTCCAGCGATGCCTGAACCGCAGCCTGTTCTGCCTGTAGTGCTTCCATTTCCTGTTCAATGCGGCGTTGTTCCTGACGGCGCTTTGCATCCTGGCTGCGTTGCTCCTTGGTGCGGTAGCTTCGCTTTGCGATTTCTGCGGATTTTTTGGCTTTCTCCTGCTGTGCGGCTTTTTCTTCCTCCTCGGTACGGCGACGAAGCTGCTCCTGATACATCGAGAATTTCCCCTTGAAGCGTTCCAGGTTGCCGTCTTTCATCACCAACAGCCCATCTGCAATGCGCTCCAGCAGATAGCGGTCATGGCTGACAAACAGAATGGTACCATCGAAAGCAGCCAGTGCTTCTTCCAGAACCTCTTTTGTAGCAAGGTCAAGATGGTTTGTCGGCTCATCCAGCAGCAGCACATTGCCATGCTCCATCATCAATATGGCAAAGCAAAGCTTAGCACGCTCACCGCCGGAGATAACACCGACTTCTTTAAAGACATTTTCGCCTGTCAAGCGCACCTGTCCCAGCAGACTGCGCACTTCAAAATCGCTGAGAGTGGGGTATCTGTCGTGCAACTCCTGCATAACCGTAATATACGGGTTGAGGCTCTCGCTTTCCTGCTCAAAACAGGCAAGGCGCACACCGGATGCCCAACGCACCAGCCCTTTATGGGGCAGAATATTCCGCAGCACTTTCAGCAATGTTGATTTGCCTGCGCCGTTTTCACCAATGATGCCGAGTTTTTCACCGCGGCGTACTGAAAACGTGATATCCTCCATGAGCGTAGTGCGTTTGTCACCCTCGCCAACGGTAAGATCAATGCCGCGCACCTCCAGAAGATCCAGTGGCGGCGTGACTGCATAGGTAAACGCCAGTTTTGCGCTTTTTGCCTCAGCAAAGGGCTTTTCCACACGCTCGATTTTCTCAAGCTGCTTCACACGGCTTTTTGCACTTTTGGAAGTAGAAGCACGCACCAGATTACGCGCCACATAGTCCTCTAATTTGGCGATCTCTTTCTGCTGTGCGTCGTATTCTTTTTGCTGTCTGGCGACTGCCTCAGCGCGCAGATGGGTATATGCCGTATAATTGCCCTTATATCGGCTGAGGTGCCCGTGTTCCAGTTCACAGATGCTCGTGCAGAGCCTGTCAAGGAAGAAACGGTCATGGCTGACGATCAGCAGCGCACCTTTCCAATCTCTGAGGTAGTCCTCCAGCCAACTGATCGTTTGGAAATCCAGATGGTTGGTGGGTTCGTCGAGAATCAGCAATTCGGGTGCTTCCAACAGCAGCTTACAAAGCGCAAGTCTGGTTTTTTCGCCGCCGGAAAACCCCGATACTCTGCGTTCCATGTCCTTCTCAGTAAAGCCCATGCCAAACAGCACCGTGCGGATGCGCACATCGGTGCGGTAGCCGTCATTGCTTTCAAAATAGGCAGACAGTCTGGCATATTCATCCGATTCGGCATCGGTCAGACCCTCATTCATTTTCGCTTCCAGACGGCGCATTTCTTCCTGTGCGGCAAGCAGTGGCGCAAAGGCATTGTTCATTTCCTCCAGCACGGTGCAAGTGCCGTCCAGCCCTGCATTCTGCGCAAGATATCCCACGCGCAGATAGGTTGCTTTGGCAATGACAGGCTCCTCGGCATCCACGCGGTCGGGCAGTTCATCCTCCATCAGAATGCGCAACAGTGTACTTTTCCCGCAGCCGTTGATGCCCACCAAGCCGATGCGATCCTGGTTTTCCACTGTCAGTGCAACGGATTTCAGCACCTGCGCCCCTTGGTAGAATTTATTGATTCCTGTACAGGATAACAGCATATATCTTTTCCTTATAGTTTCATAAACCGTTTTGCATTCTCTGCAAAAATCTTACGATACGCATCCTCGGTGAGGCCCAGCGCAAAATGATGCTCCACCTCCTCGGCAGGCGACCACATGGGGAAATCCGTGCCGAACATACAACGCTCCACGCCGTAGTGATGAATCAGGCGCAGTGCGCGTTCTTTGGACATAAATGAAAGGGAGCTGCTGGTATCAACCATCATTTGTTCGACAGGGTGGAGTACCGCTTCTGCCTCATCCCATGCGCCGTAACCGCCCAGGTGGGAAGCGATCACCTGCAGCTTCGGGAAGTCTTTCATCACCTGTGCCAGCATGGTGGGGTGGGAAAAATCATGGCGGTAGTCACCCATATGAATCAGCAAGGGCAATCTGCCCTCAATGGCTTCATAAATGCGGTAGGCTTTCGGATCATCAATGGCGGTGCGCTGAAAATCGGGGTGCAGTTTGATGCCTTTCATTCCCATGCCGATGACGCGATCTACTTCCTCTGCAATGTTTTCATAATCGCCGTGCAGCGCGGCAAAGCCGATGAATTCGGGGTGTGCATTGCACTCAGCGGCAATAAAATCGTTGATGGAAGTGACCTGCTTTGCGGTGGTTGCCACCGAGCAGACAAGCATTTTCTTTGCGCCGATTTCCCGTTCTGCCTGCAGCAATCCTTCGGATTCACCGATGGCATAAAACATCTTGATATCGTAAAAATCACCGACGGAGTGGGTTGCCTTCTCACTGATTTTATGGGGAAAAATATGCGCGTGCATATCAATGATCTCAAAATCCTTTGCGTTCAATGTGGACATGATCTGAAAACTTCCTTTCTGTTCAAGAGAGCAATGTGCCCATACACAGGATGAGCAAAAGACATTCGTTAAGGGGTACCAGCAGTACACTAAGCCAATTGAGGATGCGGCTGTGTGCTGCGCAGCGTTTCAGCCATTGCCGGATGGGCAGAAGCAACAAAGCGCTGCCGAGTAGTGAGAGCCAGTTGATTTTCAGGGCATAGAGTACTTCGGTGTGAAGCCGAAATCCGTTTGCGCCGATGAGCGCAAGGCCGTAATCCACGGCACTGCCGAAGGTGGCAGGGTAAAGGGTACTGATGCTCAACAGCATCATGCAGATTACAATGGCTCTTTGGAGGGCAATGGGCAAGCGTATCCTCAAGTCACCAAAGAGCTGCTGCAATTTCGGCTCTGCCCATAAGATCAGTGAAAGCAGTAAACTCCATAGCAGACTGTTCCAGCCACGACCGAACAGCAACCCCACCGTTACACCAAATGCAAGCATCCGCACGCCCCGGCGCAGGGAGGGCATATACATATGAAAGACGCGTTTTGCCCATTGCGCTGCAGCAGTCCAGTGCTGTTCCCAGTATTTGCGGTAGGTGGGGGCTGCGGGCAATGTCTGTAAACGCTCGGGATATATATAGCCCAGCATAGAGCCGAGTCCTCTGCCCATTTGTGCCATGCCGCCCAGACTGTAACGCACTGCAAAAAAAATGATGATCAAGCCAATGAGCGCATCGGGCAATGAGAGCGTTTTCGATTCTGCACGCTGCAGCAAAATCTCCGCAATGGCGTTTGCAGGCAGCGCAAGCAGTACAAGCTTTGCAAATCCGCGGATAAAGCTGCCGATGCCCTTTCCAAAGCGCGTCAGCGAGCATTTGCAGTTTTCGGTGATGTATTCATACTGCGCAACCGTCAATACGGGACCTGCCCATAAACGCATCAGCCCGAAGCAGTACCCGAAATATACCCCAAAGGGCAGCATCGGTTGCGGATGATGATAGTACATGAGCAGCAGTTCCACCAGTTGCATCAGGCAAAGTGTCATAGCAATGGGCACCGAGCCATGCCAGAACCGCGAAAGCAGCACCATGCAGACCAAAAAGCAGAAGCCTGCGATCATGGTGCTCTCTTTTCGGCGCGCAGAGGATACCTCATTGATATGCAGCAGCAGAAGCCGCACCATAAATACCGAAAGTATCATGGGCAGAAATGCGGACAGCCCCTGTAATAAGCAGTAGATGAAGCCTGCGGCACCGCACCACAGGGTGCGCCAGTTCTTTGGCAGGCAGATACCGATCAGCACAACAGCAGGGAAGAAAAACAGCAGAAAATCCAGGGAAGCAAGCTGCATTATGTTCCCTCCTCACGCGGTAGATGTGCAGCGAGGAAGTCGCCAAACGCTTCGGCAGTTGTCATGGTGGAAAGCACCTCGCATAGGCCGTTGACCGATAAGTGGCAGGGCAAATGCAGAGCCTCCAACAGGGCTTTGCGGCGCATGGAGCAATTGGCATAGCCTGTCAGGTCATATTCATAGAGCAGCGCAGGCGTAATAGGCGTGCCCTGCCTTGGTGCTGCATCCATATCGAATAATCCGGCGCGTGCGAATGCCGCCATCAGGGTCTCTCTATCCATGCCCTCTACGCCAAGCGTTCCCTCCGCCGAGGGCTTTGCCTTGCGTTTTTCCTTGCCGTGAATGCCGGGGATATACACATGATACAGCTTTCCCTCGGTGATCGCGCCCTTGAGATAGCCCCGTATCTGAAAGCCGGCGGCATCGGCATCGGTCAGGATCACCACACCGACGGTACGGGCATAATGGCGTATCAATTCCAGTTGCGCAGGGCGCTTGTAGATGCGAAAGCCGTCCGTGACGATCACAGTGCAATCAAAATAGGTGTGGATGCAGATCTTATCATATTTGCCCTCCACTACCACAGCAGGCACGAGTGTGATTTTCTCGTTCAACCCGAACCCCCCTCGGTACGCGGCGCACGCAGCATCTGCACAATTGCTTGCTCCAGGAGCAGCTTTGGTGCAGTGCGGCTGGATTTACACGCACGGTCGGTTTCACGCAGAATACGGATACAGGCGCGCAACTGCGGAAGGCTCATATTGCGGCAATCGCGCATGGCATTGCGCACCAGAAATTCCTTGTTTTTGGGGTAGCCAAATTCCTCCGCGATGGTATCCTGCTGCTTTGCCGCGCCAAGCCCCAGTTTTGCGCGGTATAGATCGGTAAAATTGCTTGTCAGGATCGCCAGCAGCCCCAGTATGGTTTTGGAATCCTCGCTTCTTGCGGTCAGCATCTGCAATAGAGAAAAAGCTTCATTGCCATTGCCTGCGGTTACAGCCTTCGCCAGACGAAACACATCGGCATCCGGTTGCGCAACGGTTAGGGCGTCCAGCATTTCTAAGGTGATCTCGCCGCTGTCGGCGCAGGCCATCAGCTTATCCAGTTCGGTATGCACCAATGTGGAATCGCACAGGCAGCGGTTGGCAAGCAGTTCGGCTTCATTTCTGCCGATCGTACAGCCGTGACGCTTGGCGCGTTCCTGAATCTGCTTGCCCAGTTGCAACGCATTTTTCTTTTCGCAGATGCACAGAATGCCGTTTTTTTCAAAAAACGCAGCGATTTTCTTATGCTTTGGCAAAAAGGCAGGCTCGCCGCGTTTGATCTCATACACTTGCAGCGCAGAGATCACCACCAGTACAACGACACGCTCCGGCAGATTTTTCCACAGTTCCAGTGCGGCATCCACTGTGGCAGCCGGCAGCGTATCGGGGTCGAAATCCCGCACGATAATGACATTATACGGCTGAAACATCGGGCAGAACATACAAGTCTCAGCCATGCGGTCCAGATCCAGCGCCTGCCCGTCAAATACGGTGTACGAGAGCGCATCGCCGTCTGTCAGCTTTTTTATGATTCGCTTTTGCAGATTGTTCGCTGTCACGCCATCCTCGCCGCAGATATAGCAGCAGGATGGCGGAGTTTCCCTGCTCATTTCCCGCAGGGTATCCTGTGCGCTGAGCCTTGGCATATTGCACACTCCTTTCCGTAGCATTATTCTGTGTATTCGGCTTTCCAGTCACCCGAACGGGTAAAGCGTAGCCGGAGATTTTCGTCATACAGCGTCTGATTTTGTGCCGCATCGGTGACATGGATCTGGTCTCCCAACCGGATTTCCATGGCAGCCGTTTGAGATGGTGTGCTGTTTTCGCTCAGCACGGATATGGCGGTATCGCCCCATTGGAGTGAAAATCCGTTAGCAGGCAGTGTCAATGTGATATCATGGGTTTGCAGGTTCATGCCGGCTGTATAGGATTCCGGCACGCAGCCACATAGGGTAGCATCTGTGCGCAGTCCCGTGTCACATCCCAGATATACATGGTCAACCGTCAGGCTGCACAAACGGGATTCATAGGCAGCAATGTTGTGCAGATCGGGCAAGATCAGCGCGGTGATGCGGTAACGCCCATTCTCCTCCAGATATTCTGCGGCAAGTCTTACCTGATTGCTGTCGCCGCCCTGGTCGATCAACACGACGGTATCATTGGCGATGCATACAATGGCAGGTTTATCGCATTCGCCAAGCAGCGCAATGGAAAGGGTACGGTTTTCGATCAGGCGCACCACCGAGATTTGTATCAGTAAGACGGCGGCTGCCATCATGATACCCATTCGAATGCGTTTTGGATCAATATGATGCATCAGGCGCAGCAACAGAAAGATGAACACTGCCAATAACAACAGTATTTTGGTGCTTTTATGTACGACCGCAAGCGATGCATAGGGCAACTTTGACAGCAGTTGCGCCAGCATCAGCACGATGCGGCAGAGCACATTGGCAAGGGGAAGAAAGATCACGCCCAGCCCACCGAATGCAACGCTCATCAACCCGAGCCCCAGAATCATTGTGCAAAGGGGCAGCAAGATCACATTGGAGATCACAGAGAGCAGTGAGGTCTCGCCGCAGAGCAGTACGGCAGCGGGCAGGACAGCAAGCCACACCCAAACCATCGGGGAAAGTTTGCTGCTGATGGCATACCATGCGGCTGCAACGGCGGGTTTGCTTTCGGGCTTGCGGCAGTGCATATAGGGCGCAAGAATCGTAAGACCGAACACACCCGATACCGAAAGCCAGAAGGATGCCGAACCCACCACATAGGGTGTGGGCAGTGTACAGATCAGCATGGCAATGCACAGAGAACGCCCTGCGTCCTGTTTTCGCCCAAAGATCGGCGCAATCAGATTGAGCAGCAACATGATTGCGGCACGCATGACCGATACGGCAGAATCTACAATCATGATAAATAGCAGCATCGCAATGAGATTACCGCAAAGCACGGTTCGCACACCCAGGCGCAGGCGGCGCAACACAAAGCGCAGTGCCGTGCAGAAGAACACCAGGTGTAATCCCGAAACTGCCAGCACATGGCCAATACCCGTGCGATATAATGTCGCAGCGGTATCATCGGCGAGGGCGCGGTCATCGCCAAAGAGCATGGCAAGCAGCAGTGCCGCATTCTGTTTTGGCATATGCTGTGTGATATTTGCGGTACAGATATCGCGGTAGCTGCGCACTGCGCGCTTCAGCGCATAAATGTGTGAGCTGCCGGTTTTTTCAAAGGCAGCATTCCGCAAGATCAGAAGGACATTGCGCTGTGCGTTGTATTCTGAATTGCTTGCCAGAAATGTCACATTACCGCCAATGGTATCGCCAATTTGCAGGACGGTTTCCGCTTCTGCATTGGCGGCATACCAGTAGGCATTTGCCGGCAAACCATTTGCTGAAAGCTTGATCGTATAGCGGACGGTGCCGCCACCGTAGGGGGTGCTGTCCGTAATGACGCCTGCTACGGATGCAGTTTGCCCGTCAAGGGCAAGCAATGGCTTTGCGTACAGAAAGGTGTAGCAGTTCCAACTGCAAAGCGCAGCGGTGCCCCCCAGGATACAGGCAATAACACGGCGTTTTGCGTAACGGCAGAGCAGACAGACGTTCAACAGCACACCAAATCCGATGCCTGCTGTGAGCCATGCGGAAGAAGCAGTGCCCTTGTGGCAGAGTGTACACAGCAGCAATCCGCTGATCCACGAGAGCACAAAGCATTCTATCAGGCGCACATCACGGGCATTCGACAAAGGCACAGCCGTTGCGACTGTGCCTTGCACTTTCTTCTCCAAGAGAATTCACACGCCGCTTGCGGCAGACCAACCCATTTCCGTGCCTGCCAGCAGATGAAAGTGCAGATGCGGCACGGTCTGACCGGCGTCAGCACCGTTGTTGGTGATGACGCGGAAGCCACTGTCAAGATGCTCTCTGGCAGCGACCTTTGCAATTGCAGTGAAAACCTTGCCTACGATTTCGGCATTCTCCTCGGTTACGGCAGCCGCACCCGAGATATGCTGCTTGGGAATGAACAGGTAGTGAATCGGCGCAATGGGGCTGATATCCTTGAATGCGTATACAAACTCGTCCTCGTACACCTTTGTGCTGGGGATCTCTCCCGCAATGATTTTACAAAACAGACAATCCATATAGTATTCCGCCTTTCCATTCAGTCAACACCGCGCAAAGCCCGCCTGACGGCATGGCGGCACATCTGCACCGCCGGTTTAATGCGGTGTTGCCTTAATATTTTGGTTTGATGGGAAACAACTTACGGCAGAAGGTATCCTTGCACTCTGCCGCATAGCCGCAGCTTCGATAAAACGATTCGGCATCTGCGAAGGCTTCGTTAAAATCCACAAGCACGCCTTGCGCGCCATGCTCTGTCGCCCAGCGCTCTGCGCGCTGCAGCATCGTTTTGCCGATGCCAATGCGGCGATACGAAGTTGCAACTGCCAACGAACGAATTTGCTTCATGGGTTCATTTAGCAGCAGAGAGTCGTAATCGCAAATGTGCAGAAAGCCCACCACGACATCATCCACCGCCGCCACGAACACGCAGTTTCGGGTATTTACGCACAGACGGGTGAGTGCCTGCGCCGTACCGGATGCGGAAACCGGCACCTGCAATTCATCCCGTATCAGCCTGGAAATGGCTTTTGCATCCTCTTGGGGGTTTGCCTTGCGGATGGTGACACGCATCGGTTTTCGCCTCCTCTATCATATGTTGTGTATCATTCAGTGTGGTGAAGGCATCAGCCCTTTAAGAATTCTCCGGCGATCTTGTCGAACATACCCAGAGCCTCATCGACCATGTAGCTCTTGCCGATACCGCCCATTGCGGAATCGGGTCTGCCGCCGCCCTTTCCGCCGGTAATGGCTGCCACATGCTGAATGATCTTGCCAGCGTGCGCACCCTTTTCCACAGCAGATTTGGAGCAGATGCAGTAGAAGTTGCCCTTGTCGTCGTTGACGCCGGCAAGCAGTGCAATCACATCGCTGCCGCTGTCACGGATCCGGTCGCCCAGTGTACGCAGTGCATCGGGCTTGACATCAGAAAGCATCATGGAAACCAGCTTGATGCCGTTAATCTCCTTTGCCTCATCAAAGATATGAGACATCTGGTTGCCTGCGATCTTCTCGTTCAGGCGGTCGATCTCCTTTGCCTGTTCGCGCAGTTCGTTGGTCATTGCCGCACACTTTTCGGGCAGTTCGGTGGTATTGGAAAGCTTCAGCGCCTTTGCAGCCTGCGCAATGGTTTGCTCGGCATCTTGCAGCAGCAGCAGAACATTCTCAGCAGTGGCAAGCTCAATACGGCGCACGCCTGCTGCCACAGAGCTTTCGGAAACGATTTTACACAGACCAAGCTGTGCGGTATTGCTGACATGGGTACCGCCGCAGAACTCGGTGGAACGACTGCCTGCGGTCACAACGCGAACCACATCACCGTATTTTTCACCGAACAATGCCATTGCCCCCAGTTTTTTTGCTTCCTCAATGGGCATTTCCTGCATGGTAACGGGCTCGGATGCAAAAATCATTTCGTTGAGCAGTGCCTCGGTCTTTTTTATCTCCACGGGAGTCATTGCCGAGAAATGGGAGAAGTCAAATCGGCAGCGTTCTGCATTCACAAGCTGACCTGCCTGATGAACATGATCGCCCAGCACGGCGCGCAGTGCCGATTGCAGCAGGTGGGCTGCGGTATGGTTGCGCATAATGGCACCGCGGCGTTTGGCATCTACACTGGCAAGTACGGTATCGCCAACAGCCATTGTGCCCTGTTCCAGCATACCCATATGCAGGAAGTGACCGTTACCGACTTTCTGTGTATCGGCAACTGCAAAGGTGCCGTTGCCACTGATCTCGCCTGTATCACCGACCTGACCGCCGCTTTCCGCATAGAACGGTGTTTGCGAGAGAACGATTGCCGCGTCGGTGCCTTCGGCGATGGAATCCACAGGTGCGCCGTTGACCAGAATTGCAAGCACGGTGGCATCAGAGGTCATCTGTGTATAGCCGTTAAACACCGTCAGCGGTACATCCTTGGGAACAGCGGCCTCGCCGCCCCAGGAGGTCTTGACCTTGGCGGCACGGTCTGCACGGGCACGCTGCTTCTGCTGCTCCATCAGCGCGCGGAAGCCTTCTTCGTCCACGGTATAGCCCTTCTCGGCAGCCATTTCAATGGTCAGGTCGATGGGGAAGCCGTAGGTATCGCTGAGGGTAAACGCATCTCTGCCCGAAACGACGGTTTTGCCTGTCAGGCGCAGCGCGTGCATACAGACCTCCAGCAACTCAGTGCCGCGGTCAACAGTACGGGCAAAGCTTTCCTCCTCGTGGCGGATGATCTTGGTAATCAATTCGCGCTTTTCCATCAATTCGGGGTAGGCGTTGGCATTTTCCTGAATGACAGTTTCAGCCACCTGATACAGGAACGGCTGCTGGATGCCCAACAACTTGCCGTGGCGTGCCGCACGGCGCAGCAAACGCTTCAGCACATAGCCTCTGCCCTCGTTGGCGGGTGTAACGCCGTCGCCAACCATAAATACGGTAGAACGGATATGGTCGGTAATAACGCGCAGGGAAACATCGGTCTTTTCGTTATCGTGATATGTCACGCCTGCGATCTTGCAAATGTGCTGCATGATGTTCTGAATGGTATCTACCTCAAAGAGGTTGTCCACACCCTGCATCACGCAAGCCAGACGCTCAAGGCCCATACCGGTATCAATGTTCTTGTTCTTCATCTCGGTGTAGTTGCCCTTGCCGTCGCTGTCAAATTGCGAGAATACCAGATTCCAGATTTCGATGATGCGGTCAGCATCGCTTGCCTGCTCGAAGCTTTCAAGGGGGCCGTAGCTTTCGCCACGATCAAAGTGGATCTCGGAACAGGGACCGCAGGGGCCGGAGCCATGTTCCCAGAAATTATCTTGCTTGCCCAGGCGAATGATGCGGTCTCTCGGCACACCGATCTCATTTGCCCAGATTTCCTCTGCCTCGTCGTCGCTTTCAAATACGGTGATCCACAGCTTTTCTGCGGGGATCTCCAGCACACCGGTCAGAAACTCCCATGCCCATGTAATGGCTTCTCTCTTAAAATATTCGCCGAAGGAAAAATTGCCCAGCATCTCGAAATAGGTGCCGTGACGGGCAGTTTTGCCTACGCGTTCGATATCGGGGGTGCGGATGCACTTCTGGCAGGTGGTAACGCGCACATTAGGGGGGACAGCCTGCCCCAGGAAGTATTTTTTCAGCGGTGCCATACCCGAGTTGATGAGCAGCAGGCTGTTATCTCCTTTCGGGATCAGCGACGCGCTTTCCATACGGGTGTGTTGTTTGCTTTCAAAAAATGCGAGATATTTCTCACGCAATGTATTCAGACTTTGCCATTCCATAACGATCAATGTCCTTTCGCTTTTTGATTTCAGGCGACAATCGCCCAATCATACAGGATATAGTATACAACCAAATGCCGGTTTTGTCAAGGGCGCGGCACTGCTTTTACCGCTCTGCACCCGAAAAAATTTCCAAGAATCTATTGACAAACAGTCTGCATTGTGCTATAATGCAGACAGAAACCGTTGATGCGGAGATAAAGGCGATTATGCTTATCCAGAGAGCGCGGGCGGGTGAGAGCCGCGCAAAACACAGGTCGTCAAATGGCCCGCGGAGGGCGCGGTCGGTGGAGATGCCGATAAAGCCGCGACGCATGATCTGCGTAAGTGATCGGGAGTATGTTGGTACTCCGTAAAGTGCACGGCGTCACGCCGTGAATCAAGGTGGCACCGCGAGCATCGCTCGTCCTTGACGATTTTTCGTTTGTCGAGGATGGGCGTTTTTTGTTTGCCTGTTGTCTCGACCCCATCGACCGCGGCCATCGCCGCAATGCTTGAAAGGAGCGTTTATCATGTCCGTTGAGAGAGAGATTCCCTACAAGATTTATCTGGAAGAAAGCGAAATGCCTGTTGCATGGTACAATCTGCGTGCCGATATGAAGAAGAAGCCGGCACCCATGCTCAATCCGCAGACTTTGCAGCCGGCTACCATTGATGAGCTTTCCGCGGTGTTCTGTAAAGAGCTTGCCGAGCAGGAACTGAATACTACCGATGCGTATATCCCGATTCCCGAGGGCATCCGCAGTTTTTACAAGATGTATCGTCCTGCGCCACTGGTGCGTGCCTACTGTCTGGAGAAACATCTGGGCACTCCTGCAAAGATCTACTACAAGTTCGAGGGCAACAACACTTCGGGCAGCCATAAGCTCAATTCTGCTATTGCACAGGCTTACTACGCCAAAAAGCAGGGCCTGAAGGGCGTTACGACCGAAACCGGTGCCGGTCAGTGGGGCACGGCACTTTCCATGGCTTGCTCCTACTTTGATCTGGATTGCAAGGTGTTTATGGTAAAGGTCAGCTATGAGCAGAAGCCCTTCCGTCGTGAGGTAATGCGTACCTACGGTGCTTCGGTGACGCCCTCTCCCTCTGAGACCACTGCTGTGGGCAGAAAGATTCTGGCAGCGCATCCCGGTACTGGCGGCAGCCTCGGCTGTGCTGTTTCCGAGGCGGTGGAGTGTGCAACTTCTCAGGAGGGCTACCGCTATGTGCTCGGCTCTGTGCTGAATCAGGTGGCATTGCATCAGTCTGTCATTGGTCTGGAAACCAAGGCGGCACTGGATAAGTACGGCGTTAAGGCGGATATCATTATCGGCTGCGCCGGCGGTGGCTCTAATCTGGCTGGTCTGATTGCTCCCTTTGCCGGTGAGAAGCTGCGCGGTGAAGCGGACTATCGCTTTATTGCTGTGGAGCCTGCCTCCTGCCCCTCTTTTACACGGGGCAAGTATGCATACGATTATTGCGATACGGGTATGATCTGCCCGCTGGCAAAGATGTATACCCTCGGCTGCGATTTTATGCCTGCACCCCACCACGCTGGCGGTCTGCGTTATCATGGCATGAACAGTATGCTCTCCGAACTGTACGACCAGGGCATTTTAGAGGCAACCACTGTCAAGCAGACAGAAGTGTTCCAGGCTGCGGTGGAATTTGCTCGTGTTGAGGGCATCCTGCCTGCACCTGAAAGCTCCCATGCCATCCGCGTGGCAATGGACGAAGCAATCAAGTGCAAGGAAACCGGCGAGGAAAAAACCATCGTATTCGGTCTGACAGGTACCGGCTACTTCGATATGGTCGCATACGAAAAGCACAATAACGGTACCCTCACGGATTATATCCCCACCGATGAAGAAATCGCTGCTGCGCTGAGCAAATTGCCGAAGGTGGACTAATCGCGCAGGCGCATCCCACGGTAACCGAGGTGCAATCTATCCGATACTTCTGTGTGGGGACGCCGTCCCCGCGCCCCTGCCGGAGGAATCGTATTCCGCCGGACCTCCTGCATTTCAAAAAGCGGTACCTCCTCTGAACGAGGGGGTACCGCTTTTTGGCGTGGGTTTCCCAAGAGATAAGATCCCTTTGGCGAGGTATGGGGCAGCATTCTATACAAATGTACCGAAGGTGCACGCCTATCACTGTGGGATACTTTTACGCTGTTCGTTGACTTTCGGCGGCGGTGTGTGGTATAATAATAGTAAGCTAGTAAGCGGAACCTCTTAATCGAAAGGAGCAGTGACAGACTATGCCTTATCAGGATTATCAGAAAGCGCAGAAGCTTGGTGAAAAATGCTATCGGCAGGCCTTGGCAGGGGGCGCATACCCTTATCTGCCTGCATTGGAGGAGCTGTTGCCCTCTCAGGATGAGGACGGGCGCATTCCCATGGGACAGATTGAAATCCCCATTACCATGATTGCAGGCACGGTTACGGCAGAGCGTACCAATGCATTCGCCTCGAATTTTATGCCACTGCTGGAGATCGACACGGAGTTTGCCGCCAAATGGATTGCGCTTTGCGATGATGTGCATGAAAACGGCGTGCAAGAGCCTATCACAGTGCTGGAATATATGCAGCGGTTTTATGTGATTGAGGGCAACAAGCGCGTCAGTGTTTCAGCATATTTCGGGGCAGTGAGCATTGATGCCAATGTGACTCGTATTCTGCCAAAGCGCACCGAAAGTACGGAAAATATCGTATACTATGAGTTTGTGGATTTTTATCGCGTGGCAGGCATTTATGAGATCCAGATGTCGCAGGCGGGGGCTTTTCCGCGCCTTTGCGAAGCTGTTGCACCCAAAGAGAACGAGGACGCGGAATATCAGCCGTGGGATGCTGACCTGCGCAAAGATGTGCGATTTTTGTATGCCGTTTTCTCCGAGCATTACTGCGCACGGAACGGACAGCGGCTTTCTGCCTGTATCGGCGATGCGTTTCTTGTATTTATAGAAATCTACGGTTTTGAGGCACTGCGCACTCTTTCCTCTGCTGAGCTGAAACGCCGCATTGACCGTATCTGGTCGGAGTTTCAGGTATTGAAAGAGGATTATCACACCTCCCATATTCTTTCGCCCACGGAGGGCTCACGCAAGGTTGCGCTTATGAAGATTCTGCCGTTGAGCAGCACGCCGTTGAAGATCGCATTTTTGTATCCAAAGGATCCGCAGATCTCCAGTTGGAGCTACAACCATGAGATCGGCCGCCGCTATATACAGGATGTGTTCGGCGAGCGCATTGAAACAGTGCCGCTGATTGCCACTGCCGAGGCTGCAGAAACTGTGATTCAGGCGGCGGTGACCGATGGCTGCAAGGTCATCTTTACCACAGCCCCTGAATACCATGCCGTGAGTATGCGCATGACCCTTGCATATCCAGAGGTGATTTTCATCAACTGCTCCATGAACACCTCGTATCGGCAGCTTCGCACCTACTATCTGCGTATTTATGAGGCGAAATTTCTTGCAGGTATCATTGCCGGTGCGTTGACCGAAAGCGAACGGGTGGGCTATATTGCGGATTATCCCGTGCTGGGTACGCCTGCCTCGGTAAATGCCTTTGCGCTGGGTGTGCAGATGGTCAACCCCCGTGCAAGAGTGTATCTGGACTGGTCGAGTTTGCAGGATCATGACCCCTATGCCTATTTCCGCGAAAAGGGCATCGATCTTATTTCCAATCGCGACATCAACGCACCTCTTGCCGATGATACCGATTTTGGCCTGTACGGTCTGTGCGGTGATATTTCTTTCCGATTGGCGGCACCCGTATGGAACTGGGGCAGACTGTACGAAGAACTGGTACACTCGATCCTCATTGGCGCGTGGAAAAATGACGCCAACGATCTTGGTGCCCACGCGCTGATGTACTACTGGGGTATCTCTGCTGAGGCAATCGACATTGTCTGTTCTACGCATCTGCCTGCGGGCACAAAGCGTCTGGTGCAGCAAATGCGCGATGATATCGCGGCAAACCGCTTTCATCCGTTCACGGGCAGGCTGTATACACAGGATGGCTCCTGCATTGCTGAGGATGGCCGACAGTTGATGCCCCATGAAATCATCGGGGCAGACTGGCTGCTGGATAATGTCATTGGCAGCTTGCCGGAAGCCGATGCGCTGAAGGAAGAATACCGTGACTTTGTCCGCGACCACGGGCTGCATACGAGTTGAAAGGAAATGGCAGCAGACGATGAAAATTTTGGTTTTGTCCGATGTGGAAGCAAAGAGTCTGTGGGATTATTATCAGCCGGGTAAGCTGCGAGGTTATGATCTCATTCTTTCCTGCGGGGATCTGTCACCCCATTATCTTTCCTTTATTGAGACCTTTGCCAATGTGCCTGTGCTGTATGTGCACGGGAATCACGATGAAAAATATGCCGAATATCCGCCGGAGGGGTGCTTTTGCATTGAGGATGACATCTATGTGCATGAGGGCGTGCGCATTTTGGGGCTGGGCGGTAGTATGCGATACCGTCCCGGCACCCATCAGTATTCCGAAAAGGAGATGCAGCGCAGGATCCGTAAGCTATGGTGGAAGCTAAGAAAGCACAAGGGCTTTGATATTCTGCTGACCCATGCACCGGCTGCCGGTTTCCACGCAGGGGAGGATATTTGCCATCAGGGGTTTCAGGCATTTCGTGCACTGCTTGCGCAATATGCCCCGAAGTATTTCATCCACGGTCATGTGCATATGAATTATGGGCTGCACACCCCAAGGCTCAGTATGCTGGGCGAAACGGTTGTGATCAACGGCTACCGGATGTTTGCCTTTACTTATGACGATGATGCAGTGGCAAAGCAGGCGGAGATGCTGCGGGAGGAAATCTAAAAAAGACTTGCAATTTCTCCCCATATATGGTATAATACAAAAGTGCTTTCGTAAAGGGAAACCACACCATCCTGAATCGGTGGTGTGTCTTATCCAACAAAGCCCATTATGGAAAAATCTTTGCGGTACAGCATTGGGGAGTGCTGTGTCTGTTTGGGGTGGAAACATCGGGTATGCGGTATATGCTGTACCCTGTTTTCACCCCTTTTCAGTCATCACAAGGAGGAATGTTTATGAAATTACGGGATATTCTGAAATCGATCGGCGGGCTGTGCGCCGCCATGCTGCTGTGCGTATCTGCCATGCCGGTTGCCGCTGATGAGGACAGCGAGCTGGAATTTGACACATACGAGTGCGGCGATTACACCTATAGCCTGATGGTGGGTGCAAGCAATAAAACCGAAAAGGCTGCCTGCATCGAGAAATACAGCGGCGAATATCAGACCTCTCTGGTGCTGCCGGAAACACTGGACGGTTACGATGTAGTCGCGCTGGGCGATACATTGCTGACACAGTGCCAGTGGCTTGTGGATGTCACTTTGCCTTCTACGCTGATGGGGCTTGGCAATGCCACCTTTGCAGGCTGCACACAGCTTTCCAATTACTATGTTGCCGAGGGCAATCCGTATTTTGAGAGTGTAGACGGTGTGCTGTATGCAGAAAAGCGCAGCTATCTGGTGCGGTATCCCATCGGCAGAAAGGAAACAGAAATCACTGTGCCAGATGGCGTGACCGATATCGGGTATGTGGCATTCGGTTACAGCCCTACGCTAGAAAAAATCACATTGCCTGATACATTGACAAACATTGGCTCATGGGCATTTGCAGAGTGTCCGCAGCTCAATCATGTGATTGTGCCCGATAAGGTGAAAACGATTAGTGATTTTCTGTTTTACCGCTGCAAGGTGCTGGATGATGTGATCGTGCCCGATACGCTGGCCGAGATCGGCGATGCGGCTTTTGCAGGCACTGCCATTGCGGAGTTTACCATTCCCAGCAAGTGTACCACCATTGGACAAGCCGCCTTTGCCGGTACGCCCATGAAGGAAGTGACCATTCCTGAAACGGTTACTTCTATTGATTTTTCGGCGTTCGGCTGGCTGATGGATCAGCAGGGGCAGCTATATGCCAATACGGATTTCATCATTCACGGCGTGGAAGGTACCGTTGCGCAGATGTATGCCTCAGATAAGGAAAACGGCAACAACTTTCAGTTTGTGCCCGTGGAGAGCCCATCAACCTCTACTTCCGCAAATTCCCATCAGAATACGACTACTACCGTCACCACCGCCCAGACGGGTAACCACATGGGCATGGGTCGTATCATCGGGATCATTGCCTGCGGGGTGCTGCTCATCGGTGTGATTGTCGGCGGCATTCTCTGGGCAAGAAAAAAGTAAAGGGCTGCTGATATGCAACAGAAATTTGCTCGATATGCAGCGGTGCTGCCGATGACGGCACTGCTGCTTGCCGTGCCGTGTTACGCCGATGAAACCTCTGAAACGCCGGTGTTGGAATACGATGATATGGGTATGTATACCGTCAATGATTCCTACATTACATTTGGTTATGCTGAGGGCGGCGGGGTGATCATCACCGAATGCCAGAAAGCACTGCAAGGCGATTTGGTGATTCCTGAGATATTGGACAATCAGCCTGTCATTGGCATTGGCGAGGGCGCGTTCTATGAGGTCAAGGGGCTGACAGCGGTTACGCTGCCGGATACTGTCACAGAGATCGGGGCAGGCGCGTTTTATTGCTGCGAGGCGTTGCAGCGTATTGATCTGCCTGAGGGACTGACGACCATTGGTGAGAGCGCGTTTTATCAGTGCGCATCGTTGAAAGCGGTGGATATCCCCGATGGTATCACAACCATACCGGATTCCTGCTTTGCGCAGTGCTACGCACTTACGGACCTGACATTGCCTGCTGCCCTTGAAACGATTGAGGCAGAGGCGTTTTATGCATCCGGGCAGAATATGGATGCGTTGTTGCTGCCCGATACCCTGACCGAAGTGGGCGAGTTGGCTTTTTACGGTTGGAGTCGCATCACCACTGTGACCATTCCGAACGCGCTGCAAACACTGGGTGATTATGTGTTCGATGGCTGTGACGCGCTGCAGGAAATCTGTGTGGCGTCTGACAATCCCTGTTACACCAGTGTAGAGGGCGTATTGTACAATCAGGTGCAAACAAGGCTGATCAAATATCCTGCCGACAAGCAAGGCGAAAGCTATACACTGCCCGACAGTGCGACGACTGTGGACGGCTGGGCATTTGTGGGTGCCAAACATCTGAAACATATTGATCTGAACAATGCTGTTACCATCGGCGAGGAGGCATTTTACAGCTGCACCGCATTGGAAACCGTTTCCATGAGCGATGCTGTATCGGAGCTGCCGGCTGCCGCATTTACACTCTGTAGCGCACTGAAAGAGATCACGATTCCAAGAAGCTGCACAAGCATCGGGGCGTATTGCTTTACAGGCTGCACTGCTCTGCGAGAGGTGACAGTGCCTGCAAGCGTGACAAAGATTGGCGATTATGCTTTTGGCTTTGATTTCGATACCACAACCCAGCAGGTGCAGAAGCTGAAACGGTTCCGTATGAATGTGCAAGTCGGTTCGGAGGGCATTGCATACGCCAAAAAATCTGATATATCATACCGCAGCAACTCCAAAGTTGGTTGGATTGTCGGCATTTGTGTGGCAGTTGCGATGATCGCCGCCGTTATCATCATTGTGGTGAGGCATCGCCGCAATGTTGTGCGCATTGCCGCAGGTCCGGATAAGGGTAAGCCGGTTGCAAAAAAGAATCGTACCAATTCCAAGAACGGAGGGAAATAAAACATGAAACTGCGTAGATTTTCTGTACTCCTGACCGCAGGTGCTCTGCTGCTGAGTGCCGCTGCCGTGCCTGCTGTGCCGGTGTTTGCAGAGGATGATGACGATGATCTGATGACTGATGAAGTGCTGACCTACCGCAAGGTAGACACGGGTGTGGAGATCATTGACTGTGCAGAAAGCACCGTGCAGATGCATATCCCGAAGGATTTTATGGGGTACCCCATTGTTGCCATTGCCGATGAAGCCTTTGCAAACTGTTCAAAGCTTGCAACGCTCACATTGGATGCACCCATCGAAACCATTGGCGTGAACGCCTTTACCAATTGCACCGCGCTGAAATCGGTGAAGTTGCCGGATACGGTCACTTCTCTGGGCGATGCCGCATTTTACAATTGCAATACGCTGGAGGAAGTCATTCTGCCTGACAGCATCACCCAAATGGGCTTATATTGCTTCGCGTACTGTTTCGGTCTGAAAGAGATTGCGCTGCCGGAGAATCTGGTAACGCTGCCCGGCTATTGCTTCTACTATGATTTTTCTTTGGAAAATGTGGAGCTGAACGAAAAGCTGCAAACCATTGATACGCTGGCGTTTGTCGGGTGTTATGTGATGAAAGAGATTACCATTCCCGCATCCGTCACAAAGATCGCCCCCCTTGCAATGCTTGCCTGCTCCTCGCTGACGGATATTACTGTTGCAAAAGACAATACCGCCTACTGCTCTACGGAGGATGGCGTGCTGATGAATGCCGACTGTACCGAACTGATTCTGTATCCTGCCGGTAAAACCGAAACAAGCTATACTGTACCGGATACCGTTGAAACGGTGAGCTACTACGCTTTCTCTGGCAATGCATCCCTGACTGAGGTCAGGTTGCCTGCGTCGGTCAGTGCCATCAACGAAGGCGCTTTTTCCGATTGCCTTTCGCTGACCACTGTGAATATCCCCGATGCCGTAACCGTGATTGACAACAGCCTGTTTGCCGACTGCCCGCAGCTTAAGATCACGATTCCCGAACAGATCACAAGCATTGGTGAGTACGCATTCTACTGCTGTGAAGCAATGGATGCTCTGACCATTCCTGCGGCGGTGAAAACCATCGGCGATTACGCCTTTACGGGCTGCAGCGGCATTACCGATGTAACAGTGCCTGAAACCGTTACAAGCATTGGCAATTACGCGTTTGGCTATCTGATCGAGGAAGATGAGGAGACCCAGGAGGTGACGCCCTATGTGATGGAGAACTTTGTGCTGCGCGGGCATTCTTCCTCTGTGGCAAAAACCTATGCCAAAACCTATGATGTGAAGTTCAAGCAGACGAATTTTCCTGTGGTGCCTGTGATGATCGCCGTCAGTGCAATGCTGCTGATTGCGCTGGCTGTGGTGTTCGTCGTGGATTACCGCAAACGCCGCGCACTGAAAAAAGTGGAGATCGACGAATCTGCCGTTGCCGACCCCGATGCCCTGCAGGATGCAAATTACTCCAGTATTCTGGGCGATGATGAGGATGGCGATCCCTTTGACCGCAGCTATGGATTCCGCATTGATGACCCCGAAGATACTGCATCCAATACGGACGAACATGACGCCTGATGTTGCGGGAATATGTTTCCAAAGGCGCTCATGCGAATATCAAAAAAAGCGGTGCCCCCTCAAGCTGAGGGAGTACCGCTTCTTGTTTATAAACTTTTGCGGAATCAATAATCCATGCCGCCGCCGGGCATTGCAGGTGCAGCAGGAGCAGGCTCCTTGATATCGGTGACAAGGCTTTCGGTGGTCAGCACCATCGCTGCAACCGAAGCTGCATTCTCCAGTGCGGAACGGGTGACCTTGGTGGGATCCACGATACCTGCGGTGAGCATATCCACATAGGCTTCGTTGTAAGCATCAAAGCCGTAGCCGACCTTATCTGCACGGCGAATATTCTCGATGATGACAGAGCCTTCCAGACCTGCGTTTGCAGCGATCTGACGAATCGGCTCCTCCAGTGCGCGCAGAATAATGGTTGCACCGGTCTTTTCATCGCCTGCAAGACCTGTGATCAGTTCGGAAACAGCTTTTGTTGCGTTCAGCAGTGCAACGCCGCCGCCTGCAACGATGCCTTCCTCAACAGCTGCCTTGGTTGCAGCCAGAGCATCTTCAACACGCAGCTTCTTTTCCTTCATCTCGATCTCGGTAGGGGCACCGACCTTGATGACTGCTACGCCGCCAACCAGCTTTGCAAGACGCTCCTGCAGCTTCTCGCGGTCGAAATCGGAGGTTGCGTTGTTGATCTCGGAACGGATCTGTGCAACTCTTGCGGCGATGGCATCCGATGCGCCTGCGCCGTCCACGATGATGGTGTTCTCTTTTTGGATGACAACCTGACGGGCACGGCCAAGCTGTGTGATCTGGGTATCCTTCAACTCCAGGCCCAGTTCAGAGGTAATGACCTCGCCGCCGGTGAGAATGGCAATATCCTTGAGCATCTCCTTGCGTCTGTCGCCAAAGCCAGGAGCCTTGACACCAACGCACTTGAACGTGCCGCGCAGATTGTTCAGGATCAGCGTGGTAAGGGCTTCGCCCTCAATATCCTCTGCGATGATTACCAGCTTCTTGCCGGTCTGCACCACCTGCTCCAGCAGAGGCAGCAGCTCCTGAATCGTGGAGATCTTCTTATCGGTAATCAGCAGGAAGGCATCGTCGTAGACAGCTTCCATCTTATCGGTATCGGTGACCATGTAGGGGCTGACATAACCACGGTCGAACTGCATACCCTCAACAACCTCGGTGTAGGTTTCCGCAGTCTTGGATTCCTCAATGGTAATCACGCCATCCTTGGAGACCTTCTCCATTGCCTCGGCAATCAGTGCGCCGATCTTCTCGTCAGCGGAAGAAACGGTAGCAACACGGGCGATATCTGCGCTGCCGTCAACGGTTTTGGAATTTGCCTGAATGGAAGCAACGGCAGTCTTTACGGCTGCATCCAGACCCTTTTTCAGAATCATGGGATTTGCGCCTGCTGCGATGTTCTTCATACCCTCGCGGATGATTGCCTGTGCAAGCAGTGTTGCGGTGGTAGTACCGTCACCCGCTGCATCATTGGTTTTGATGGAAACCTCCTTCACAAGCTGTGCGCCCATGTTCTCGAAGGCATCTTCCAGTTCGATTTCCTTGGCGATGGTTACACCGTCGTTGGTGATAAGCGGTGCACCGAACTTCTTATCCAGAACCACATTTCTGCCCTTGGGGCCCAGTGTGATCTTCACGGTATCGGCAAGCTTATCAATACCTGCCTGCAGTGCTTTTCTGGCGTCCTCGCCGTACTTAAGATCCTTTGCCATAATGAAATACACTCCTTTATATCGAAAATGGTAGGTTACGAAAAAGCGAAAAAGCGAAAAAGCGAAAATCAGGTCTTACTCAACAATCGCGAGAATATCGGACTGCTTGAGAATGGTATACTGCTCGCCATCGAGTTTGACCTCAGTGCCTGCGTACTTGGAAAGCAGCACCTTATCGCCAACCTTGAGGTACATTGTCACTTCCTTGCCGTCTACAACGCCGCCGGGGCCAACTGCTACGACTTCTGCAACCTGGGGCTTTTCCTGTGCAGCAGCGGTCAGAATGATGCCGCCCTTTGTGGTTTCCTCAGCCTCGGTCATTTTGATGACAACTCTGTCTGCTAAAGGTTTGATTGTCATAATGTTTCCTCCTTGTTCCTATCACCATACCTGCGGGATGCAGGCAGGATATGTTTTTAGCACTCAAACCTCCCGAGTGCTAATTCTTATTTTACCATCATTTCAGAAAAAATCAAGGGGTTTTTCCATCTTTTTCCGTATTTTGTATGCCTGCACAAAATTACAGTACGATTTACAACTGCTTTGTGCAGTTTTCGTTGGCTTTTTCTCCACCATGATACGCTTTATTTGGAATTTCATGATTTTTTCATTATCCGTTCATGAATATTTCATATTTGCGAGGAATTTTATGATATACTATATTATGAATAGCTGCATTTATTCTGCCAACAAGGCGGAGCTTTTTGAAAAAGTCACATGAAAATAAAACTGATGGGGGTAATGCTCATGGCTATGAACAAAGTATTGATCGTGGATGATGACCGCAATATCTGTGAACTGCTGCGTGTTTATCTGGAAAAGGAGGGCTACTCCACCATTTTAGCATATGACGGGGAAGAGGCGGTAGCAAAATTCAATATGTTGCGCCCCGATATCGTATTGCTGGATGTGATGCTGCCCGGAATAGACGGTTGGCAGGTCTGCCGTGAGATCCGAAAAAAATCCAATGCGCCCATTATTATGATTACTGCCAAATCCGAAACCTTTGATAAGGTATTGGGCCTGGGTCTGGGTGCTGACGACTATATTGTCAAGCCCTTTGACACCAAGGAGGTCGTTGCCCGTATTGCTGCCGTATGCCGCCGCGTGGGTCAGATCCCCGTGGAGAGCGAGGTGCGCGAGGTGCAGTACGATAAGCTGTCTGTCAATATGACACGCTACGAACTGAAGGTGGACGGCAAGGTGATCAACACGCCGCCCAAGGAACTGGAACTGCTCTTTTGTCTGGCTTCGCACCCCAACCGCGTGTATACCCGTGACCAGCTTCTGGACGAGGTGTGGGGCTTCGAGTATTACGGCGATTCCCGTACGATTGATGTGCATATTAAGCGTCTGCGTGAAAAGCTTGAGGGTGTTTCCGACCGCTGGGAACTGCGCACCATCTGGAGTGTGGGATACAAGTTTCAGGTGGCAGAGGGCGATGAGTAATCGCTGCGCTCACGGTGTACGGAGATTCCTGCTATGCTGAAAAGTGTTTACAGCCGCATCTTTTACTTTTGCATCGTGTTTGTAATGTTTGCCTGCGCTGTTGCAGGCATCGCCGTAATGGAAAGCGCAAACCGCCGCTATGAGCAGGAAGTGCGGCAGGAGATTGAGGATTCTGCGCAGTTGCTGCTTTCCACCATACGCAATCGCTGTGTGGAAACCGACACATTGCCTCTGGGCGTGGTGCAAAGCGATTTGCAGAACTATACGCTGACATATAACATCGACTGCTATCTGTTCGATGCAGAGGGTGAATGTCTGGTGCGCTCCGATTTTGCCAACGGTGAGATCCGCCTGAACGAGACACTGCGGATGCGCGCCGATGCGGAGCCGTACTGTCAGTTTGGCGCAACTGCCGAGGGGCGAACGGAATCGACTGCACGCTATGTGGAATTTTTGGATATCGACGGCGACCGTTACTACTTGATGCTGATGTATCCCATTGCCAAACTGGAGGAGTTTTCACAGAATTTGCTGATTGTGCTGACCATTGCCGTGCTTGCCATCGGTCTGGTGGCAGCACCGTTGCTGTATCTCAATACCCGTCAGTTGCTCAAGCCTGTAACCCAGATCACCCACGCTGCCGAGGCATATGCCAAGGGCGATTTCTCGGTGCGGTTGCAGCCTCAGGGGGACGGGGAACTGGATTATCTTGCGGCAACCATGAACCGTATGGCGGAGTTTATCGACCGCAACGAGCGAAGCCGCAAAAGCTTCGTTTCCAATGTTTCCCATGAGCTGAGAACCCCCATGACGACCATCGGCGGCTTTGTGGACGGGATTCTGGATGGTGCCATACCGCCGGAGCGCAGCAAGGAATACCTGCAGGTAGTTTCTTCTGAGGTGCAGCGCATGACACGGTTGATTCACTCCATGCTGAACATCTCAAAGTTTGAGGAGGGCACGCTGACCCCCGATTTTCAGCGGCTGGAAGTGACGGATCTGATGATCCGGACGCTGCTGCTGTTTGAACAGAAGGCGGAAGCCAAGCAGCTATCGGTGGAGGGACTGGATACCGCCGCACCCACTTACATCGAGGCGGACCGCGATCTGATGCAGCAGGTGTTCTATAACCTGACAGAGAATGCTATCAAATTTGTGAATGTGGGCGGTTCACTGTCACTGGCGGTGCATACCGACGATACCCATGCGATCATTCGCCTGCGCAACACCGGAGAGGGCCTGACCGAAACCGAAATGGCACATATCTTTGAACGATTTTACAAGACCGATGCCTCCCGCGGCAAAGATACTACAGGCGTGGGGCTTGGCTTGTCTATTGTCAGCCGCATTGTGGCGCTGCACAGCGGCACCGTTACCGTGAAAAGTGTGCCCAATGAATACACCGAATTTGTGCTGTCGCTGCCGTTGCAGCAGCCAAAATCCGCGCAACCAAAGGATGCGGCAGCGACATCCCCAAAAGCCAAGCAAGGAGAGGGTAATTCCCATGAATGAGATACCGAACAATTTCAATGAGCAGGACGCTTCGACACCAGCCGAAGTACAGGATACTCCCGAGGTACAGGATACCCCCGAGGTGCAGGATACTCCCGAGATACAGGATACTCCCGAGGTACAGAATATTTCCGATGTGACGGAGATGCCTGCGACCAATCGTGCACCGTTTGTTGCTTCACAGCCTGCAATGGCGCAGGAGCAGCCACAGCCGCCGTTTCCGTATCAGCCGCAAGCGGATGGTGCCGCCGTTGCAACTGCAAAGCCTGACGCAAACGGCGTTTCCGTGGGGGCGAAAATCCTGCTTGTGCTGATGTTTTTGGCGATTGTGGGCTTCTGCGTGTTCTGCATTGTGTGGGATCTGAAAAAAGGTTCGCAATCGGGCGGATATCTTGCAGGGGAGATCGTGGAGGTACACATCGGGCAGCAGAGCAAGCCCAATACGGACCCCAATTATACCACCGCAGATGGCAGATACACCTTTGAGGGCATTGCTGCGACGGTCATGCCGAGCATTGCGCAGATCTATACCTACGAACATGGCGTGGTCACGGGTACAGGTTCAGGCATTGTGCTGACCAGGGATGGCTATATCGCCACCAATGCTCATGTGGTAAAAGACGGTGATTCGTTCTCGATCACGCTGTATGATGATACCGTTTATGATGCGACCTGTGTGGGCTATGATACCAAAACCGATATCGCCGTGATGAAAGTGGCGGCAACCGATTTGCAGCCTGCTGCCATCGGCAATTCCGATGAAGCGGTGCTGGGCGAGGAGGTCTGCGCACTGGGCTGTCCGGCAGGGTTTTCCGGCTCGATCTCTACAGGCATCATTTCGGGGCTGCACCGCAAGGTGCGTGCAGAAGCCGATACCTATGAAATGGACTGCATTCAGACCGATGCTGCCATCAGCCCAGGCAATTCGGGCGGTGCACTGGTGAATCTCTATGGGCAGGTCATTGGTATCACATCGTCGAAGTATGTTTCCAGCAGTATCTTTGACGCCGGCAGTTATGAGGGCCTGGGTTTTGCCATTACCATTAACGAGGCACTGCCGATTCTCAAGGATATCATTCAGAACGGGTATGTCAGCGGCAGAGTGCGCGTGGGCATTCAGTTTTACGATGCGTCCAGTGTTGCAGGAGCAACGGGTCTGGAGCTGCCTAAGGAATTGCAGGGCGTGGGCGTGTACATCACCGCCTTGGATAAGGACGCGCCGATTGCAGAAACGGCACTGGTTGCCGGTGATTTTATCGTAAAGATGAACGATGTGAAGATTTCGGATTATGATTCGTTGAACGAAGCACTGAAGGGCGTCAAAGCAAATGATACTGTCAGGGCAACCTGCGCACATATCAACGATGACGGAACGGTCAGATACTATGATATTGCCTTTGCCGTACTAGCAGATACCTCGGGCAATTATTAAGACAATGCTGCTTGCATATCAAAATAGCCGCACAGAGGAGAGACCCCTTTGTGCGGCTTTGCGATTATATGCGTAATGCGTAGCGATGCTCAGGTGTTGCCAATGATGATTTGTTCAATGACATCGGCTGCGTGTTCGCAGAGGTCGCAGCAGTTTTCAAGGCTGTCAAGCACCTTATGGCTGCTGATGAGCGTTGCAGCATCGGTATTGTTGCCGGTAAACAGCGCGTGAATGGCATCGGTGTAAATGGCGTCCGCTTCGGCTTCGGCGTTGTTCATTTCAATGATGTGCGCCCGCAGCTGCTCAGGCTTTTTGAAGTTTTTCAGTTCGGCAACCGCAGCGTGCAGTGATTTCACGCAGGTGGTGACCAGTTTTGCAAAGGTATCTGTACCCTTGGGCAGCGTACGGATATTGTACATAGAAAAGTCCATGGTCACTTCGTCCAGCGCATCGGTCACATCGTCAATGATCTGCACAAGGCGCAGGATATCGTCTTGGTCGATGGGCGTGATGAACTCGGTGTAGAGCCGTTTGAGAATGTCATGATGCAGCAGATCTGCGTTGTGTTCAATGGTATGCATCTGCTGATGTACTGTATTGGTCTGAATGGCATCAAACTGCTCGATGGAATGTTCCAGCAGTTGGGCTGCCTGCACACAGAATGCTGCCTGCTCGGTCAGCAATGCAAAATAATCGTTTCGTTTTACCTTAGCCATATTGAATACTCCTTACGCGAACATAATCAGAAACAGCTTTGCCATGAGAAAACCCAGAATGCCGCATCCAGGGAAGGTGCAGACCCATGTGAGAACGAGATCTTTGACGACCGTCCAGTTGACATTGCTGATGCGCTTTGCCGCCCCGACGCCCATAATGGCAGTGGTCTTGGTATGGGTAGTGCTGACAGGAATACCCGTTACCGAGGAGATCAGCAGGCAGAGCGAGGAGGAGAGATCTGCGGCAAAGCCCTGATAGGGCTTCAGCTTGACCATATCCATGCCCACGGATTTGATGATGCGGTAGCCGCCGATGGATGTTCCCAGGCCCATCACCAGCGAGCAGATTACCATTAGCCATATGGGAATATCAAAATCCGTTGCGCCCGCATTGCCGTTGGATAGCGCAGCGCCCAACAGAAAAATCGCCATGAATTTCTGACCGTCCTGCGCACCGTGCATAAACGCCATCGCCGCGCCGCCGGCGATCTGACCGCCGGAGAAGAATTTCTCGGTTTTCAGGCGGTTTTTGTCACGGCAGATGCCTGTGATGATCTTTGCCACAACGAATCCCATGAGAAAGCCCAGTGCGGTGGAGAGTACGATGCCCCATAACACCTTTCGCCACTCGGCGCCGTTGATGCCTTTCATGCTGTTTTGAATAGCAATGGCGGCGCCGGAAATACCTGCGATCAGTGCGTGGCTCTCACTGGTGGGGATGCCGAAATACCATGCGGCAGTTGCCCATATCACGATGGCTGCCATTGCCGCACACAGCGCAATGAGCGCGGTTTTGGGGTCGTTGCCAAAATCCACCATGTTGTAGATGGTGTAGGCGACCTTGCTGTTGATAGCCGACATGACGAACACACCGAGGAAGTTGAAAATGGCTGCCATGATGATCGCTTGGCGTACACCGATGGCTCTGGTGGAAACACAGGTGGCAATGGCGTTGGGGGCATCCGTCCAGCCGTTGACCAGGATCACGCCGAGAATCAGCAGGGTAGAGGCAAGCAGCATGGGGTTATGCAGCAACTGGCTGAGAAAATCAAGCAGTGACATATTCTGCACAGTGCTCCTTTCCGATTCGGTTTTCGCCCTCATTATAGCACGAAAGAAGTAAAAAAGCTGTAAAAATCCGGTAAAGAATTGTTAAGGGCGTGTAAATTCTGCATGGCAGACGGTGCATTGGACAGATACAAAAAAGGGGGCGTTGTGAAATTGCACAAAAAGAAACGGCAATATTCTACCAAAAGGCACTTGAAACTTCCGAAAAAATCATGTATAATAGATTTACAGCAAGAAAAACGCCGGATATCGGCGTTTGTGATTTTGCCAAAGCGTTTTTGCACAGTGCTTAATTGAAACGATCAAAGGAGGACGGTATGTCCCAGACAGCAACGGAAACACACAGCAATCTATTGGATAACCGCGTCATGAAAACGCCCAGTGCGGTGGCGCGGCGCACCTTTTTCTATCTGCAGGAGTGCGGCCATCTGCGCGCAAGCAGCAATCATCACACCAGCCGCCAGAATCTGCAATCGTTTTTGTTCGCCATTGTAATAGATGGCAAGGGCACGCTGGTGTACAACGGCCAGAGTATGCAGCTACAGGCAGGCGACTGTTTCTTTATTGATTGCCGGGCACCGCATGTGTACCATTCGAATCCCAACGAGCCGTGGGAGCTGATGTGGGTGCATTTCAATGGCTGTACCACCGAGGAGTATTATAAGCTGTTTACCATGCAGATGCCTCCCGTGTTTCATCCCATCAGTCAGGCGAAGCTGATCGCCAATGTGCAGGAGCTGCTGCGCCTGAACGCCGAAACCTATGCGGATACGGAGATCCTCACATCGGGGTTGCTTGCCAATTTGCTAACCATGCTGCTGACCGTCAACAGCATCAGCGAGGATGACGATACCGCGCTGCAGGCAAAACTGAAGACGATTCTGGCATTTATCGACGCCAATTTTACCACCGATATCAGTCTGGATGATCTGTCGCACCGTTTCTATATCAGCAAATACTATCTTACGCGGGAATTTAAACGAGCCTACAGCGAAACGATTTTTCAGCATATCATCGGGCTGCGTATCAACTATGCAAAGCGTCTGCTGCGCTTTACGGACAAGTCAGTGGAGGAGATCTCTGCAATGTGCGGCTTTAACGACCAGAGCTATTTCTCCAAGCAGTTTAAAAAGGCAGAGGGCGTTACCTGCCTGGCGTTTCGCCGCCGTTGGCGTGACTGATGCCGGCACAGAACGCGGTTTCCTCTGGGCGCATTGGGCGGAGCGAAGTGAACGGTTGCCACGGTGTTGATTTTTCTCGGTTGGAGGCGATTTTGCCAAAGGCGGAGCTCATCGTGAATACCGTGCCCTGTCGTGTTCTGGGGGCGGAGCAGCTGGCACTGCTGCCTAAGGATATCCCCGTACTGGATCTGGCTTCAAAGCCAGGCGGGGATGATGTCGCAGCCACGCCGCACAGCAGCCGTATTGTACGGAAGTGAAGGATAATCTATAAAGGTGTGACCTTATGAACCGATGCAAGGTATCAGCGGCGCAGCTTGTTCCGGGGGTTGCGCTCTCTCTACTGATTGTTGGGGTGCTGCTCTATGCCGCCGTGCATTACGATCGGCCGGCAGAATCGGAAGTGAATGTTAGCCACACTCTGACGGATTCTACACAGGCGACGCATACTGAATCCGAAACCACCAGCATCCTGTCTGTCACCACAACATTGTGCTATGATCTGAATCTTGCAACCGCAGACGACCTCATGCGCGTAGATGGCATCGGGCCGGCATTGGCGAATAGGATTCTGAATGCCCGTACACAGCGGGGCGGATTTCAGCGGCGCAGTGACCTGCTTGTGGTCAACGGTGTTGGTGAGCGGCTGATGGAACGAATCATGGAAGAATTCTACATTGCAAACGAGCTGCCGCCCATTGTGACCGTTACAACAACAATGCCCGCCGCAACGGAAACCAAAATCACCGTTACAGCAGGCAGATATGACCTGAATCTTGTGACAAAGGAAGAACTGATGCGGATACCGGATATGACCGAGGCGCTGGCAGATGGTATTCTGGAGTTGCGCACCGTCATACAATACTATACGCATCTGTATGAGGTGCTGTATGTGGACGGCATGAACGGCGCATATGTTGAAAATGTACTGGCAAATCACCTGTATGTAACATCGCAGACAACCACCGCTGCAACCACCGACACTCAGTTCATACGCGATTCGGCGGCAGGGTAGAATTTTTCACCCTCGATGCGGCCGTATTCCCATGCGTGTGCTTTGCTTTTGCGCACGGCTGCACCGCCTACAGGCAGATCGCACAGCAGAGCAAGGGAAGGATCATGCCCGCACAATTCGCCAATGCTGATCACCAGCGCGTCCTCATCGTTGTGGGAGCAGTTGCAGAGAAATTCCCACGCGTTATCGTCAAAGTGGTGGCAGACCGTGGTAACCGGTGCGCCTTCCTCCAGTACATGGATGCAGGTGAATACAAGCATATCGGGACGCTCATGGAAGGGATAATGTGGCATATGCAAACTCCTTTCTCGTCAATATATGATATATCATACATGAAAAGCGCATAAAATGCAAGAAAAATCCGCAGATGGGCATGAATCCCGCCTGAATTTTCGTTACCGATTTGTAACCTTTTTGGGAGAAAATGCAATAAAATCCGCTTTTGAATTGTATGAAATAGACACAGAAACAAAAATACATTGAAAATCCTTGTATATAACTCACAAATATGGTGACAATCCGGTTTTTCGGATTGACTTTTTGGGGCAATTCGTGTATATTTGTAGTATGAAAACATGGCGGTAAAAGTGCGCTGTAGGGAGCCTGACACCCGACGGCAAACCGCAATCGCCTGTTTTGATAACCGATCGACACGAAAGAAACGAGTTGGTCGGTGCTGCGGAACACGCAGCGAAATACACTGCCGTATTCATTCCGAAACGGCAACATTTCAAAGCTGCGACACGCAGCAATATGCTCGCAGCAAAATTAAGGAGGAAACTACTATGAACAAGCTCAAGAAGACCCTGGCATTGGTCGCTACTCTGGCAATTGCTTCTACCGCTTTCGTTGCCTGTGAGGACGACTCCAAGCCCGCAGACAACAGCTCCAAGCCCGCAGACAGCAGCTCTCAGACTGACGACAGCTCCAAGGCTGACGACAGCTCCAAGGCTGACGAGGCCGCTGTCAACAAGTTTAAGGATGATGACAAGACCCTGTCCATCCTCTGCTGGACCCCTGATGATATCACCAAGATGATCGAGAACTTCACCGATACCACTGGTAAGTACGGCGATGTTACCGTTGAGTACGTCAACGTTGGTTCCAAGGGCCAGGAGGCTCGTGAGCAGTATGTCACCTACTTCGCAGGCGACAAGGACGTTGACCTGTTCGTTCTCGAGGCTGACTGGATTCTCGAGTACATCGACAACGATGACTACACCGCTCCTATCACCGACCTCGGCTTCAAGGCTGATGATTTCAAGGGCAACTATGCATACACCCTGGCTACCGGTACAAACGCTAACGGCGTGCTGAAGGGCGTTTCCTGGCAGGCAACTCCCGGTGCTTATGTTTACAGAACCGATCTGGCTGAGCAGTACCTGGGCGTTAAGTCCGCTGCTGAGATGCAGGAGAAGGTAAAGGATTGGGATACTCTGCTGGCAACCGCAAAGACCGTTAAGGACGCTTCCAACGGCAAGTGCGCAGTTGTTGATACTCTGGGTGGTCTGTGGCAGGTTTACTCCTACAACAGAACGCAGGCTTGGGTTGATTCCGACGACAAGCTGGTTGTTGACAAGTACTGCGAGGACTACGCAAAGATCGCTAAGGAGCTGTGGGATAACGGCTATGTAACCAAGGAAGGCCAGTGGACTGATGGTTGGAACACCATTGGACCTGAGGGCAAGACTCTGGGTTACTTCTTCTGCACATGGTGCCTCGGTAAGGGCGGTATGCTCGAGACCGTTTCCGGCGGCATGGATGACAAGGGCACTCCCGAAGACTCTTCTGATGATGTTCCTAAGAATCCTGATCTGTACGGCAAGTACGACATCTGCGCAGGTCCTTCCTTCTGGGCTTGGGGCGGTTCTTGGCTGGCAGTATCTCCTAAGTGCAACACCGGTTCTGCAGCTCACGATTTCGTGAACTACTTCACCGTTGACGAGAAGAGCATGGAGGAGTACGCACTGTTCAAGGGCGAGTTCGTGAACAATCCTACCGTTATGAAGAAGATTGTTGACGACAAGTCCAACAAGAACGAGATGCTGGGTGGTGCTGACCAGTTCGCTGTTCTGTACGATTCTGCTTCTAAGATCGACATGGACGGCAAGATCACTGCATACGATGCACAGATCAAGGACGCTTTCAACAAGTCTATTGAGAGCTATGTTAAGGGCGAGAAGGGCTACGGCAGCTACGATGAGATGATCACCGAGTTCAAGAAGAAGGCTGCTGCAATCGAGGGTATCACCGTAGAGTAATTCCCTTACGGATTTCCCGGACTCAGACTGTTCAACAAATACAATTGAATAATGCCTGAATAGCATAACCGAATATGTGCCTATAGGGCGAAAGCCCTATAGGCGTATATTTTATCTGGGCACTGTACTTGCTAATTTTCTTTCCGAAAGGGTGTGCTGAATGGCTACTGCTGCACAGCGACGGATTAAATCTGTCAGTTATGCGAAGTACGGCTACATATTTGTGGCGCCGTTCTTTATCGTGTACTTTATCTTTATGCTCTGGCCGCTGATTGAAACCTTTATCCTGGCGTTCCATGGCAATGGTACTGGCGCAAAGCTTGACGCAGCCGGTACTTCTATCGATTGTTTCGTTGGTCTTGATAACTTCAAGACGATCCTTTTCGGTGGTTCTGATTTTAAGTCTGCTGGTATCCACGAGCGCTTTGTGCGTTGCATGCAGAACACCGTTATCATTTGGGGCGGTAACTTTATCCCCCAGATTGCTCTTTCCCTTTTGCTTGCTGTCTGGTTTACAGATATGCGTATTAAGATGCCCGGCAAAGGCTTCTTCAAAGTCGTTATGTATATGCCAAACATCATCACCGCTGCATCTGTAGCCGGTTTGTTCCTTTGCTTGCTGTCTGACTCTCAGTATTCTGCAGCCAACTCCATTTTGCTGAACAAAGGCTTGATTGACGAGGCGATCTTCTTCTCGTCTGCGAAATGGTCATCCCGTATTATCATCATGTTTATCCAGGTGTGGATGTGGTTCGGTAATACTATGATCATGCTGATGTCCGGTATCATGGGCATCAACGGCTCGCTGTTTGAGGCTGCTGAGATCGACGGCGCAAACTCTCGCCAGACCTTCTGGCGCGTGACGCTGCCCCTGCTGAAGTCCATTATGGTTTATACACTGCTGACCTCCATGATCGGTGGTTTCCAGATGTTCGATATTCCGTATATGTACCGCCTGGGCGCAAACCTTAACAATTATACCGAAACAGCTGCTGTTTTCATCTATGATATGTTCCACAAGAGCTTTGCATCTCCCAGCTACGGTTATTCCGCTGCTGCATCTGTCATTCTTTTCATTATCACCAGTATCCTTGGCGCGATCGTGTTCTATGTGCAGCGCGATAAGCA
>JAEDLR010000092.1 GCA_016295145.1 Oscillospiraceae bacterium
TTCTATTATACCATCTCTTTCCTTTTTTGTCCACTTTTTTAGTATAGCACCAGTTTTGCCATCGCTTATGGCGTGCTTGGCAATGAAAACGATGCCGAAGAAAGCGTCAACGATACATATCTGGATGCGTTGAACGCCATGCCGCCATCCCAACCTTTGGTGCTTGCCACCTTTCTGGGAAAAATCACACGGCGCAATCACACGGCGCATTTCCATTGATCGTTGGCGAAGACGCAATGCCGGAAAAGTGGTAGCGGTCAGATGGAAGCCGTACTGGATGAACTGACCGATTGCATTGCATCTGGCGAGAATGTGAAGGAGACCGTTGAGCAGCAGATGATTGCCGAGTGTATCAATGCGTTTGTAAAATCGCTGCCCGATGCCGAACAGCGCATTGGATCATGGCATGGAGGTTCAGGTGATGATGAATGAAAACACCGTCCGGCTTTATAACGACAACCAACTGGATGTGCCGTATTGCTATGAAATCAACGCTTCCAATACGGCGGCAGGATCACAGGTCAAAGTTGTATATAGCGATTTTGTGCAAAGAGATACAGGTATTCAGATTTTCGCCACTACCGTTACACTCTATCAGCAGGTAAAACCATAAATGCAAGGAGGAATTCTTATGAAAAAACAAATAACCGCCATTTTTACCGCAGCAGCGATGGGTTTTTCCGTTACGGGCTGTATGCGTGCCGACGCAGCAGATCTGATGCTGGGCGTTTTGCCCAGTGATTTTCAGCCCATGGAGGAGACGCAGGCGATTGCGCAAGGTGCCACCCTTGCAGATTTTGCTGTGCGTATGTTGCAATCCGCCGATGCAAATGATCAAAACACCTTGCTTTCGCCTCTTTCGGTGATGTATGCGCTTGCCATGACCGCTAACGGTGCTGATGGGGAAACGCGCACGCAAATGGAGCAAACCCTTGGCTTGGAAGTGGACACCCTCAACAGCTATTTCGCCACATATCGTACTTTGTTGCCACAGGAGGAAGCTTGCAAACTGCGTATTGCCAATTTAATTTGGTACAATGATCAAAGCGACTTTGTACCTATGAATGGTTTCTTACAGGCAAATGCCAATTATTATGACGCATCGCTTTATAAAACCCCCTTTGATGCAAAAACCTGTGATGATATTAACCGTTGGGTAAAAAAGGAAACCGATGGCATGATCCCTCATATTCTGGATTCGATTTCTGATGATGCCGTGATGTATCTGGTGAATGCCCTTGCTTTTGCCGCAGAGTGGGGGGAGATCTACGAAGAAACGCAAATCAGCGAGAACGGCAAATTCACAACGGAGAACGGCATAGAGCGTACCGTGACCATGATGCATAGCACGGAATCCACTTATATTGCCGATGAAAACGCAAGCGGTTTTCTCAAATATTATGCAGACGGAGAATGCGCTTTTGCGGCACTGCTGCCCAAGGAGAGTATGAGCATCGAGGCGTATATTGCCTCCTTGAATGGTGGCGCATTGCATGAAATGCTCAGTGCGCCAAAGAATTGCGATGTTCGTGTGGCACTTCCTCAGTTTGAAACCGAATACAGCACGGAGCTTTCTGCCATACTGAAAGAGATGGGTATGCCCCTTGCATTCGACAGCGAGAATGCAGATTTCAGTAAAATGGGGAATACCGATGAAGGCAATCTTTATATTGGCAGAGTGCTGCATGAAACCAATCTTTCCATCACACCCAAGGGTACCGTGGCAGGAGCAGCCACCGTTGTGGAAATGCAGTGTAACACCGGCATGGATGTGATCCCTTATGAAACAGTGAATTTAGACCGTCCCTTTGTGTATATGCTGATTGATTGCAAAACCCATACGCCGTTTTTCATCGGGACGATGATGGACACTGCGCAATAAGAAAAGGAGCGTAATATCATGAAACGCCTGATTGCCGTTTTTCTGGTCGCAATCGGCAATCCAGATGTTGTTCCAAAGCGGAGAGAAAATCTCCACCGGTCTGAAGCAGTGTGCCCTGGCAGCATACGGCATACAGCATATATTGATTATGTGTCTATCCTCTCGGCATTTTTGCCGAGAGTTTTTCTTTGTCTTGTTTTGAAAAACGGGGATAAGCGGTGCTTGAAAAAATGAACATTATTCACATTTTTTGAAAGCTATTTCCTAAAAATTGCAAACAGAATGGAAGATTTTTCTGCTGTAAACGCAAGGCCTTGACAGTATTCCAGAATCGTGCTACAATAGAAAGTGTTGCATTTTGTCCCTTTGTGTGACACTGTGCGATGCTGAGAGATCAAGAACAAGATTTTATGAAAGGTTTTTATATATGAAGCGTCCTAATCATGTCCGCAGCAGGTCTGTTATGCGGATGGCATCCGTATTGGGCACTGCCGTTTGTGCGCTGATTCTTTTGTTGGTGCTTTTTCTGATTCTGAAATGTATCGACCGCAGCGGCACGCTTGGTACCGCGCCCAATTATGTGGTGGACTCTGTTACGATTTTTGAATGCGAGCCGATGCCGGATGTGGAAGCACTGTTGACGGACGAGGCAAAGGGTGTTGTAACTTCTGCTGCGTTTCAGACGCCTTCTGTTCCCGGCACGGTCAGTGTTCTGCTGACCTTTTCAGATGGTAAAACGCGGACGGAAATCGCAACCATTTCTATCCGAAGTACCAATCTGTGTTTAGAAATGGGTGGCGATGTCTCTGCCGCTGCACTGTTAGGTGCGGCGTACCAAGACGCAACATTTGGCGTCGATCTTTCACAATATCGCACTCCCGGCACCTATCCTCTGCCTGTAACCATCCACGGCAAATCCTATGACTTCACTGTGACCGTCCAGGATTCTTTTGCACCTGTTGCTGTCGCAAAAAATGCGCTGTCTTTCTGCCTGGGAGAATCTCCTCTGCCGCTTGACTTCGTCGAATCCTACACAGACGGCTCTGATGTGACCGTTACATTTGTTTCTGCGCCGGATACATCCGTTGTAGGAGCAAAAAGCGCAACCATCAGCCTTGTGGATGCGGCTGGCAATCAGACACTGCTGGATGTTCCCTATACTGTCACTGAGGACGGCGACGCACCGGTCATTTCCGGCTATGAAGAAACCATTCAGACCGTGAAGGGCGTAGCGATTTCTCCTCTGCATGGCGTCACCGCAGAGGACAAGCTTGACGGTCAGTTGCCCGTGACTGCAAGCATGACTGCGGATGAAATCAAAGCACTGGATGCCGGTACCTATACACTGACCTATTCTGCCACTGACCTGACCGGTAATACCGCAGAGAAAAGCATATCTCTGGTGGTGCTGCCCTTCCAGCTGAAATCCAAGAAGAGCATGATGCGGATGACCCGCATGT
>JAEDLR010000043.1 GCA_016295145.1 Oscillospiraceae bacterium
AGACCACCACTACGACTACCACATCGGAAACCACAACAACTGAAACAACATCCGAGACCACCACTACTACCACCACATCGGAAACTACAACAACTGAGAACACGGAGTTCGATGATGGCGGAATGACCACCACAACCACCACGACAACATCCGAAACTACAACTACCACTACCACGACCGAAACCTCGGTGACGGTAACGACAACCGATTCCACAACTGCAGAGACTACTGTCGAGACAAGCACTACAACTACCAGTACCAATGATTCCAATCATATTAAGCCGCCGCAGATGGGCGACACCATGCCGGTTCTGCCGCTGCTGCTGCTGTTTGTACTGCTCCCCATCGGATATGTCACTGCAAATCGCAAAGAAGAAAGCTGAGCTTTCTGCAATGCAACAAACAAAAAGCGTTGGATATAACAGTCCAACGCTTTTGTTTTGTATGTAGGGGATTGATTTCGTAACCGTCAAATAATCGATGTTCCATTGCTGCTTTTTGACTCTCTGCCCCCAGCAACCGAACATACGTTTCATCCGCGCGAACGGCTTGTATGGTAAGCACTCATATATGCTATGGTGCTTCATCACCTTTTGCGCATTCGGCAGTGATACTTTCACGGGATGCCCCATTTGTGCCCTACCGTTTCCAGAGATTACTATTGACAAACCCGACGGTCCGTGCTATAATAAGAACAAAAGTTCCGAACATTTGTTTTATTGGGGAGAGAAGCTTCATGCGCTACTACATTGCCATTGACCTGAAGTCATTTTACGCATCGGTTGCCTGTATCGACAGAGGACTGGATCCTATGTCGACCAATCTTGTGGTGGCGGACGAGAGTAAAACGGAGAAAACCATCTGTCTTGCGGTAACGCCGTCGCTGAAGGCCATTGGTGTGCCCGGCAGACCCCGTCTATTTGAGGTCGTGCAGCAGGTGAGCCAAGCCAACCGCGACCGCCTGTACCGTCTGCCCACCAAAACATTTACAGGCAAAAGCTATCATGCGCCCGATTTGCAACGGGATTCTTCGCTGGAGATCGACTATATCGTTGCACCGCCGCAAATGGCGCGGTATATGGCGGTCAGCACGCAGATTTATGAAATCTACCTGCGCTTCATTGCTCCAGAGGATATCCATGTTTATTCGGTGGATGAGGTCTTTATGGATGTGACTGCTTATCTGGAAACCTATCACTGTACGCCCCGTGCTCTTGCCCAGCGTATGATTCGTGCGGTGTTGGCGGAAACGGGTATCACGGCAACGGCGGGCATCGGTACCAATCTGTATCTTGCAAAGGTCGCTATGGATATTGTTGCCAAGCGAATGCCTCCCGATCAGGATGGCGTGCGCATTGCCGAGCTGGATGAAATTTCGTATCGAAAAATGCTATGGCAGCACCGTCCGCTGACGGACTTTTGGCGTGTGGGCAGAGGCATTGCCAAAAGGCTGGAATCGAATCATATGTACACGATGGGCGATATCGCCGAGCGCTCCGAGTACGATGAAGAAACGCTGTACCGATTGTTTGGCATCAATGCAGAACTGCTGATTGACCATGCATGGGGCTATGAGTCGTGTACCATCGCAGATATCCGTTCCTATCAGCCGAAAGTGCAAAGCGTCAGCAGGGGACAGGTGCTGTCCTGTGCGTACAGCTATCAGAAAGGGCAACTGATCGTCCGCGAAATGACCGAACTGCTTGTGCTGGATCTGGTGGAAAAGGGGCTGCTAACCAATAAAATCGTATTGACCGTGGGTTATGATCATATGGGTGTGCCAAATGATTATAACGGCATCATGACGGTAGACCGCTACGGCAAGAAGCTTCCCATGCAGGCGCACGGTACATTGCCGCTGGGCAAATATACTGCATCAACGCGGAAAATTGTGGCTGCCATGATGCAGTTGTATGCACAGATTGTGGACGAACGCCTGTTGGTGCGCCGTATGTATGTGGTGGCTGATCGCGTAGTGAACAGGCAGAATGTTCCGCAGGAAAACAATTTGCAATTGCGGTTGTGGGATGATGTAGTAGAGCAGCAGGCACAATGGGAGCGGGAAACACAGGCGGAACAGGAAGAAGCCGCGCTGCAAAAGGCGATGCTGCACATTCAGCACCGTTACGGAAAAAATGCGATTATAAAGGGCATGAATTTGCTGGAGGGTGCAACCACCATTGAGCGGAACAGCCAGATAGGAGGGCATAAAGCATGAATGATCGGTATTCTCACTTGCTGTATCGGCAGCATCATCGGTCTGTAAAACATAAGCCGATGCGTAATATTGAGCGCGCAGCACAGTTCGCGGCATTTCAGGCATTGACAGGCTATGAAGAAGATATTGCAGAAACTGCCCGTTTCGTGGATGCCCGACATGCGCTGACAGAGGACGAGCAGACGGCATTGAATCAGGCGTTTTGTCAGCTGCAAAGGCAGCAGCAGTCACTGATTACCGTTACGTATTTTGTTCCCGATGGGCGAAAAGCAGGGGGTGCATATGTCCGCCGTACAGGTCGTTTTCGTTTTTTGGATCTGGAACTGCAGCAACTGAAACTGACTGATGGTACCGCGATTTGCCTTGGAGATATCTGTCGTATGGAACTGCAATCCACTGCGCAATGAATCCGTATCGGGCAAGCCATTCGGTATACAAATGACTTTTGCTTTCTAGTGTACAGTGCCCTCAACGCGAATATTCGCAGAAACAACACTTATCTGTACCGAAAGGACAAAATCAAAGCGGATTTTGCTTGACTTTTTCTACCATATATGCTATCCTAACATATAGGAGTATTCGTGGCGGCTGTGTATGGCAATACGGATGCTGCAAGGAGAGTAAAACATTTCAGAGGAGGCTTTGCAATGAAAATCAAAAAGGGCGGTATTATGACAGCCATAGGTGCGCTGTTTTGTGCTACTGTTCCGCTGTTGGCAGTTGCCAATGCAAGGGCAGTACAGATCAACTTGCCTGGCGATGCGGACGATAACGGCATTGTCAGCATTGCCGATGCGGTCAGGCTGACCAGATATCTCACCGCAGCGGATGTCACTGTTTCCATGAATGCAGATGTTTCGGCAGACGGTTGTATCAGCGCAGTGGATTTGTCTATGCTCAAGGCAATGCTGCTGGGAAATTTGTCAGCTGCTGATGTGACAGGGTTGCTCATCAATGAGGTGTGCGCGTCCAATCAAAAAAGTTGGTCGGATGCGGATGGGCGAGACCCGGACTGGGTCGAGTTGTATAACAGTTCCGGTGCTGATATGAATATCAGCGGTTGCGGCATTTCAGACAGCGAAACCGATCTGTTCAAATATACGTTTCCCAAGGGTACCGTTGTGCCTGCCCACGGCTATCTGTTGATTTGCTGTGATGGCGGTCTTGCCAGTAGTGACACAAGTGAACATCATGCAGCGTTTAAGCTGAGTGCCAGCGGAGAAACGCTGTATCTGACGCATCCCATTGCAGGTACGGTAGATGTGGTAGCGGTACCTGCTGTCACCACCGATATCACCTATGGGCGATATGCAAACGGTTCTGCGAATTTTTGTAAACTGACGCCTACACCGCTTGCCAGCAATGATACTGCCCAAAAGATTATTTCGGTGGCAGCACCTGCGTTCTCGCAGGAAAGTGGCTTTTATGACGCGGAATTTCAGCTTTCTGTCACAGGTACCGAGGGTTGCACAATCCTGTATACCACCGATGGCACCGACCCCACAAGCTCTGCAACCGCGCAAACATACAATGGAATGCTTCTTATCAACAACAATACCAATCAGGCAAATCGGATTGGCATTGACAAGGATGTTTCGCTCTATGAGGATTCCAACCCAAGGTTCAATGTGGATAAGGGTCATGTGATCCGTGCTGTGTGCGTAGATGCCGATGGCAACTATAGCGATGTGGTCACCAAAAGCTACTATATCGGCAAAACAGCAGCGTACTATGACGACATGAAGGTCATTTCCATCGTTACGGATCCTGCCAACCTGTTTGATGACGATACAGGCATTTATGTAGTCGGCAATGCCTATTATAACTGGAAAAACAGTGCCGAATACGATCCGACCTATAAGGAGTGGGATCTGCGCAACCCCACAAACTACAATCAAAGCGGTGCAGAATGGGAACGCCCTGCGGATATTCAGGTGTTTGAGGGGGGCGTGCTATCCTATGAGGACAGCGTTGGTATCCGTATTGCAGGCAATGCCACCCGCTGCAATGCCCAAAAGAGTCTGCGTTTGTATGCACGCAGCGCGTACGGCTCCTCCACGATGCAATATGCCTTCTTTGATGCGTTGACCGATGAAAACGGCGATCCCATCACAGAATTTGACAAGGTGACTCTTCGCAATCACGGCAATGATATCGGTGATGCGAAAATGCGAGATGAAGTCGCACAGGATCTGGCAGCGGATATGCATTTGTCAGTACAGGCGACACAGCAGTGTATTGTGTTCCTTGACGGCGAGTTCTGGGGATTCTATGCCCTGAAAGAACGCCTTGAGGATTCATATATCGAATCGCATTACGGCATTGACAGGAACAATGTTACAACCATCAAAAACGGCGAAATCGAGGGTGATGCAGCAGTCGGGCAGTCATATATTGATTTCTACGAGTGGGCAATGAGCGCCGATATGCGTGTGGCGGAAAACTATCAGCGTGTGTGCGATACGATTGATATCGCAAGCTTCATGGATTATATCACGCTGGAAACCTATATCTGTAACTGGGATTGGTGCAACGAATCGGGTACCAATAACTGGCAGCTCTGGAGAAGTAATACTGCGGTTGACGGTAATGCCTACGGTGATGGCAAATGGCGGTATATGTTGTATGATACTGAGTATTCCGCAGGGCTTTATGGTAGCAGTGAAACACAGTATCATTATGATGCATTGAATCATATGCAAAGGGATGCGGATTGGCGAAACATCGGTGCGCTGTTCTATAAACTGATGGAAAATGAAACATTCGCTGCTGCTTTTGCGGAGAATTACCGCTACCATGTAGAAAATACCTTTGATTACAATAACAGAGTCAAACCGATCATTGATGCCTATGCCACATCGCAGCGAGAGGCGACCTGCATGACATGGCGGCGTTTTCAAGGCGCATGGGGCGATATGCTGGCAAATCAGTATGATGCTTCTATCCAGACCGTTCATACATTCTATCAGAACCGTGGGCAGTATGCGTTACGATATCTGGATGCGTTGCTGAACAGTTGATACGGTTGGGCAATACAAAAGGCTATGCAATTTGAAATTGCATAGCCTTTTTTTCAGTTCTGGTAGCAGATGCTTTCATTGGTCAGCAGCGGAAAACGGCTGACGGAGCTACCCTCAAGATCGGTTTTGTGCATATCCACACAGCAAATGCGGCGGTTGCCGTAGGTGGTGTAGTAGTAAAGACCCTGTTGTGTGTTCATGCAGGCACTGTACTTTGTGTATTCCAAGGCGCCCTCATCAGTGCGGCATACGCCTTTTATCATTGCAACAGCGTCAAGCAGATGGAAAAACTGTCCCACAGCAGCCGATTCGGTTTCATCGCAAACGGAATTTGCACTGCCAAATGCCATGCGCACAAAACGAGACATCGAAGAAACATCACCGGGCAGACCCACAGCACCCAATCCCAGAGAATCAGTGACATATGGCAGATTCTCTTCACAGGGTACCGCAATGTAGTCCGTTCGCAAGTGGCTGTATGCCGCGAGATTCTCCAGTTGCTGTGCAAATGGCGGATTATTCGTCAGCACGCCCACAGGGTTCTCGTGAATATGCAAACCGTCGCGCATCGGTTCTAAGACAATGCTCTGCTCTCTGTCAGAGATGATCCAGTGCAGCGGCGCAAGGGGAAGCTGTGGGCTGAACGGAATATCCACCAGATTCATATGCGATAGTAAATTCTTCGCATCGGCAGTGGTGCGGCATTGCCCTAAAATCCACGGGATCAGCTCAAAAGGCGTAATGTTATCCTTTCCCTCAGCCATGGGCGCATACCAGGCATTGCCGGGAAAACGCAACCCAGCAATGGAAAGTCCGTATTCATTGGCGGCATCATAAAACAGGGGGATTCCCTCCATCACGGTCGCCATCCCAATCATGGCATAGTGATGGGACATATCACCCCTTGTACGAAAATGCAGGGGAAAACGTCGTGGCATCACACAAACTTCTTCCCCGTAGGAACGGTCAAGGTCGAGATTCCTTCCAAAATAATGTGTTCCCATGCAGATGCTCAGTGCTGTACACATACGCAATTCATCCTTTCAGTGTGACGGTTTGTCCTCAGCAATCGTATTGTCTGTCGTCGAGTATTATACCACGGAAGCATATGTTTGTCAAGTAGAAAGTGCATATAAGGGGCTCGAAAAAGTGCATAGCCCTGTCAGCACAATTTTGTTTGGTGGGGCTCGTTTTGTGCATAGAAGGAACTCGCCCCTGTTGAGTATGTTCGAAGCCCTTTTGTGAAACCCATGTTATGCCTTTTTGTAGCCCTTTTTGTAAAGTTTGTTCAGCCGCAGGGGAAAACGTCGTGGCATCACACAAACTTCTTCCCCGTAGGAACGGTCAAGGTCGAGATTCCTTCCAAAATAATGTGCTCCCATGCAGATGCTCACTGCTGTACACATACGCAATTCATCCTTTCTGTGCGATGGTTTGTCCTCAGCAATCGTATTGTCTGTCATCGGATATTATACCACGGAAGCCAGATTTTATGAAGTTGTATCCTCGGTTTGCATTGCGTTGACAGGTATTCAAAAGCGTGGTATAATGGGGATGTTGCATGAGCGATGAAACACAAAAGTGATATCAATGCAACATGAAATCTGCACAGGCTTTGAAAGCGGTACCGCTGCTGGTATGCTATCATACGAACAGCGTGCAAATCGCTGAATACATAAGGCAAGGAATCCCTGAAAATTGCTGTCAGCCATTGGAGCGTTTATGAAGTACGAAAAAGTAGTTTCTGCAAAATTCATTGCAAGGGTGAACCGCTTTGTTGCAAAGGTTCTGCTCAACGGAGAGGAAGTATCCGTCCATGTAAAAAATACAGGGCGGTGCCGGGAATTGCTGATTCCCGATTCTGACGTATATCTGGAAGATTTTAGCTACCGACAGGGAAAACGCAAATTGCTGTATGACCTGATCGCCGTCAGAAAAGGGGAGCTCTTAATCAATATGGATTCTCAAGCACCCAATAAGGTGGCAGGAGAATCCATGAAAAACGGGAGCATTTCCTTGCCCGAGATGTCTGCATTGACGGTGATTCGTCCGGAACAGGTATACGGCGATTCACGCTTCGATTTTTATATTGAGGACGAAAACGGTGAAAAGGGCTATGTGGAAGTCAAGGGAGTGACGCTTGAAAATGAAAGGGTAGCTTCCTTTCCTGATGCACCTACCGAGCGGGGTGTAAAGCATATCCATGGGCTTGTCAGTGCGAAGGAAAACGGATATCATAGCTATATGCTGTTTGTGATTCAGATGGAAGGCATGAGAAAGCTGATACCCAATGATGTGACACATCGGCAATTTGGTGAAACATTGCGATATGCGGCTGAAAGGGGCGTACACATTCTTGCCTACGCGTGTGCGGTGACACCTGACAGTCTGAAAATCACAAACACTGTGCCCATCGCACTGAACGGGTAATGCTTTTTTCCCGGGGTGCGGTGGGCACTGCCTTATGAGTAGGTTTGTATGATTCTTTCTGCGACTTCGCGCTTTGGGACACAGGAATCCATCGCCTGCTTTTCGATATAGCGGTGCGCCTCCGGCTCTGTCATGTGCAATTGGCTGACAAGCAGCAATTTTGCCCGGTTGACAATGCGGATCTCCTCCATGCGTTCTTCCACCGATAAGGTTTTCTTTTCCAACTTGCGGAGTCTTTCTCTTGCGCTGGCAAGCCACCCCAGTGCCTGTGCCATAATCATTCTTGAGGTTGGCTTTTGAAGCGTAAAAACACCGTGAGAAACTACCTTGCTATGCATCTCAGCGTGCACTTCTGTGCGGGCGAGTAGCAGAACTACGGTGGTCATAGAACGGCAGCAGTCAATGGCAAATCGAGTGCCGTTATCGTCCGGCAGGGGGGAGTTAATAATGACAAAATCAAAGCTGCGTTCGGAAAATTTTCTTTTTGCCTCACTGATATTCGGGGTGAAACAAACCGGCTGATAAGACGAGGGTGGTAACTGTTCCAGCAAAGCGTGATTGAAAGCTTGCGATGACGAAACCACAAGCACGCTGTATATCCTTTCTTCTAAGCCCATTTGCCACCACTTCTTTCAGGTCAGTATCGTTATTTTTGATTGCAGTAAATCTGAAGCACCTTTTCCGGAATATGTGCCTTGATAAAATCACTGTTTCTGGCGATCTCGCAAGCCTCTTTTAAGGTTCGCGGGAGCCTCCGGAACTGTTTGAGCGTTTCTTCATCGGCATGGAAAAGGTTGATATCCGCTGCGGGCATCAGTTCCGTTTTGTTTTTGAGCCCTTCCAGAGCCGCATAAATTACAAGCGCAAAGGCAATGTAAGGATTTGCGGAAGGATCAGGAGAACGAAGTTCTGCGCGCAATTTTGATTCAGGCGATGCCGGAACACGAACAAGCTGAGATCGGTTTTCTCTTGACCATGACACATATGCCGGTGCTTTGTTTTCGCCAAAACGAGCATAGGAATTTTCCGTTGGATTGAGAAAAGCCGTCATTTCGCAGATACGATTTAGTACACCTGCCATCATGTAGTGCATATCTGTTATGTTGTTTCTCGGCATAACCGAAACATTGATGTGAAAGCCATTGCCGGGTTGATGCGCAATAGGCTTCGGGGAAAAATCCACATAAAGCCCATTGGGACGGGCAACTGCCCTTACAACCGTCTGGAAAGTCATTGTGTTATCAGCGGCAGAAAGGGGCTCCGAATAACGGAAATCGACTTCATTCTGACCGGGACCTTCTTCGTGATGGGAACACTCCGGCTTGATCCCCATTTGTTCCAGCGTCAGGCAGATCTCGCGGCGAATGTTTTCGCCGCGGTCGTCGGGTGCCAGATCCATATACCCTGCTTCATCATAGGGAATGTTTGTGGCCTTTCCGTCCTCATCTAGCCAAAACAGATAAAATTCCTGTTCTGCGCCAAAGACAAAGGAGTATCCCTCTTTTTGCGCATCAGCAACGGCTTTTCGAAGGAGGCTTCTGGAATCACACTCAAAAGGCGTACCGTCAGGGTAGGTGATATGCGTAAACATTCGTACAACCTTACCGTGTTCCGGTCGCCACGGGAGCAGCATCAGTGTTTCCGGATCGGGATGCAAAAGCAGATCGGAGTAGGTTTCATCACCAAAACCCGCAATTGCTGAAGCATCAAACGCTATGCCGTATTCAAAAGCGCGAGAAAGCTCCGAAGGCATAATTGCGATATTTTTTTGTTTGCCAAATACATCACAGAAAGCAAGACGAATGAATTTTACATCTTCTTCCTGCACATACTGCATAACCTCGTCCTTTGAATACTTCATAAGCGATACCTCTTTTCTTTAATTGGCTACATACATCTGCTGATACGGATTTTTGCTGTCCGGTGTTGCGACGGTAAACGGTGTGTTCAGTATCGTATCCTGCGGGATGCCAAATATTGCTGCATACTCGGCAAGCTGCTTTTGGATGCACTTCATATCATCCTCGGTTGCAGTTCTAAGGCAAATGTTGTGCGGAAAAGCACTTTTTGGCGGTTCGCCTCGGAAATAGATCTTACCGCCATGCATTCCCGTACAGGGGAAATTGCTGACAAGTTTGCCGTTTGTGCCCAAGCCCAACACGATAATGATGCCGCCCGCCTGATATTCGCCCAAGAAGCTGCCTGCGGAGCCACCGATGATCATCAGCGGGATTTTTTCCTTATACGCTTTCATGTGAATGCCGGCTCTGTAGCCTGCGTTGCCTTGAATGTAGATCTTTCCGCCGCGCATTGCATATCCTGCGGCATCACCGATATTTCCGTGGATGATTATTTCGCCGTCATTCATGGTATCACCAACAGCGTCCTGTGCATTGCCGTTCACCGTTATGGAGGCACCGTTGAGATAAGCACCCAGTGCATTTCCGGGGATCCCGTGAATCGTAATTTTTTTATCCTTCATACCGGAGGCAATGAACCGTTGACCCAGGCAACCTGTCAGTGTTACTTCTGTCTCACTGTTACGCAGCTTCTCATTCAAAGCATCAAATGCAAGACCTGTTACATCTACCGTCATCATATTATACCACACCTCCAAATTTTTTTCTACGGGTTTCAGCAGAAAATGCAAAATAATTTGGATCTTTTTGCAGACTTTCAAAATCCAGCGTATGCAAAGGGGTCATTTCACGGATCAGAGCAGTGTAAATACCGCCACCTAACACGTCACCAATCAGGATGTAACCCTTCAACGCATCGTCCTGCACAAAGAATTTCCGAGTTCCCTTTTCGGATTTATCGCATAGAACCTGACCGCCGTCTTTTTCCGCAACATAGTTTCCGGCGGTCATGATATGCAGCCCCATCAGTCCGATGGAGTTCATGGGGATGGCATTGTCAAATTCTTTTTCACCGCCTGCCATATTCACACCAGCAGTAAAACCACCCATATAGGCGTTCGGAAGCAACGCAAGCACACGGTTTTTGCCGATGGATAGGTCATAGCCCTCAGAGCAGTCACCTGCGGCATAAATATCTGGAATGCTGGACTGCATTTTCGTATTTACCACAATACCGCGATTGACCTCGCCGCCGATATCTGCAACAAGAGATGTATTCGGACGAACGCCAACTGCCATAACCAAAATATCAAAGGGGATTTGTCTGCCGCTTTGCATCTCGGCAGTATGTTGTGCAAAGGATTTCACACTGTCTCCCATGAGGAATTCGATGCCGTTGTGTTCCAGATGTGCTTGAACGGCGGGTGCAGTATCGGCATCCAGAATGCTGGAGAGGATATTGTCAGCCAGATCACAAACCGTGATTTTACCGACTCGCCCCTGTAAGCCCTCTGCACACTTGAGCCCGATGAGACCGGCACCGATAATCAATACGCGGGATGTGCTGCAAATCGCTTGTTCCAGACTGAATGTATCATCCAGTGTCATAAAAGAAAAACGGTTTTTTACAGTTTCAATGCCATCAAAACGAGGTACAAAGGGAGAAGATCCGCTTGCCACAAGCAGCTTGCTGTATGGTATTTTTTGACCGCTTGCAAGGGTTACTGTATGTTCCTTTTGGTCAATCTGATTGGCAGTTTCGCCGTAAATCACTTTACAGCCGTTGTCATTGTAAAACGATTCGCTGCGGTAGTGCATTCGTTCAAGATTCGTTTTCCCCTGCAAATAGTATGAGATCAAGGGGCGACAATAAACGGGATATTTTTCACCGGAAATGACCGTGATGGGCGTATGTTTGTCCACTGTGCGGATGCCCTCAATGCAACCGGCAGCGGCAACTCCGTTGCCAACAATTACATATTGTTCCATTGCCTTCACCTTTCTTCATAAACGATGGCTCTGTTGGGGCAACCGCTGACACAAGCAGGTTCGCCGCAAGCGTTGTCAAGACACAATTCACATTTGGTGGCAGTTCCGTTCTGGCTGATAGAAAGCGAGCCGTAGGGGCAAACCATAATGCAGCTATAGCAGCCGACACATTTTGTCTTGTCGATGCACACACGCCCGTTGTCAATATGCAGCGCACCGGAAATGCAGGCTTTTACGCACAAAGGATCTTCACAGTGACGGCAGGAAACAGCAAAGTGAACTTGATCGTCTCCGTTCACATGGATATTGGGGAAAATCTTCTTTCCTTTCAAGGCGGCTGCCATGTTCTTCATGCCCGAATTGGCAAAAGCACAGTTATACTCGCAAAGATGGCAGCCAAGGCACCATTCTTCATTTACAAAAACTCGTTTCATTGTTTATTCCCCCGCGTGCGAAATACCAAGTATTTCAAGTTCCTTATCCGTCAGCCCAATACCGCGAAGCATTAACCGGTTGCCTTTCAGCGCTTCAATGGAGTTGATACCCATACCGCCCATCAGCTCCTTGATCTCATGCCGCCAAGCCGTCATCAGATTGACAAGATGTTCTTTGCCGATTTCGGGGTTCAGGCGTTTTACCAGTTCGGGTCTTTGGGTTGCGATGCCCCAATTGCATTTACCGGTATGGCAGGTACGGCACTGATGGCAACCCAAGGCAAGCAGTGCTGCCATGGCAACATAACAGGCATCTGCGCCCAGCGCAACCGCTTTGATAACATCTGCCGCAGAACGGATACTGCCACCGACTACAAGGGATACATTGTTGCGGATGCCCTCGTCACGGAGTCTTTTATCCACAGCAGCCAAAGCCAGTTCTATGGGAATACCCACATTATCACGAATCCTTGTGGGTGCAGCACCGGTGCCCCCGCGGAAACCGTCGATGGCAATGATATCTGCACCGCTTCGGGCAATACCGCTGGCAATTGCCGCGATATTGTGAACCGCCGCCACCTTTACAATAATCGGCTTTTTGTATTCGGTTGCTTCTTTTAGGGAGTATACAAGCTGCCGCAGATCCTCAATGGAATAAATGTCGTGGTGGGGTGCAGGGGAGATCGCATCGCTGCCTTCCGGAATCATACGAGTACGGGACACATCACCAACGATCTTGGCACCGGGCAAATGTCCGCCGATACCGGGCTTTGCGCCCTGCCCCATTTTGATTTCAATGGCGGCACCTGCGTTCAGATACTCTTCATGCACACCAAAACGTCCGGAGGCTACCTGCACAATGGTGTTTTCACCGTAGACATAGAAATCTTCATGAAGTCCGCCTTCGCCGGTGTTATAGTAGATGCCCAGTTCCTGGGCTGCGGTTGCGAGAGATTTATGCGCGTTGTAGCTGATAGAACCGTAGCTCATAGCCGAAAACATCACAGGCATGGAAAGCTGCAACTGGGGAGCAAGGTCAAATTTGATTCTGCCCTCTGCATCGCGCTCGATTTTGCTTGGCTTTTTGCCAAGAAATACTCTTGTTTCCATCGGCTCACGCAATGGGTCAATGGATGGATTTGTGACCTGCGAAGCGTTGATCAGGATCTTGTCCCAATACACAGGAAATGGCTTTGGGTTGCCCATGGAGGACAGCAGCACACCGCCGGACGCTGCCTGTTTGTAGATTTCCTTGATGGTGTCTTCCTGCCAGTTTGCGTTTTCTCTGAAATTACAATTGCTCTTTACAATCTTGAGCGCCCTTGTGGGACAAAGGCTGACGCACCGTTGACAGTCTACACATTTGGTTTCATCGGCAAGCATACGGCCCGTTTCGCTGTCAAAGGAATGCACTTCATTTGCACATTGTCTTTCACATACACGGCAGGCAATGCATCTGTCGGTATTTCGTACGACTTCAAATTCAGGATAAAACAGCGTAGCCATCAAAAAGCACCTTCCTTCACTGTAATAATCACAGGCTCGCCGCCTGCGGGGGCATATATGTTTTCTGCATCGGGTTCCATGACACGAATTGCAGCCTCTTCACTGGCAATAAAGACCTTATCGTTCTTTTCTCCCACTACCATAGAGCGAAGCTTTAAGCGATCGTTCAGAGCCATCAGTCCGCCGTTAAAGCCAAATACGATCGAGAACGGGCCGGTGATCAGCAAGCTTGGGAACACAGTGCGCAGATATTCGTGCTTTTGCTTATCGTACAGATCGGTCTTATGCTTAATGGTACTCCAGAACGGTGCCGCGATGACGCTTGCAGCCTCACCGAGAGAGAGCTTCTGTACACGAACCAGATAATCCATAATGTAGGTAATGACCTCGGTATCGGTTTGGAGGGTGCATTTATATCCGAACATCTCAATGAAACGGCGGTTGGCATCATATGATGAAATCTCGCCGTTGTGTACAATAGAATAATCCAGCAGCGTAAACGGATGCGCGCCGCCCCACCAACCGGGCGTATTCGTCGGATATCTGCCGTGGGCAGTCCAGGAATACCCCTCGTACTCATCCAGCTTATAGAAAACGCCTACATCCTCAGGGAAACCGACCGCCTTGAACGCTCCCATGTTTTTACCGCTGGAAAATACAAAGGAACCGGGCATTTCGCAGTTGATCTTCATCACCGTGCGTGCAACATATTCCTTTTCATCCAACTGGAGATTGTGTAGCTGCGATTTTAGCGGCGCAACAAAGTAACGCCAGATCACCGGCTCATCGGTAATGGCAGGGATCTTTCTTGTGGGCATGATCTCGCTCTTTACGATCTCAAAGCGTTCCTTCAGAAATGTTTCACATTCTTTACGGGTGGTTCTGTCATTAAAAAACATATGCAGTGCGTAGAATTCCTTGTATTCGGGGTAGATACCGTATGCCGCAAATCCACCGCCCAGACCGTTGGAACGATCATGCATCGGTTTCATAGACGCAACGATTTTTTCGCCGGTCATTCTGTTTCCGTCTTTTGATATCACCGCAGCGATAGCACAGCCGGATGGGATTCTTACTTGACCTTCAATGCAGTTCATAACGATTTTCCTTTCCGGTATAGAATAAAAAGAAAGGCGTTCATTTTGGCACAAATTGCTTCGTGCTAAAATGAACGCCTTTGCTCATCGCAGTGTATTATACCACAGAAAGAATCGTTTGTCAATCGGAAAGTGCAAATTTGCCCAAAAAAATTTTTTTGAGAAATTTCAAAAAAGGGGTTGACAAAACTTTGCCATTGGTGTATAATGCAAAGCATAGAAGGCAAGGGCGTCTTCGAGATTTGTTCTCGGAGACGCCTAATCTTTTATACTTGCAGCTGCAAAATGCAAATATCGACTGAATGTCACTCTGAAATCACTACAAGGGCTTCCGGAGTGCTTGGAAGTCAAGGACACCTTATAGGCAGCACCACATACAGCCGCTCGATGGCTTGATGTCACTGCTTACATATTTTCCGTCATCTTGCATAGAGTTGCCTTGCTGGGAGTCACCCCGGCGGTTCCGTCTATACAATCTGACGAAAAACTGACTCTGTACCTACACGACCAGTGTTATGCGGTGTTGCCTGTATTGTTTTTTGAAAGGCAAGGGAAAAGATTATGACTGTAGCAAATATGTTCGGCAGTAAAGTTTTTGATGATCGTGTGATGAAGGCAAAATTGCCTGCAAAAATCTACAATTCATTGAAAAAAACCATTGATGAGGGTGCGAATCTGGATATCAGTGTGGCAAATGCAGTGGCATCTGCCATGAAGGATTGGGCAATGGAACAAGGTGCAACACATTATACACATTGGTTCCAACCGCTGACAGGCATCACTGCTGAAAAGCATGACAGCTTTATTACGCCTTCTCCCGATGGCGGAGTCATTATGGAGTTTTCCGGCAAGGAGCTGATCAAGGGCGAGCCGGATGCTTCCAGTTTTCCCTCTGGCGGTATTAGAGCGACTTTTGAAGCGCGTGGCTACACTGCTTGGGATCCGACATCCTACGCATTTATTAAGGGTAAAACCCTTTGTATTCCCACCGCTTTCTGCTCCTATGGCGGCGAGGCTCTGGATAAGAAAACACCGTTGCTTCGCTCTATGGAAGCACTGAATACGCAAGCACTGCGTATCCTCCGTCTGTTTGGCAATGATACCGTAAAGTGTGTTAAGACTTCGGTTGGCCCTGAGCAGGAATACTTTCTGATTACCAAGGAAATGTATGATGCCCGTCCGGATATTCGTCTGACCGGCAGAACCCTTTTTGGTGCCAAGTCTCCGAAGGGTCAGGAAATGGACGACCACTATTTCGGTGTCATTAAGCCAAAGGTTGCCGAGTATATGGAGGACTTGAATGAAGAACTCTGGAAGCTTGGTATTCTCGCAAAGACTGAACACAATGAGGTTGCGCCTGCTCAGCACGAGCTGGCTCCGATTTACACCACTACCAATATTGCTACCGATCATAACCAGCTTACCATGGAGATCATGCAAAAGGTTGCTGCCAAGCACGGGCTTGTTTGCCTTCTGCACGAAAAACCCTTTGCAGGTGTAAACGGCAGCGGCAAGCACAACAACTGGTCGATCTCTACCGATAATGGCGTTAATCTTCTGTCACCCGGTGAAACGCCTTACGAAAACGCACAGTTCCTTTTGTTCCTGTGTGCAGTGATCAAGGCGGTGGACGATTATCAGGATCTGCTTCGCATTTCGGTTGCCACCGCGGGCAACGATCACAGACTGGGTGCAAATGAAGCACCGCCTGCTGTGGTTTCCATCTTCCTTGGTGATGAACTGGAGGGTATTTTGCAGGCAATCGAAACCGACACTCCTTATATCGCTGCTGGCAAAACGAAAATGAAGCTTGGCGTGAATGTGCTTCCTCGGTTTACAAAAGATACCACCGACCGCAACCGTACATCTCCCTTTGCATTCACCGGCAATAAGTTTGAATTCCGTATGCTTGGTTCTTCTAACAGCATTGCCTGTGCAAATATTATGCTGAATGCCGCCGTTGCTGAGTCGTTGAAGATCTATGCTGACCGTCTGGAAGGAGCAGAAGATTTTGAAACTGCTCTCCACGAGATGATCAAGAAAACCATCAAGGATCACAAGAGAATCATCTTCAACGGCAATGGTTATGACGATAGCTGGATCAAGGAGGCTACGCAGAATCGCGGTCTGCTGAATTATCGTACAACTGCAGATTGTATGCCACATCTGCTCGACAAGAAGAACGTTGATATGCTGACTGGGCATAAGATTTTCAGTGAGAGAGAGCTGCAGTCCCGTGAGGAAATCATGCTTGAGAATTACTGCAAAACCGTGGTAATTGAAGCAAATACTATGGTGGATATGGCAAAATGCTACTACGCACCTGCAGTTGAAAAATATGCCGCGTATATGGCCCAGAATGCCGTAGCGAAAAAAACACTGGATCCCTCTGTGCCCTGCGAGTACGAAACTAGCGTTGTGAAGCGTCTGTCTGTGCTTTGCGATCGGATTGCAAAGTGTGCCGATGCGTTGCAGGCTGTCGTGCTTCAGCTTGGTGATGCAGAAAACATCGACAGCGAGGCTTATATGATCCGCGATACCGTCCTTGTGAAGATGGCAGAGCTGAGAGCCGCTGTGGATGAAGCAGAAACCATTACAGCAAAGGAATTCTGGCCATTCCCGTCCTACGCCGACCTGTTGTTCAGCGTAAGATAAAGCCAAAAGGTTCCTATAGATTTTTCCCTGCGTCGCTTTTGACGCAGGAGAGATCGATTGCCTAGTATTGTAAAGAAAGGGTGGTTTATATGGCAATCATTAGCAATGTAACGGATATCGCAGATATCGTGCAGGAATCTGTTACCA
>JAEDLR010000044.1 GCA_016295145.1 Oscillospiraceae bacterium
GGTATGCTGCTTTCCGCGCGCCGACTGACCCATGAGCGCATCACGCTGCAAACCGAATGTGAGGCACTGGCAGCATTGCTTTCGTCACTGCTGGCCGAATTCTGTGGTGATATTGTCTTTGATACCGAATATCGCACAGGCAGCCGCCGGCAGGCACTATGGTGCTATTCTTTGCAGGAAAAGCAGAGCGTACAGGCATTGCTGAATGCCTTTTCCATTGTTCCCGAACATCGTGTGCCCAATCATCCGCAGCTTACGCAAGATTCCATACCGATGCTGCTGAGCGGTATTTTTGTGATGAACGGCAGTGTGACAGACCCTACTCGCGGCTATCATCTTGAAATTGCCTTGCCCGATGCCACTCTCGCTGAGCAGATATGCAACGATTTCGCATCCTATTCCATTCGCATGAAAATGACCAAGCGCAAAAACGAAACGATCCTATATCTCAAAGACAATGAAAGCATCTGCGATGTGCTGACCTTGTTTGGTGCGACGGCTTCCACGCTGGATCTCATCGGTACACAGGTGCTGAAAAGTGTGCGTGGTCAAACCAATCGCCGTACCAACTGTGATATGGCAAATATTGATAAAACCGTACGCGCCTGTGAACAGCAACTTGCAGATATCGCAGTCATCAAGCGGGAAATGGGACTTGAAAACCTGCCTGCCAATTTGCAGGAAATGGCACGCCTGCGTGCAGAATATCCCGACGCCTGTCTACGAGAACTGGGGGAATTGAGCAATCCTCCCGTATCGCGTTCGGGCATCAACCATCGTCTGCAAAAGCTTTCTGAGATTGCACGAAAACTGTTAGCCGAAGAAGAAAAGGAGTAATCCATGAAAAAAGCCATTTTATTTGATCTGGACGGCACCCTCTGGGATTCTTCTCCACAGGTGCTTGCCGCATGGAATCAGTGCATCAAAGAGGAGCTGCACCGGCAGGAACAGTTCACCCTTGCCCAGATGCACAGCTATATGGGCAGAACCATCGGGCAGATCGCTGCTATGATGTTTCCAAATGTGCCCGAGGTAGTGCGTTGCGGTTATCTTGACCGTTGTACCAAGGCAGAATATGCCTATCTGAAACACCATGCCGCAACACTGTATCCCCAATCGGAAGCCGTGATTCGTTCACTGGCAGAGCAGTACACACTGGGCATCGTCAGTAATTGTCTGGAAGGGTATATCCCATGCTATCTGGCACAGTGTGGCTTTGCTGAATGCTTTTCCGATTTTGAATGCGCAGGGCATACGGGCAAGCCAAAGGGAGAGAATATCCGTCTGGTGGTGGAGCGAAATCACATCACCGACTGCATTTATGTGGGCGATACCCAAGGGGATGCCGATGCTGCTGCATTTGCAGGTGTAAAATTTGTTCATGCAGCATACGGATTCGGGACAGTCACTGCCTGCGATGCCGCAATTTCCACAATTACTGAGTTACCTGCAGTGGCTGCAAAACGATTGTAACAAAGCCATTTTTGCCGATACCTTGCAAAAAGGAGGTGCCGTTTATGGAGCCGTTTGTGCATCTTCATGTTCATACCGAGTATTCCCTGCTGGACGGCGCCTGCCGTATCAAAGATCTGGTCGCGGCGGTCAAGGCGCAGGGGCAAACCGCTGTGGCAATCACCGATCACGGTGTACTGTACGGTGCAGTACAGTTTTTTCAGGCTGCGAAGGCTGCGGGCATTGAACCGATCATCGGCTGCGAAATTTATGTGGCACCTCGCTCCCGCTTCCAGAAAGAAGGTGCCGTGGACAGTCACCCGTATCATTTCACCCTGCTGTGCAAAAATGAGCTCGGCTACCGCAATCTGATACAGCTCGTGTCCAAAGCACATCTGGAGGGATTCTACCGCAAGCCCCGTGCCGACCGTGCATTATTGCAGCAGCACCACGAGGGGTTGATCGCGCTTTCCGGCTGTATGTCGGGCGAGGTGGCACGTCTGCTGCTTGCCGGCGATTATGCCGCTGCAAAAGCCGCCGCCATCCGTGATGACGCACTCTTTGGCAGGGGCAACTATTATCTGGAGCTGCACAACCATGATCTGCCTGAGGAAGCAAAAGTGCGTGCAGGTTTGAAGCGCATTGCCGCTGAAACGGGGATCCCACTGGTAGCCGCCAATGATGTTCATTATCTGCGCCGTGAAGATGCCGTTGTGCAGCGCACTTTAGTCTGTATTCAAACGGCGACTACGCTATCTTCCCCTGCCTCCATGGTCCTGCCCAATGACACCTTTTATCTGCGTTCCTCTGCCGAAATGCGTACCCTGTTTGCGGATTGTCCCGAAGCGGTTTCAAATACAGCAGTCATCGCAAAAATGTGTCATTTTTCGTTTACCTTTGGCGTCATTCAGTTGCCTGCATTCCATGAGGAGGGCATGACGGATCCCGTAGCTTATCTCCGACAGCTTGCGTATGACGGCTTGCAGCAGCGTTACGGCTCTGCCCCCGATGTGTCCGTGACACAGCGTCTGCGATACGAGTTGGATGTCATTGAGCGCATGGGCTATGTGGATTATTTTCTCATCGTCCGTGACTTTATCCACTTCGCCAAAAGCCATGATATCCCTGTTGGCCCCGGCAGAGGCTCAGGTGCAGGCAGTTTGTGTGCCTATTGCGTAGGCATCACAAATATTGACCCGATCAAAAACGGATTGCTGTTCGAGCGTTTTCTGAATCCCGAGCGTGTGAGTATGCCCGATTTTGATATTGATTTCTGTATCGTTGGCAGACAAAGGGTCATTGATTATGTTGTCAGGCGGTACGGTGCCGACCGTGTGACACAGATCATTGCATTTGATACCCTGAAAGCCCGCGCCGCAGTTCGTGATGCGGGCCGTGCTATGGATCTGCCTTACGCCCTCTGTGACCGCGTTGCAAAATGCATTCCCCAAGATCTGCATATGACCCTACAACGTGCATTGGATGCATCCGAAGAATTGCAGTCGTTGTATCGCAATGACGCAAACGTCCGTCAGCTCATTGACCGTGCCATGGCACTGGAGGGTATGCCACGGCATGCCACAACCCATGCAGCAGGGGTTGTTATTTCTGCCACACCCGTTGCCGAACAAGTCCCCTTGCAGAAAAATGAGGGCGTAACCGTCACCCAGTACACCATGGTAGATCTGGAGCAGCTTGGACTTTTGAAAATGGATTTTCTGGGTCTTCGCAACCTGACTGTGATCCGTGAAACCGAGCGCGCCATACAAAAAAATGATCCGCAGTTTGCAATGGCGGCGATTCCCGAGGACGATGCATCGGTGTACCGTATGCTATCCAATGCCGACAGCATCGGCGTGTTTCAAATGGAATCCGACGGTTTACGCAAGGTGCTCAAGCAGATGCGCCCCACTTGCATGGCAGATCTAACCACGCTGATTTCCCTTTACCGTCCGGGTCCAATGGATTCCATTCCGCGCTATCTCAAATGCCGCCGCAATCCCAATGCTGTCGTTTACGATCATCCGCTGCTGAAACCCATTCTGGAAGAAACCTTCGGCTGTATCGTCTATCAGGAGCAGGTCATGGAGATTTGCCGCAGTCTTGCGGGATACTCCTATGGCAGAGCTGACCTGGTGCGCCGCGCGATGGCAAAGAAGAAGCACGATGTCATGGAAAAAGAACGATCCGTGTTCATTTATGGTGATGGGACTTGTACGGGCGCGGTCAAAAACGGCGTACCCGAATCCACCGCCAATACGATCTTTGATAAAATGGCGGCCTTTGCAAGCTATGCGTTCAACAAATCCCATGCGGCTGCCTATGCCAGAGTCGCCTATGAAACCGCCTATCTGAAATACCATTATTACCGCGAGTATCTTGCAGCGTTGCTTTCTAGTGTACTGGGCAGCACCGAAAAAATGCTGCAATACATTGCTGACTGCGAATTGCATCATGTGCCGATTCTGCCACCGCATATCAACCGCAGTCAAAGCGGTTTTACTGCCGAGGCAGAGGGCATCCGCTTTGGGCTGCTTGCCATTAAGGGGCTTGGAACCAATGTGATAGCGTCCATACTCCAACAGCGGCAGGCAGGCGGCAACTACCGTGATTTTGTGGATTTCTGCCGCCGCAATGCTGGACAGGAACTGAACAAACGCAGTGTGGAAGGGCTGATTCGCAGTGGTGCATTCGACGGCATGGGACAGAATCGCCGTCAGATGCTGGAATGCTCTGACCGTATACTGGACGCCATGCTTACCGAAAGCCGCCGTGTGATAGCCGGGCAGCTTTCCCTGTTCGGTGGCGAGGATACTGTGGGTACTCCCATGGAAATTACATTTCCCGATGTTCCCGAATATCCGGATACACTGCTGCTGCAACTGGAAAAAGAAGCCATCGGACTGTATCTGTCGGGACACCCTCTGAAACGATGGAGCGCGCATCATGATCTGCTGCGTATGCACAAGGCAGGAGAAATATCCAGTTACCGCGAGGGTGCAAAGCTGAAACTGCTCATCATGCCCGACGATATCCGCACGCATAGCACCAAAGGCGGTGAGACAATGGCGTTTTTCCGTGCAGAAGATCCATCAGGCTGCTGCGACTGCGTGGTGTTTCCGCCGCTGTATGCAGCCTGCCACAGGTTGCTTACGCCCGATACCGTTGTGTATGTGGAAGGCAGTGTATCTTACCGTGATGAAAAATACTCGCTGCTGTGTGATGTATTGCTCAGTGAGCAGCAGTGGGCGGATACGCTTACCGGATATATGCTTTGCTGCAAGATAGATGATGCCGATACGGCTTGTTTACAAGCATTGCTGTACAGCGTTGCACCAAAGCATATTGGGAGTACCCCGTTTTGCATCTGGCTGAAGCAAAGCCGCAGATACCTGACGCCTAAGCGCAATCCGGCACTGGAAATCACGCCGCAGCTGCTTACCGATCTGGAACGCATCGGACTGCACCTGCAACAATGTGCCCTCATCAAACGAAAGGAATCGTCATAATGCCCCACTATGAAAGCATATCTCCTGCATTGGAGCAGGAGATTCAGGCAAACCGAAAACGCGGATGGGTATCACCCTATGCCTGCCCGAATGCAGCCGCATTGCGTCGTTGTGACCGTTACAACGATGCGCCTACTATGCTGCGGCCACCTTTCTCCAAGGATGCCGACAAGATTCTGAACAGTGCATTTTATAATCGCTATGCCGATAAAACGCAGGTGTTTTCGTTTTACCGCAATGATGATATTTCACGCAGGGCACTGCACGTGCAACTGGTCTCACGCATTGCCCGTAATATCGGTGATGTGCTTGGGTTGAATACGGATCTCATTGAGGCCATTGCCATTGGTCATGATATGGGGCATACGCCCTTCGGTCACGCAGGAGAACACGCGCTGAGTGCGCTGTATCAGGGATATACCGGCAAGCGATTTCTTCATAACCTCCATGGCGTGCGTGTACTGGACACCATGGTACCCTATAATATCTCGCTGCAAACACTGGACGGCATTCTGTGCCACAACGGAGAGCTGCCGCAGGCAGCGTATCACCCTGCACCCATGCTGGATTTTGCCGCCTTTGATGCCCGCACCGCCGCCTGCTACCGACAAGATGTTTCTCTGATTCCTTGCACGCTTGAGGGATGTCTGGTACGGCTGTGCGATATGATCGCGTACATTGGCAAAGACCGTCAGGACGCAGTGAAGGCAAGACTGGTGGCTTCCGAAGACGTATTTTCTCCCACACTCATCGGCAAAACCAATGCGGAGGTCATCAACAATCTGGAAGTCAATCTCATTGAGAACAGTTACGGCAAACCGTATCTGCAACTGGACGAAGCGCATTTTCATGCAATGAAGCAATGCAAGGATGAAAACTATCAGAGACTGTATCATGATGAAAAAGTACAGGGGCAGATTCAACGAGAAATGGTGCCGATGATGGAACAGCTATATGAAAAAATCCGCAAGGATGCCGTAGACCATGATCGCAGCAGCGCGTTATATCAGCACCATATTGCGCTGATTGAAGAGAAACAGCGGTGGTATCCTGCCAAAACGCCCTATGCCGAATCCGACCCTGATGATCTTACTGCGGATTTTATCGCGGCAATGACCGATGATTACTTTGTGGATTATTATCGGATGTGCTTTCCTCACAGTAAGCATCATATTTCCTACATCGGGTATTTTGATTTATCGGATCCCCACTTTTCATCGCATTCAAAGGGACTGTAATGCATAAAGGTATTGCTTTTTTTGACAGAATCCTGTATAATAGAGTTGCTGGCATCCTATCAGATGCCGTAAAAACGGAAAGGCGGAATGTAACATGACTTACAAAGAGGAATTTATTCGTTTTATGGTAGAGTGCGGTGTGCTGACCTTTGGCGAGTTTACACTGAAAAGCGGCAGAAAAGCCCCTTATTTCATCAACGCCGGAAATTATAAGACCGGTAAGCAGCTTTGCCGTCTGGGCGAATACTATGCAGCCTGCATGAAAGAAAACGGCATGGAAGCAGAGGTTCTGTTTGGCCCTGCCTATAAGGGTATTTCCCTTGCCGCGGCGGCAGCCGTTGCCCTCTGGAAAGAACACGGTATCGAGGTGGGCTTCTGCTATGACCGCAAAGAGGTCAAAGATCACGGCGAGGGCGGTATGCTGGTAGGCAGCGCTTTGCACGACGGCACAAAGGTTGTGATCATCGAGGATGTTATGACTTCCGGTAAGGCTCTGCGGGAGGTATACCCCAAGCTCAAATCTATGGCAGATGTGGATATTACCGGCATGGTGATTACTGTTGACCGTCAGGAGCGCGGGCTGAATACAGAGAAATCCGCAGTACAAGAGGTCAAAGAGGAGTTCGGCGTGGATGTCAAGGCAATCGTAACCGTCAGTGATATCATTGCTGCCATTGAAAACGGCGTGATCGAGGGCAAGGAATATCTGCCCCAGATGCTTGCTTACCGTGAACAGTACGGTGTCTGATGGTCACATATACGCAAAGTACCCCCTCTATACGAGGGGGTACAACTTTTCCATATGGATTTGCAACAAGAATCATTCCTTGCTAAAGTCCATGAGTTCAAGGCCCTCATTGCGCTCCAGTGCCCAGCGGATATTCCACTCACTGGTGAACAGCAGCAAATAGCGGTCTTTGAAATCCTGCACCAGCTTGGTATCACCGCTAATGGTCAATGCCGAGGGCTTCTCTACATTGCCGCCGATCCAGCGGATATACTGATAGCTGAGATTTTCACGGATGATTTCGGTGTTATACTCGGTACGCATACGATGCTCAAACACCTCAAATTGCAGCACGCCCACAACGCCCACAATGACTTCTTCCATGCCCATATCGGGTTCGTGGAAGATTTGAATGGCGCCCTCTTGTGCAATCTGCATGACACCCTTGACAAACTGCTTGCGCTTCATGGTATCCTTGTGCCGAATACGCGCGAAATGCTCAGGGGCAAAGGTCGGGATACCTTCAAAACAGATTTTACGGTTCGGCGAACAAATCGTATCGCCAATGGCAAACAAGCCCGGATCAAACACACCGATAATATCGCCTGCATATGCCTCGTCAATGATCTCACGGTTTTCTGCCATCATCATCTGCGGCTGCGAAAGGCGCATTTTCTTATCGCCCTGCACATGATAAACCTCCATATCACGGGTGAATCTACCCGAACAGATACGCAGAAATGTGACGCGGTCACGATGTGCTTTATTCATATTTGCCTGAATCTTGAATACAAATGCAGAAAAGCTTTCGTCAAAGGGTGAAACCTCGCCGTCAGGGGTATTACGGGCAAGGGGCGGCGGTGTCAGTTCCAGAAAGCGCTGCAAAAACGGTTCCACGCCGAAATTGGTTAATGCAGAGCCGAAAAACACAGGCGACAACGCACCTGCCTGAATTGCGGCAAGGTCAAACGCCTCGGAAGCACCATCCAGCAACTCAATATCCTCTGCAAGCTGCGCATGATTCCCCTTGCCAATCAGTGCTGTCAGATTCGGATCATCGGGCGTAACAGCGGTTTGCGATACCATATGTTTGCCGCTGTCGCCCTCAAATGAGAGAATATGGCGTGTTTCCAGATCAAACACACCGCGGAACTCTTTACCGCACCCAATGGGCCAGTTCACCGCGTATGTCTTGATGCCCAGCTCCTGCTCGATCTGCTCCAACAAATCAAAAGGGTTGCGCGCTTCACGGTCCATTTTGTTGATAAAGGTAAAGATCGGAATATGGCGCATTACACAGACCTTGAACAGCTTACGGGTCTGATTCTCAACACCCTTGGATGCATCGATTACCATGATTGCTGCATCGGCAGCCATGAGAGTGCGGTAGGTATCTTCCGAAAAATCCTGATGTCCGGGCGTATCCAGAATATTAATGCAGAAGCCCTGATAGTTGAACTGCATCACCGAGGAAGTAACGGAAATACCGCGCTGCTTTTCAATTTCCATCCAGTCAGATACGGCATGACGAGAGTTTTTCTTACCCTTTACGGAACCAGCAAGCGCAATCGCACCGCCGTAAAGCAACAATTTTTCAGTCAGTGTGGTTTTACCCGCGTCGGGGTGAGAAATGATCGCAAAGGTTCTTCTGCGACGGATTTCCTCCTGCATAGCAGACAAATCGATCCCTCCAGTTATTAAAATCGGACTGCGCACATAAAAATGGTAGGTTTTTGCAATGTACGCAACAAACGTTACTATTATACCATGTTCTTTCGCGAATTGCAACTGCTTTTCACACTTTTTAAAATGGGATTTTTTGTTAGCTGCCCTGATCATTCATGGATTTTTGCGCAATAAAAAACAGGTTTTTTCATGCATATTCGTGCCAATTTCATTGCACTTTTTTGCATTCTGCCCAACTGAAAGAGAAAAAAACCGAATCATGACGGTCTGAAACGACAGAAACTGCACGGTTTTCGCCATCCGGACCCCAAAGTTGAAAAACTGTGCTCAAAAAGTCATAAACATAATACAAAAAATCATTGCAATTTCTTTCAGATTCAGTTAAGATAATACTAGCATAATGTGATTGCGGAATCGAAGGGGATGTTCTGCATCACAGCAGACTGCACAGTGATGTGATATTCTGTTATGCAATCGATTTCGATTCTCTAAATCAAGAATATGGAGGAGTTATTACAATGAAGAAGATGAAATTGGTTCCCTGCCTGATCACTATGGCTATGGCTGCTTCTGCAGCTTCCGTTGCAAGTGCTGCTGACGGCACTGTGGCGGTGTCCGTCGGAAAGGACACCCAGGCTCCCGGCGCAGCATTCTCTGTTGATGTGAAGTTGGCTTCTGTTCCTTCAGCAGGTCTCAGCTCCATCGATTTTGCAATTGACTACGACGCAGCAATCATTGATGTAACCGATGTGAAGCTGGGCACCATTGGCGAAACCGGCGCAGCATCCGCTGAGGGTGATTTGGGTGAAACGCTGTTTAGCTGGTACGATACCGGTTCCCAGATTACTCTGGTATGGAGCACTGGTTTGGTAGACTCCAACTACTGGATCAAGAACGACGGCGTATTCGTTACCATTAGCGGTACCGTTGACGCTGACGCTACCCCCGGCGCATCTACTGATCTGACCGTTTCTGCTGTTGACCGTGAAACCTATCCTGGTTCCGGTGTGGGCGCATCCATCGTTTTTGCAGGCGTTGGCGAGAACGCAACCGCAACCTATGACTGCACCTCTACCGCTGGTTCTGTTACTGTTGCAGGTGGCGCAAGCGGCGAGATCAAGTGGGGCGATGTTACCTGCGACGGTGATGTCAAGACTTCTGACGTCATTATGCTGAACCGTTTCCTCGCTGAGGATTTGACCGCAGATGTTTCTGCACAGGGTCTGCTGAACGCTGACTGCGAGTATGATGGCCTCGTCAATACCAGTGACGCTACCATGATCCTGAGATATCTGGCTGGTTTGGTTTCTTACGAGCAGATGGGTAATCAGGGCTGATTGGTTTTATAGATCATGCAGATTTGAGTCCGCATATCAGTAAATGATATGCGGACTCTTTATTTTTGCAAAAAAAATCCGGAATAAAGCTTGCAAAGCAAACGATACTGTGGTATAATATTGGTAACTGACCGAGTGTCTGTTACCGAAATTATAATCACCGAAAGGACGAAGAAAAATGTTTGATAACCTGATGGATACCATTGGCTTTGTAAACAACTGTGATGCCGAGGTCGGCGCTGCAATGCAGAAGGAACTTGACCGCCAGAGAAGAAATCTGGAACTGATCGCAAGTGAAAACATCGTTTCCCCTGCTGTGATGGCAGCAATGGGCTCTGTGTTGACCAATAAATATGCGGAAGGTTACTCTGCCAAGCGTTACTACGGCGGCTGTGAGTGCGTTGACATCGTTGAGGATCTCGCCATAGAGCGCGCAAAGCAGTTGTTTGGCTGCAAGTACGCCAATGTTCAGCCTCACTCTGGATCGCAGGCAAATACTGCCGTCTACTTTGGGCTGCTTGCCCCCGGCGATACCGTTCTGGGCATGAGTCTGGCACACGGCGGTCACCTGACCCACGGTTCACCCGTCAACCTTTCGGGTAAATACTTTCACTTCGTTTCCTACGGTCTGGGCGATGACGAGTTCATCGACTATGATAAAGTAGCTGCTCTCGCCAAGGAACATCAGCCCAAGATGATTGTCGCCGGTGCCAGTGCGTATCCACGCGCCATTGATTTTGCCAGACTTTCTGAGATTGCAAAGTCTGTAGGCGCATACCTTATGGTAGATATGGCACACATCGCAGGTCTGGTTGCTGCAGGTCTGCACCAGTCCCCCATTGGCTATGCCGATGTTGTCACCACCACCACACACAAAACACTGCGCGGCCCCAGAGGCGGTCTGATCCTCACCAATGACGAGGAGATCGCAAAGAAGATCAACAAGGCGATTTTCCCCGGCATTCAGGGCGGCCCGCTGATGCATATCATTGCTGCAAAGGCCGTCTGCTTCGGAGAGGCACTCAAGCCTGCGTTCAAGACCTATCAACAGCAGGTTGTTGACAATGCACAGGCACTCGCCAAAGGTCTGCTCGACCGCGGGTTTGATCTCGTTTCCGGCGGCACGGATAATCACCTGATGCTTGTGGATCTGCGTCCTGTGAAGATCACCGGTAAGGAACTTGAGCATCGTCTGGATGAGGTGTATATCACCGTTAACAAGAACGCAATCCCCAACGATCCTGAGAAGCCCGGTACGACCAGTGGCATCCGTGTGGGCACCCCTGCTGTCACCAGCCGCGGTCTCGTTACCGAGGATATGGAGAAAATCGCAGAATTTATGTATCTGGCTGCAACGCAGTTTGAGGAGAAGGCAGATGCCATCCGTGAGGGCGTAAACGCACTGTGCGCAAAGTATCCTCTCTACGAGTAATCAAAACTGCATATTCATTTTGTGCAAGAGCAGGGCTGCATAGTCCTGCTTTTGTTGCGTGTTCGTAAAAAGGAGACATCATGGAGAATTTTCAGGTAACACACATTCTGCTGGATTGCGGTCTGATTCTGCTTTCCACCAAAGCACTGGGTATGCTCACCCGAAAGCTGGGCTTGCCGCAAGTCGTTGGTATGATTCTGGCAGGATTGCTCATTGGCCCTGCCCTGTTTGCAGGAGGTGGCAGTTTTTCAGGTCTGATTCATCCCACCAAAATGGAAATGAATGTGCTGCAAAGCTTTTCACAGATTGGTGTAGTGTTCATTCTGTTTTCCAGCGGTCTGGAAACAGACTTTAAGGAAATGAAACGCAGCGGTGTCGCCGCAACTTGTGTTGCATTGGCAGGCGTGATTGTTCCAATTGCACTAGGCACTGTGGTGACACTGCTCTTTATGGGCGGATTCTCTGCGGCTGCCAATTCTGATTTGCTTATGAATGCTCTGTTCGTCGGTTGTATTCTTTCTGCAACAAGCGTTGGCATTACTGTGGAAACGTTGCGTGAGTTGGGAAAACTCAATACAAAAATCGGCACTACCATTCTCAGTGCAGCCATCATTGATGATGTAATCGGCATCGTTGTACTGAGCATTATCACGAGTCTTGGCGGCGAGGGCAGCTTATGGGGCACCCTGCTTCGCACAGCCGGATTCTTTGTGTTTACCATCTGTGTAGGCTGGGTTCTGCGCCGCGCATTCCGCGCGTTAGTTCGCATTTATCCCCACAAGCGAAGAACCAGTATCTTTGCGCTCTCTACCTGTTTTCTATTTGCATATTGCGCCGAGGAACTGTTCGGCGTGGCTGCAATTACTGGCGCATACATGGCTGGTTTGATGCTCAGCGGTCTTGGAGATACGAAATTTGTAGATCGCAAGGTGATTGTCAGCGGATATATGCTGTTTACGCCGATGTTTTTCGCATACATCGGTATCAGTGCAGATTTCAGTAACTTTTCCACGCAGGCATTGATATTTGCCATTGCATTTGTGATAGTCGGCATTCTCGGAAAGATCCTGGGCTGCGGCGTAGTCGCAAGATGCTTTGGGCACAAGAGCAAAAATGCAATGGCAGTCGGCTGCGGCATGATTGCCAGAGGTGAGGTCGCCCTTGCGGTATATGCCACAGGGCACAACCTGATTGCATTTGATAACGGTACACTCATCGGAATTGATCCCCTGGTTGCCACCATCTGCCTGATTGTCATCAGCTCCATTCTCTGCCCCATTACCCTGAAACTGGCGTTTAGCAACCACACCGACGGCGATATCCACGATATCCACCGTGACGCAACCATATCTGCCGAGGCACTGGAAAATGTTCAGCTTGAGGCACCCAATTCATAATACATGAAAGAGAGGTCACCATGATGTTTTCACGCATTTGCAAGTCAATCGCCGCAGCCACAGCCGCACTCAGCGTGTGGAGTACCACTGCCGTAACGGTATCGGCAATTCCAAGCATTGCAGCAACCACAGTTACGCCTCCTTACTCCTGCCCTGCTGTATATGATGCTATCATTGCAATGAAAGCAGATTATCCCGAGGGAATGCCGTGGACAAATGATGATTTTTACGCATGGAATGGAGGCGGTATGTACTATGGCGGCTACGGCTGCGTTGCTTATGCATATCTCGTCAGTGATGCAGCATTTGGATATCTGCCTGCGGAAGAACCCCTTGATTATGATCCGGCATTGCTACGCGTCGGTGATATGATTCGCTATAACGGTCATACCATTCTGGTTCTGGAAGTGCAAGAGGATGCATTTATCGTGACCGAAGGCAACTTTAACAGTTCTGTTCACTGGGGCAGACGGGTGTCTTTCTCATCCTTGGAAGGAAATGTTGATTATTATACCAGCCGCTATCCCGAGGTGTTTGCTTTCCGTGAGAATGCGGCTGCCATTGAGATCGGTGCGACGATTACCCCTGCTGTTATCTCCCGCGATGCTGTGAATCTGACATGGAAAACCTCTGATGCAACCATTGCCACTGTCGATACAAATGGATTGATTACGGGCAAGAACAACGGCATCGTAACCGTGACGGCAGAATGCGGCAGTGTCAGCGAAAGCTTTACTGTGACGGTCGGTGACCCAAGTATCGTAACTGATCCAACGGTTCCCGATGGGTTAACATACTCTATCGGCGATGATGGCACTGTCATGATCACCGGATACACAGGAAGCGAAACCGATTTAACCATTCCTGCCTCTATCGAGGGGCTGCCTGTAACCACAATTGGCTCGTGGGCGTTCAATGCAACATCCAATGCAGTCAATATCACCCTGCCCGATACACTCACAACCATTGAAGCCTTTGCCTTTTTTGATGCCACCAAACTGGAAAGTATCGTTTTGCCCGATTCCCTTGAAACGATTGAAAGCTGGGCATTTTACTGCAGCAGCTTGCGCAGCCTGCTGTTGCCCGAAAATGTCAGCGAAATCGGCAACTGGGCTTGCAGCGGTATGCCGAACCTCATTGCAATTACCGTTGCGGAAGACAACCCCTACTTCTGTGCGGTAGACGGCATATTGCATGATAAGGATGCAAAAACGCTGATTGCCTATCCTGCCGGCAAGAAAGATACTGCCTATTCGGTCATCAACGATGTCACTACCATTGCGCAGGGCGCGTTCGGTGGGGTGCAATATTTGCAGACGCTGCATATTCCTGCTACTGTCAACAGTATATCGGAGTCGACCTTCGAGCTGGCAACTGCATTGTACAGCATTGATGTCGCGGAAGAAAACACGGTATATTGTGACATTGATGGTGTACTGTATACCGCGGATCATAAAACACTGCTGGCATATCCCATTGCGCGAACCGATGCATCCTATGCGATCGCGCCCAACACAGAGATCATTGCAAACTCTGCATTTTCATATTGCAGCGCATTGGAGAATGTCACATTTTCAGATATGCTCCTTTCGGTTGGCGAATACGCATTTGCTGGTTGCACCGGTCTGACCAAACTGAATCTCCCGCAAACACTGCGTGAGATTCAACAGTGCGCATTCATGTATTGTGAGAACCTCTCAAGCTGTTTGATTCTATCCAACGTTACAAGCATCGGGGCGGACGCTTTTTCCCACTGTGCCGATGACTTCACGATAATCGGCGAAGAAAGCAGCTATGCGCAGACTTACGCCGAAGAGAATACCATTCCTTTTGCGGTTGCAACCGTTCCTGTAGGCGATATCAACAACGATTACATCGTAACCGTTGCAGATGCCATTTTGCTCAACCGCCTGATTGCCGAGGATGCCACTCTGGATGTTGCAACACTGAATCTGATCACAGTGGACTGCAACACAGACGGTCTTGTGAATCTCAGCGATGCGCTGTGGATTTTACAACAACTCGCCGGCGTATAATATCTGAAGCAAACAGAACGAAAGCCATAGTCCTTGTGGACTATGGCTTTTTTCATTCCATAAAGAGCGACAACACCGCGAAAAACATTCCGAGCATGGCGGCGGTTGCAAACAATCCCAGTGCAATAATGAGAACACTGTGCATATCATAGGCGATATTGCGATACCGTCCCTTGCGGATCAGCAAGGTATGTGGGCGCTCATGATACAGACGCTCCTGCATGACGGGTTCAGCCGGAAACAAATTGACATACTCCGCATCCTCTACCTGATAGACCGCCTGTGCAAATCTGCGATGCTGATTGAAACGCACAAAGCTGCCCTTTTTCACCCGAAAGAACAGCAAACTGATCGCGGAAAAGAGGAAAAAAAGCAGCATCAGCGCAAGCAAAATCGCCGCAAGCATGAGCACACCAAACAGCAGAGTTTGCAGGGATATGCCAAATATCCAAAGCAGCACGCCCAGAACCAATAGAATGATCAGTAACTCCATGACTAATCGCTCACATATCAGATTCTTCGGGCAGCAACGGCACAAGTCCCAGCACCTCAAATGCCTGCGACTGCTGCCACATCTGTGCGGAAAGCATGATTTCAAATCCCTCGCCAGGGTTGCATTGAATCTGCTTTGGGTCAAATTTCGGCAGACCGAAGCATGCGATAGCATTGGCGATCACGCCGGCATGCGTTACAATCGCCACATGACGGAAATCCTGCTCCATCATCTCCATGAGGATACGGTGCAGACCGCGATAGGTGCGCACGCAAAGATCCGATACGCTTTCGCCCTCGGGTGGTTTGGCATCCATGCCGCCTTTGAGCCACTGGCGGTATTCGGGATTGTCAATCAGTTCATCGGCTGTTTTACCCTCAAACTTTCCGAAATGCAGCTCTGCAAAATCTTCGGCAACTACGATCTCGGCATCAGGGAACAAAATCTCGGCAGTTTCGGTGCAACGCTCCAGAGGACTGGTGTATACGCGCTCCACCTTGGGATATACATAACTGTCAAGCAGATCATACAACCCGCTTCTGCCCTTATCTGAAAGCGCATAATCTGTGGTGCCGATGTAACGACCTTCTTCGTTGGCTTTGGTCTGTCCGTGACGGATCAGACTGATGTGGTAGTTTCTCATAGGTTTGATCCTTTCTATGGCTTTGGCACATTTTCGTCGATATCAACAAAAAAGAAGCGCGAATTTTGTGCGGTATTTTTTCATGCAGGGACTTTACAAATTATACTGTTTGTTATATAATGTAAAGGCATCCCTTTTTGGATTATTATATCGGACGCAAGGAGAATACTTTCATATGAATCCCGATTTCGCCAGAATTATTACATTGCAACGCAAAGAACGCAAAATCAGTCAGAAGCAGGCTGCCAGTGATCTGGGCATCTCGCAGGCATTGCTCTCCCACTATGAAAAGGGCATCCGTGAGTGCGGTCTGGATTTTTTGGTAAAAATTGCCGATTACTACGGTGTTTCCTGCGATTATCTGCTGGGCCGTACCCCCGAACCCGAAGGCAGAACGCTCAGTATTGAGGAGATTCCCGATGATGACGGCAACAATGCAATGCCCTCCAACGAGGTCATTCGTTTCTACCGCAAGATCATCAACAATTCCATCAGTCTGCTGTTTTCGTTCTCTCAGCGTGCCAATTCCTTTACGCTGATCCGCGAGGTCTCATCGTATCTGATGCTCTCGGTATACAAGCTGTTCCGCATCATCTACAATGCCTGCCCCCAGAACGACCAGAAGCTATTCCGTGTACCCAAGGTGGTTGCAAACGACAGTGCCAACGCGATCATTTCGCTGAATGAAGCGAATATCAAGGCTGCTTCCAGCGGTATTGCACTGGGTGCCAACGATGCGGTCCGCGATGCCAATACGCTGTATGTGACCACTGCAACGCTCTCACAGGATTTTTCAGAATACGCTTCGTCGCTGCTGAACCTCGTCAAAATCAGTGAAGACAGCATTCAGCGAACCAGAGACGGTCTGGAAACGCAGAAACGCCCATAAAGACATTATACCATGATCTCGCAAAAAAAGGAAGCCTTTTTTTCAGTTTTTTTGCTGATGCTGGATTTGCGGTTGCAGGGAAAACCACTGTCCCACAATGAGTTTACAAGAGGTATAGTGGCTGCAATACGCTAGGTTCGCGGCAGTTTTGATCTGCTGCAGATTATGACTCGATGCGATATCTGAATGGGTACGGCTAGGGCTTGGATATTCCATAT
>JAEDLR010000045.1 GCA_016295145.1 Oscillospiraceae bacterium
GCACCCCTCCCGTCAGATACCTACCCTGTGTAGTCCCTTGTAAACTGTACTTTCATTTCTTAATAATAAGCTTGCCACAATTATAGTGGCAACTATTACCAATATGCAAGTCGTCAATATGGCTGCTATGAGAGGTCTTTCAAATCTCAGTGAAGAAACGTTCTCGGCTGAAAAGAAAGAGGAGTATCTGAAAATCTTAAAGAGTGCCGATCCTACACTGGAAGATATACAGGTGGAGTTCAATGAGAAAAAAGTTGAAAAACACGCTCTTGATTCTGATGATCTTGAAAACCGCGCTGTTATTTTGAAAAGTGTCCGTGTAGATGTGAAATCAACTCACAGCATTTATGACAAGCATAAGGCTGTTGATAGAAGCGAGTTACCTTTTTTACAGATCGAGTCGAATGGCACAATCAAACTTCTCGACATTTTGCCAACAATATTCGATGCACTTAGTACCGGGAATATTCTTATAGTTGATGAAATCGAGAACGGTCTTCATCCAACCGTAGTAAAAAAAATGATAGAACTGTTCTACAATCCTGAAACCAATCCATACAACGCTCAATTGATTTGTACAACGCATAATATCTTGCTGATAAACGAAGCAGTACAGCGTGATGAGGTTTGGCTCATGGACAAGAACGAATACGGTGAAAGCTCAATGAAGCACATCAGTGATATTCCAGGATTACGAAGCTATGATAAGCTCGGTCAGAAAATGATCGAAGGTGCGTTTGGAGCAATGCCTAACATCATTACCAATACGCAATAAAGCGGTCACATGAAAAAAGATGCCCGTGTGAGGGGCATCTCTTAAGTTGGCAAAAGCATTTCATACAGAATATGATACTTTGGCCAGTGTAGCAACTACTATTATATCATATTTTCTCACAGAATGCAATAGTTTTTTGTCGGCAGAAAGTAAAAATTAAGCGTGTGATCTCTTTAAATAAATTTTAAGGAGAGTGGCTGAAATGGCTACAAAGACAAAAACCGGGCAGAAAGCCCCTGTTTCGGGTCAGTACAAACCCGTCGGAAGCAAGACGGAGGTTACGCTTGTTAAGGGCAAAACCGTTTCGCCGACACCAAAGGGTGCGACTACACTCGTACTCGTTGATAAGACTAAGCATGGAAAGTGAGGCAGTAAAGACGTTGAAACTTGAATCGATCAAAAAAGAAAACTATAACGGTGATTATGAGGGCACTGTTCTTGAACAGTGGAAAACTTGTGTGGATATGGCAAATAACAACACTGAAAAGCGCAGTAATTCCAACAATATCTATATTACGATTAATGCAGCTCTGTTGGCAGTAATTTCGTTTTCACTTGATTTAAAGAGCATAATTCTTGCTGTTGTAGGTATTGTTATTTGTGTTTTGTGGATTAAAACTATCAAGAGCTATAAAACGCTGAGTACAGTAAAATATGGTATTGTGAACGAAATTGAAAAGAAGCTTCCGTTAAGACCATATACATATGAATGGGATAAGTTGGAAAAGGAATATAAGTATCCTGAACTCACCTCAATAGAAAAAGCTATACCATGGCTATTTATTATCCTGTTTTCTGTTTCTTTTATTATTCCCGTGATTAAGTTTATCATGGACAAAATATGAGGAGGTCAAATGAAAGTTTTTATTTCTCATAAAGACGCAGACAGCGCACAGGCACTTCTATTAAAGAAAGAATTTGAAAAATATGGTGTGCCAGCATATTTAGATGTACTTGACAATGATATTAAACTCGGAGGGAAGCAACTAACTGACCATATTAAGGAAAACCTCAATGCCTGCAGCGATATAATAGTTGTAATGTCTGATAAAACAAAATTATCTTGGTGGGTTCCGTTTGAAATTGGGATGTCAGCTCAAGTTGATATGCCTACAGCAACATATTTGAATCACACTGTTACATTGCCAGATTATCTGACATACTGGCCAAGACTGAGAACGCTAAATGATATTGCTTTATATATTAAAGTACGAAAAAAAGTTGCAACAGAATCTAGGGTGTTATTTGAACATTATTCAGTTGAAAACCGTCAAAGATACGAAACCGAAAGATTTTATGAAAAATTAAAAGAAGAAATGAGGAAATAACGATGATTTATAATATTTTTATTAGCCATTCCTGGTCTTATAGCGACTACTATGATAAGCTGAAAAGCTTATTGGATAGTGAATCAAGTTTATATTACAGAGATTACTCTGTCCCAAAAGACGCTCCTATTCACAATGCAAAGAATGATCGTGAATTACGAGCCGCAATAAAAAATCAAATGCAGCACGCTTCATGCGTACTAATTCTTGCTGGTGTATATTCTACATACAGTAAGTGGATTAATATAGAAATAAACTTGGCACAAGAAATGGGAAAGAGGATAATAGCTATTGAACCATGGGGATCAGAACGTACTTCCACAGTTGTAAAAAGCAACGCTAATAAAGTTGTGAAATGGAATACGTCCTCAATTGTGAATGCCATAAAAGGGTATTGACAACCTCCCCAATCTGCGCTATAATACCAAATAAGGAGCAAGCCACCGGGCACATATTCTCCTATAAGTCGCTGGTCTTTGTTATCATGGCGCTAAAAAAATGATAACTTGGCATCAGTGGGCAGTATAGTACAGAGCAAAATGTATAACTGAGATACCACAGCATAAATTAACTAAGCAAATTTGTTTAGTGTTTGAAGAAATCTGGGGAGTGGGAATAATAAACATCCAAAAAACAGGGCATAAACACGCCAAAATCCGATATGATTCTGTCTGATAGAATAAGAGCTACCTGATTCGATTACGAAGCGGGTAGCTCTTTTTGTCATTACGATAATCCAAATGATGCTATTGCGGGTGATGTAGCGACTTCAAATAAACTGACAGAAGTTCCAGAGCGGTTTCTTTCTGCTGCGTAGTACATTTGTCAAGTTCTGCTAATAGTTCGGTTTGTTTTGCCGATAGATTGGGATTATCCTCAGTCAGAAACACATCGGGCGTAATCTGCAAAGCGTCACATATTTTCAGTACCGTTTCTATACGCATATTGACCGTTCCACGTTCTATGTCGGCATACGTTCTGTCAGATAAATTTGCCGCTTCTGCTACCTCATTTTGCGTCAGTCCTGCTTTCTTCCGAATGGCAAGCAGTTTGTTCCCCATGACTCTAAAATCAAAAATAAGCATCTTAGTTCCTCCTAATCATTCTATACAAGAATTATATTTCCTATTTTGCTTGACAAACAGGAAGTTTTATGGTATATTTATAGGCAGAGCAGTTCCTGCTCTGCCATTTTATACTTTTTAGGAGGAGTTTCTATGAAAACCAGAAGATTGTTTGCCCTGTTTTGTGCAAGCGTGATGCTTTTTTCGTTTGCAGCTTGCAGCAGCAATACCGACTCCGCAGATTCTGGAACGAAGGAACAGCAGACCGAAAACAACAGCTCTGCGATTACAACATCCGATGATAAACCGATACAATCTGATGAGAAGTTGATAGCATTCAGTAAAAATGCTTCCCTTGCAGAGACTATTATGGTGGATGAAGGCGGAGTAAAGATTACCGCAATTGGTTTGGATTACACAAACCGCTCTGTGGAGTTGAAGCTCCTCATTGAGAACAATAGCGGCAAGGACTTGTCGTTTGTCAGCGGTTCGTTAGGATACAGTTGTAACTCAATAAATGGGTACATGGTGGAAGATGGCTATTTGAACTGTGATGTGAAGAATGGCAAAAAAGCTAATGACACCATCAGCTTCAATTATGATAGTCTCATGTTGTACGGCATCAATGAAATTGCTGATATTGAGATTGGATTCAGTATGTCAGATGATGACTATAATTATACATACTCCGGTCCCAGACAAGTGAGGACTTCAGCATTTGGTACTCACGATTATAGCAAGGATTATTATCAAGAAACAATTGCAAGTCGTTCCGCTATGAACACTTATGATTACGACATGACTTACTTCTCGCAGGATACTCTTTACGATGTGAACGGAGTGAAACTGCTTTCAAGTGGTGTGATGATAAATCAAGACGGGGAAACGACTTTGCTTTTGGAATTGGAAAATACTACGGGCAATATGGTTTCTATATCCACTTCCGACATTGCAATCAACGGCTTGATCGTGGACAGTTCTACTTGGTCAACCGATACAATTAATCCTGGCAAGCGTGGGATTATTGCTGTGGAATTATCATCTGTCGTGGATGCGGAATACTGGGGTGATTATGGTATCGAAGAAGTCGGTTCTGTTGCGCTTTCTCTCCGTCAACGCAACTCTGACGGAGAAGACATCACAGATAAGGCTACCATTAAGATTGTCGTGCCTGATGTGAAGGCAGAATTCGATGCTACAGGCACTGAATTCTATAACAATAACGGCCTGCGGATTGTAGGAAAGAGACTTCTTGAGGATCCGTCCGAATACAGTTCTGATGTGCATGTGCTCTTGTTCGCAGAGAACACGAGTGGAAAAACACTGACCATCAGCGATGTATACGATTCGGTTTCTGTGAATGGTTTTATGACAAACTACTTCAGCTTCAACGAAAGCATTGCTGATGGGCAGTGTGTTGCCATTATCATTGACTTAATGGGTTATTCCTTAGAGAACAATAATATATCTGATATAAAAGAAATAGAAGTCGGATTTGAAATCAAGGCGGGCGGCAATACAATCGACAAGTTTGTGATTACGACGTCAGTCGGATAACGAAAACAAGAAATAAAAGGGGGAACATCTCCACCTCAACCAACCACTGACCGCTTCTTTCGGAAACGGTCAGTTTTTTCCCATTTGACATCTTACGCAGAGTGTGCTATAATACAAGAAATAAAGCGACATATGGCAAAGTATGGCGTATAATTTGTAGAGGGGGGTAAGGGGCATGGCGGAGCATCTACATGACGGGCATCGGCAGCGAATGCGTGACCGTTTTTTGCGCCATGGTTTGTCAGGATTCAGCGAACACGAAGTACTGGAAATGCTGCTGTACTATGCTATCCCCAGAGTCAATACCAACGACCTTGCACATCGTCTCATTGCCCGGTTTGGAAGCCTGTACAGCGTATTATGCGCCGATATGGAGGAGCTGCGGCAGGTGAAAGGCGTAACGGAAAACGCTGCGGTTCTGCTGAAAATGCTTCCTGCCATTTACCCGAAATGCCTGCGGGAAAACAACACAGAGCATTCGCTGTATGATCCCGGTGACAGTATGCTTTATTTTCAGAAAGTGTTTGCTTTTGATACGGTGGAGGTGCTGCGCATCGCCTGTTTGCGCAATGATTTGCGGATGCAGAGTTGTGAGATCATCGCCCAGGGGAAGATCGCGCGAGTGGAATCGACTGTGGAGGATATTGTGCGCCATTGCACGCAGCAAAACTGTTCGAATGTGATGATTGCACACAATCACCCGGTGGCTGCCGCGCTGCCTTCTGCGCAGGATATTGCTTCCACGCATCACCTGTTTCAAAAGCTGGATTTTTATAATATCTGCCTGATCGACCATATTATTGTGGGTGCAAACGGTGATGTACATTCTATGCGCAAAAGCGGCGTATTTTCGTTTCAGTCAGCGCGTCTGTGATATGTTTTTGGAAAATAAGATAACCGTCCCTGTGGGGTTTGCCGCAGGGACGGTTTTTGTATCCGATTGCAGTGGGATATGTTATGATGCGATATGCACAGTTATGCCCTGTGCCCTTGTATGCGCGATGCAGGCAAGGGGCAGACCTGCCTTTTGCAGCGCAGTAACGCAATTTTGGGCAGATGTCATATTCGCCATGCCACAAAATACCGCTGCACCGCTGCCCGAAAGCACGGGATTTGCTCCATATTCGCGCATGATTTGGCGTATGGTGCGGATTTCCGCGTTTTCCGCAACGGCATCAAACGCATTGCCGCAGGCATCAAACAGAGCATTTGCATCGCCGTAAAGGTTCTGCATCACAGCATCGGTATAGGTTGGCAGCGGCTGTTGCAAAGCATCGATCTGACGGTATGCAGTAGGGGTAGAGATGCCCTCAGTGCCCTTTGCCACCACCAAAATGCGCTCCGGCGCGGGGGCAAGGGGTGTTAATATATCGCCAATGCCCTCGGCGAGAACTGTGCCGCCTACCAAGAAAAACGGTATATCTGCGCCTAGCGATGCGGCAATGCTGTGGAGCCTTTCATTGCTGACGGGGAGCCCCAGTATTCTGCGGATACCGAGTAGTGCTGCGGCGCAATCGGCGCTGCCGCCGCCCATGCCCGCCTGTGAGGGGATTTGTTTTTGCAGGTGTATCTTCACGCCGCAGGGATGTGCACCCAACAGCGCAATGGCAGCCTTAGTCACGAGATTGCGCCCATCGCAGGGGATGTCGTCTGTATCGCAGGTGAGGAGAAACGGCGTGTTCTCGTCTGTTTTCGTGATAATCAGCGTATCACACAACGAAATGGTCTGAAACACGCTGCGCAGGGTATGATATCCGTCCGGGCGTCTGCCTGTAATATCCAATGAGAGATTGACTTTGGCAGGCACCTGTAAAATCAGCGTATTTTCGTTCATTTTGCGGTGTTCTCCTGTGTGTGCCGTTTGATGAATCGCTCCATGCGGTCGGCAGCCTCAGAAAGGTGCTTGAGCGAGTAGGCATATGAGATTCGGACATGGTTTTTGCCGCTATCACCGAATGCCCCACCCGGTACCACAGCGACCTTTTCCTCATACAGAAGATGTTCACAGAAAGTTTCGTCATCCATGCCGGTAGATGCAATACATGGGAACAGATAAAACGCACCCGCAGGCGGAAAACAAGTCAGACCCATTTCGGAGAATCGCTTGAGCATATAACGGCGGCGGTGGTCGTATTCCTCAACCATGCGTGTGACCTCGTCATCGCAGTGTGTCAGCGCCTCCAGTGCCGCACGCTGGCTGACCATCGGGGCACACATAATGCCATACTGGTGAATTTTCAGTGCCTGCTGGATGACCGGTTCAGGGCCTGCCATCCAACCAAGACGCCAGCCAGTCATGGCAAAGGCCTTGGAAAAACCGTTGACAACGATGGTGCGCTCGTGCATACCCTCCAGTGTGGCAATGGAGCAGTGCTTTGTACCATAGGTTAGCTCGGAGTAGATCTCGTCGGAAAGCACCATCATATTGGTTTTGCGGATCAGTTCCACCAGTGGCAGATAGTCCTCCTTGGTCATAATCGCACCTGTTGGATTATTCGGGTAAGAGAGTACCAGCAGCTTCGCTTTGGGATGCGCTTTCAGTGCCGCCTGTAAGGTATCAGCAGTCAGGCGGAATGCATCTTCGTGACGGGTTGGTAATTCGACCGGTACGGCACTGGCCATGGTAACCAACGGTGCGTAGCAGACAAAGCAGGGTTCGGTAATCAGCACCTCATCGCCGGGATCCAGCAGCGACCGGAAGGTCAGGTCAACGGCTTCAGAGCCGCCTACCGTAATGAACAGTTCATGTGCCGGGTCATAGCTGAGATTGTGGCGGCGCTGCATGAACTGTGCGACCGCTTCACGCAGTTGCATCAGACCGCTGTTTGCACCGTATACAATGGCTTGACGCTCAAGGGTATTGATGGCAGCGGAACGGATTGCCCACGGGGTACGGAAATCCGGCTCGCCCACGCCCAGAGAAATGACGCCCTCCATGGTTTCCGCCAGATCAAAATAGCGGCGAATGCGCGAGGGGGAAATTGCCTGCGCACGTTTGGAAAGAATCTGGTCGTAAGCGATCACGAAACAACGCTCCTTTCGTCATGTGGTTCCTCCATGATGAGAATGCCCTTCTCCTTGTAGCGCTTGAGTACGAAATGCGTTGCAGTAGAGAGCACACCGTCCAGTGTGGAAAGACGCTGTGCTACAAATGCGGCAATATCACGCAGATTGGTACCGCGTACGGTCAAACCGAGATCATAGCCGCCCGACATCAGCGTGACGGACTCCACCTCAGGATAGGTGGTAATGATGCGTGCGATCTCCTCAAAGCCGCAATCGGGCTTGGGGGTGACCTTCAACTCAATGTATGCGCTCACCATATTATTGTCAGCCAGCTCATCATCAACGATCACGCTATAGCCGCGAATGATGCCGTCATGCTCCATTTTTGCAATCTTTTCTGCGACCTCTTCCTCCGTACGACCTGTCATTGCGGCAAGCTCCCCGTTGGAAAGTCTTGCGTTCTGCTTCAAAAGTGTTAAGATTTCTTTCATGATAATAGCACCTCTCGTATGATTCAAAGATAAGCGGCAAAGCGGTCGTCCGCATAACGGATCACGCCGCCAACAATGGTAATCTGATTTTTGCCCTTGAGCGTCATGCCCTGAAAGGCGGTGTTATGGGATTTGGAATGCAGCTTTGTAGGGTCAACCACCCATTCCTTTTCGGTATCAACCAGAATGAGGTCGGCGTCTGCGCCCTCTGCAATGCCCGCAGCAGGCAGATGCAGAATGCTCCGTGGGCGGTTATACATCATGGCAACAATACGCTGCAGGCTGACCAACCCCGTGTGATACAGTGCCGTAAGCGTGGCAGCCAAAGAGGTTTCCAGGCCCACAACGCCGTTGGGCGCCTTTATAAAATCTGCCTTTTCGTGTGGTGCATGGGGCGCGTGATCGGTGATGATGCAATCCACGGTACCATCCAGAATGCCCTCAATCATCGCTTTGACATCATCGGCAGTGCGCAGCGGCGGATTCATGCGATAGTTGGCGTCGCGGCTGAGGAGTTTTTCATCGGTGAGCATGAAGTAGTGGGGGGCGGTTTCGCAGGTGACTGCAACACCCTCAGCCTTTGCCCTACGAATGGCGTCCATGCTGCCTCTTGTGCTGACATGGCAGATATGGATGGGTACATGGTTTTTCTTTGCCAGCGCGATCTCTCTTGCGGTAATGCTGTCCTCAGAGGTTCTGTCCATACCCTTTACGCCCAGACGCACCGAGATCTCACCCTGATTGATGATACCGCCGTTGATGATATTCAGGTCCTCGCAGTGTGATACCACCGGAATGCCGCGCTCCGCCGCCTGTATCATAGCCTGCTCCATCAGTGCGGTATCGGCAACGGGTTTGCCATCATCCGAAAGGGCGGTTACGCCTGCTGTCTGCAACGCATCATAATCTGCCAGTGCCTTGCCCTGCATATTTTGCGTCAGGCAACCTGTCTGATACACATGAATGCCGCAATGCGCGGCGCGGGAGAGAAATTCCCTGACGGTATCGGCATTGTCCATAGGCGGGGCAGTGTTCGGCATACACAATACGCCCGTTACGCCACCTGCCAGTGCTGCAGCAGTGCCGCTTTGCAGATCCTCTTTGTGGGTCTGACCAGGGTCACGAAAATGCACATGCATATCAAACAGACCGGGCATAGCGGTCAGACCGGTGCCATCTATTTCGATATCGGCGGTTGCCGCAATGGCAGTACCGATGGCGGCAATTCTGCCCTCTTGCATGAAAATATCGCAGATGCCGTCACGGTTTGCATCTACGGCGCGCACATTGCGAATACAGAGAGAACGCATGGCAGTTACTCCTTTTGTTTATTTTGGTTTCTTGCGGGAAAGGCTCTCCTTGACTTTGCGGAAGGCGTAGGTTTTCAGTTGTGCTTTCAGCGTTTTGACCGCCCGTTTGCCCACCTGCTTTGTCACTTCGGCGCACAGAGAAGCCTGCTCGTCCTTTGCATCATTTTGCAGCGTACCATAGCCAAAGCTGATGAACTGCCGCTTTTTCGGTGATTGAAACATCCACTGGGGCATGGCTGACCCTCCCTTGTGATTTACTTCTGTGATGCCTGTGGTTCAGTTTTGGGCGGGACGGCAATCAGGAATTTGATGGTTTTGCCTTCTGCCGAAAACATATTCTCATGCTCGGTGCGGATATTATCCGAAGGCTCGTCTGCGTGCAGATCTTCGGTTCGATAAAGGATCTGCCAGCCGCACTCCTCAAAATACTGTACCGATTCATGAAACAGGTCATCATCATCGGTTTTGAAATGCAGCTCACCGTGCAGGATCGCCTGATACTGCACAAGCTGTCTGGGATGTGTCAGACGGCGTTTTTTATGGCTGGGCTTGGGCCACGGATTGCAGAAATTGATGTAGATACGGTCCACGCCATCTTCCGGTGCAAGCACCCCGGAAATGCGTTCAATATTCAATATGGCAAGACGAATGTTGTCGATTTCTCTGCCTGCTTCCGCAAAAGCCGCTTCTGTTTTGCGCTTTGCCATGCCAAGCATCTCATTTTTGATATCCAGTGCAAGATAGTTGTTTTCGGGGCAGCGTACTGCTGCCTGCGATACCCATCCGCCCTTACCGCAGCCAAGTTCTACATAAAAGGGCTGTTGGGGCCGGGAAAACTGCGCTCGCCACTGTCCGCGCAGTGCAAAGGCATCATTCATACAGAATTCTGCTGCTTCCAGCTCGGGCTTTGCCCACGGTTTGTGTCGGATTCTCATAGTGTATGCTCCTTATTCTGAGAAAATTTTTGTTTTCCTACTATTATAGCACATTCCAGCGAAAAAAGCAACTTGACATTTTGCAAGATCTGCCATATAATGTAGGGGGATACATTTTACATATGTTTTGCAACTAAAGGAGAATGAATCATGGCCAGTATTGTGATCACACCCCCATATGCAAAGGCAGGATTGCAGCCCCCGGAGCAGCCTGCCACACTTTCCCCTGTGTACATTGCATTTTCGGAAGAAAACGGAAAGAAACGCCGCCCTGCAGTGATTATCTGTCCCGGAGGCGGCTACGATTATTGCTCTGAGCGCGAAGCATTGCCTGTGGCATATCGCTTTGCAGGATATGGCGTGCAGGCATTTGTGCTGCAATACAGCACCTATCGCAAACCGTTTCCAATGGCGCTGCTGGAGCTTGCCGCGGCGGTTGATTATGTGCGTGCGCATTCCGCCGAGCTGGAAGTAGACCCCGATCGCATAGCAGTTTGCGGATTTTCAGCAGGCGGTCATCTTGCGGCAAGTCTTGCCGTACATTGGAACCATGCATGGCTGAAAGAAATTCTGGGCGATGGAGCAGCCTACCGTCCCAATGCGCAGATTCTCTGCTACCCCGTTCTCACAGCAGGGGCATACACCCATCAGGGCTCCATTGAGAATCTCATCGGTACCGCTCCCACAGAGGAGCAGCGCGCTATGGTGGCACTAGAGCAGCAGATTGATGGTGATACGCCTCCTGCTTTCTTGTGGCATACCAGTGATGACGGCTGTGTTTCCGTGCGCAACAGTCTGGATTACATGAACGGTCTTGCCTTGCAGGGGATCCTCTTTGAAGCACATATTTACCCGATGGGTGGTCATGGGCTTTCCCTTTCGGATGAAACGACCATGTCCGGCCCGTGGCACGATAACCCTGCCTGTGCGCCGTGGTTCGATTCCTGCATTGCGTGGATCCGCCGCGGATACCAATAAAAACGAAGGAGCATATCATGATCAACCTGAACATTACCGCAGCGGCGGAAGAACACATTGTGCCTGCTGCGCAGTACGGTCATTTTGCGGAGCATCTCGGCAGATGCATTTATGACGGTTTCTGGGCAGAGGAGGGCTGCACCAAACGCTCCCCCGAAGGGTATCGCACCGATGTACTAGAAGCAATGCAGAAGCTGCATATTCCTGTGCTGCGCTGGCCGGGCGGCTGTTTTGCCGATGATTATCATTGGCGCGATGGCATTGGTGCACCCCAACAACGCAAACGTCGCCTGAATGCCACATGGGGGTGGGTGGCTGAGAACAACCGCTTTGGCACCCACGAATTTTTCCGCCTGTGTGCGCTGTTGGGCTGTGACGCATATCTGGCAGCCAATATGGGCAGCGGCACGGTGCAGGAGATGGCCGAGTGGATAGAGTATGTGACATCTGACTTCGATACCGATGTTGTCCGTGAGCGCCGGGCAAACGGCAGAGAATCCGCTTGGAAGCTGCCCTATCTGGGCATCGGCAATGAAGTTTGGGGCGGCGGCGGCTTCATGACGGCGGACCACTATTCCGATCTGTATCGCAACTGGCAGCATTTTGCAAGGAATTTCAACGACATGGACCGCCCCATGATGAAAATTGCGTGCGGCCCCAACGCCGGCGATTATCACTGGACAGAGCGCATCATGGCAAGAGTGGATGCCGGGATGATGCAGGGGTTGAGTCTGCACTACTATACCGTGCCAACTGGCAACTGGGATCACAAGGGCGATGCGGTGGAGTTTACTGAGGAAGAATATTTGCAAACCATACGCAGCGCACTGTTTATGGAAGAACTCATCACCAGGCACAGCGAGATCATGGACAAGTACGACCCCGAAAAAAAGGTCGCGCTGATTGTGGACGAATGGGGTACATGGTATGATGTCACAGAGGGGACACCCGAGGCATTTCTTTATCAGCAGAATACCATGCGTGATGCAGTGGTTGCCGCCTGCACACTGCATATTTTCCACCGCCATACCGATCGCGTGAAGATGGCAAATCTGGCGCAGACCGTGAACGTGCTGCAGGCATTGATTCTCACCGAGGGCGACCGTATGGTCTGCACGCCCACCTATCATGTATTTGATCTGTTCCAGCCGCATAAAGATGCCCTTTTGCTGGATCTTGCAGGTGAAGTGCCCGTTGTGGATGGCCTGCCTGCCGTATCGGTGATTGCCACCAAGAAAAATGACAGCGTGTGTGTTAGTATGTGCAATCCTACGCTGACGGATCATGCCGTCACATTGGATATTGGAACAGTTGCTGCAGCGGTGCAGTCCGCGCAGATCTTAACAGGCGATTGTCACGCCTGCAATACCTTTGATGCGCCCGAGGCTGTGGTTCCGGTTGCTTTTACCGATTATTCTGTAGCAGAGGGCAAGCTGACCGTTTCGTTGCCAGCCTGCTCTGTGGCGGTATTGATACTGCAATGATACGGCATCACAAACGGGAGCAGCTATGGTGTTTCTGTGGGGCGATTTTGCTTGCCACGCTGCTGATGACCTTTGGTTCGATGACCTCGTTTTTGTTTCCCCTGCACACTGGCGTAGATCAGAATTGCTTTCTTTCTGTGGCAAAGGCAATGCTGGAGGGCAAAGTCCTTTATGCGGATATTTATGAGCAGAAGGGCCCGCTGCTATATGCACTGCATCTGCCTGCCGCATTGTTCCCCCAGGGCAGATTTTTCGGGGTATACCTGGTGCAGATCGCTTGCTGGGTGTGGATTTTGTACGAGATCTACCGCATTGCAAAGCTGTATCTCTCCCACAAAGAGAGCCTGATGACCGCCGCAATCAGCGCACTGGTGATTGTAACGGCGTTTTGCTACAGCCGCGGCGACAATGCTGAGGAATTCTGTCTGCCGATGGTGCTTTCCTCGCTGTACGATCTGCTGCATACCGTTCAGCGACAGGGCGATATCAGCGCAGGGCGGATACTCAAAAACGGCGTGCTTGCCGGCTGCGTACTGTGGATCAAATTTACCATGCTCGGTTTTTACATTGGGTGGTGCCTGATGATTGGTTTCTACCGCTGGAAGCAGCGCGGGTTTCTCTCTGCCTGTAGTGCGGCACTGCTTGTGGTCGGAGGGATGCTCCTTGCAACGCTTCCGTGGCTGATCTATTTTCTTGTCCATGATGCCGTTGGTGAATGGATGTATGTGTATTTCTACTCGAATATTGCCCTGTATCCGCGCAAAATCACCATAGGGCAGCGCATTGCGGATTTTTTCGCAAAGGATATCCTGTGGAATCCCGTGATGATGCCCGTTGTACTGCTGGGCGCGGTATATCATGTGAAAGCAAAAGCATTGGCAGCGGATTTCTTCAGCCGATGGGCAGTGCCCGTTACGTTGGTATTTACCTATGTGTTTGTGTTCATCGGCGGCGTGCGGTATCGGTATTATCTGCTGATTCTTGGGGCGTTTGTGCCCTTTGGCGTCATTGCCATTCTTCGCATGACAAAACCGCTGCGCAGAAAATATGGCCCCGATTGTTTTGGAACAATCGCGATGGTTGGCGGATATATCGCGGCACTCATCGGGGCAGGAAACTGTCTGTACTTCATCGGCAAGCCGTATTCGTATTATCCGCAGGTGCAGTTTGCACAGGTGATGGAATCGACCCCCAATGCAACATTACTGAATTATGGCTTTCTGGATGGCGGATACTATCTCATGAGTGGATCGCCGTTGCCTGAGAGTGATTTCTTCTGCAAGTTGAATATCCCACGGGAGGCATTGCCGTTCATGTATGAGGAGCAGGAACGCCTGATTACCGAACGGGCAACCGATTATGTTGTGATTCGTTGGGAATTTGACGAGCGTATGGAGGAAAAATACAGCTTTGACGGTCTGTACGAAAACTACCGTCTGCTAGCGACCGCCGCTGAACCGCATGACGAGTACTGTTATGCGCTGTGGGAAAAGAAGGAACAAACATACAGATCAAGGCAGGTAAAATGATGGGCGAGTCATCCCGATGTCAGAAAATCATACAGACATATTACACCCCTGTATATCGGTATTGCTATGCTGCGTTGGCGTATAATGCCGCGGCTGCCGAGGACTGCACACAGGAAGTATTTTTGATTTTTATACAAAAGCAGCATACGCTGGATCTGACCAGTAGTATTTTGCCGTGGCTGTACACAACCGCCAAGGTTGTTGTGTGTAATTACCGCAGAAAGAATCCGATCCATGAAGATCTGCAGGGTGCTGAGAGCGTGGAAGATCCGGCATATGCGGCAAAATTTTTTTGCGCTGTGGTGCGCAGCTATTTGACGGAAGAAGAATATCGTTTGCTGTATGATTACTATAGCGCAGGCCATGCCAATCATCGCATGGTTGCAAAGCAGCATGGTATGCAGCTTTCACAGTTGTATGAGAGAGTCAGTTATATCAAACGGAAGCTGAAACGCTTCACACCTACCATCAATCACAAGGTTTCGAAGAATGAAAACGGAGAAGATGATCATGGAAAGTAATCGACAAATCGACCCGATGTTGATGCAGAGGATCATGGAAGATGATGACAGCGAGATCCGCGCCGAACTGGAACAGGCATTGGATGCAGAACTTGCCAAACCGGAAGATGAAATTGACTTTGCGCTGATAACAGAACTCTCTGAGACTCTTTGCACAATCAACGGCATTAGTAACATGGAACTTGGGCGCAGGCAGGAAAAATGTATTGCAAGGCTGTTCCCGAAACAAAACTGGCAAAAGCACATGGTCAATAAATGGATCAAGCCGCTAGTCGTTTGCATGGTCGCGGCCAGTACGCTGCTGTTGGTGGCCAGTTTGCAAATGCGCAGTCTGGGTGTAGACCTGATTCCCGAAATCGTGGAGGTTGCCGACGGTTCAGCACTGCTTTTGCTGGATGGCAGCCGCAATGCACATTTGCAACCCGCCCAAGGGCAAGGGGATCCCCTTGGCATTGCAGATGATTTGGAAGCGCTTGGAATCCCGGCATTTGTGCCGAGCTATGCACCCGATGGCGTGGAAAAAGATCAATGCACTTTCGAAAACAGTATGAATCAAAGCAAGATTTCAGCATGGTACAACTTCGACAAAGGACGCTTTATGTTCTCTGCAACCATGGTGCATAATTCTGAGAGTTTGGATAGTGCATGGGGTATGCCCACAGAAACCTATCAGTTAAAAAGCCAGGAATGCAATGGCCTCTACATGATTACGCTGGAGGAAGAGGATCGTTATCAGGCCGTATTTGTAGTGAATCATACGAGATATCATTTTTTCGCATATGGTGTAGATTTTGCAGTCTGCCGCTCGATCGTGCAATCCATTATGACCGAACCGACCTCCACAACCAGTTCCAAGAAAGAAGAGCCTGATGTTTGAATCAGGCTCTTTTTATGCATATGGGACAGATCGTAGACACAGAAAAAGACTGCACAGCAAACGCTGCACAGCCTTCCTGTTCATGAATCACAGGGAATCAGTCAATTTCAACCGAAACCTTAAGGTTTTCACGAGCAGCACCTGCACGCATTACGGTACGAATTGCCTTGGCAATTCTGCCCTGCTTGCCGATCACTCTGCCCATATCCTCAGGGGCAACGGTCAGGTGCAGCACGATGATACCCTCATCATTCGGCTCATCCTGTGTGACCTGAATTGCGTCTTTATCCGCAACCAGACCCTCTGCGATGGCATACAACAGATCTTTCATGTTCGGTTCTCCCATTGGTGATTGTTCTGCTTATACCGTACACCGTACTTCTTACAGAATACCCTGCTTCTTCAGGATGACTCTCACGGTGTCGGTCGGCTGTGCGCCGTTTGCCAGCCATGTCTTTGCCTTGTCAGCATCAACCTTTACCACAGAGGGCTCCTTGGTAGGATCATAGTAGCCCAACTCCTCGATGAAGCGACCATCTCTGGGGTATCTGCCATCAGCGACAACAATACGATAGAAAGGAGCCTTCTTGGCACCCATTCTTCTCAGACGAATCTTAACTGCCATTTTTGTTTCACCTCCGATAAACGATGTTGTTATATCAAAGCGGTATGAGCCGCAATGAAGCGTAAATAACTGCGGATGTTACATTCCGGGGAATCCGCCCATGCCGCCGTTTTTGTCCATCATTGCCATCTGTTTGCGTAATCTGCGGCCCATGGCTTTATTTTTCATCAGACCCTTGCCGCCGCCCATTTTTTTCATCAGCGACTGCATCTGTTCGAACTGCTTGAGCAGGCGGTTGACATCCTCGACCTTTGCGCCGCTGCCCTTTGCGATTCTGCGCTTGCGGGAGGGATTGATGATCGAGGGCTTTGCGCGCTCTGCAGGCGTCATGGAAGTAATCATTGCCTGTACTCTGCCAAACTGTTTCTCGTCCACATCCAGTTCATCGACTTTATCGCCGATGCCCGGCATCATGGAGAGGAGACTTTTGATGCTGCCCATTTTCTGAATCTGCCGGATCTGTTCCAGCAGG
>JAEDLR010000006.1 GCA_016295145.1 Oscillospiraceae bacterium
GCAATTCCAGTTTGCACTGATGGCACCGGTGCAAAACAGCGAGTATGTATTTATCTGGGATCCCACCGATGATTACAGCCGTTCTGACCTGAAAACTGCTGATGAACTGGGTGTTCCTTTGAACGAAGCACCGTCCTATTATGAGAAGATTACAATGTATGTGGATGGTGAGCAGGTCTGGGGTGATGCTCCGGCTGATGCGCCCGATGCAGATCTGAAGGCACTCTATGGCGATGTCAACTGCGATGATACCGTCAAGATCAATGATGTTATCCTGCTCAACCGTTTGCTGGCGGAGGATATCAGCGTGGAGATTTCAGCGCAGGGCACGATCAATGCAGACTGCAACGCAAACGGTTCGCCGGATTCCGGTGACAGCGTGCTGATTCTCAGCTACCTTGCGGGCATCATTGATGCAGATGCTCTTGGGAAAGCTTCCTGATTCAGACAGGGGAGATTTGGGGTCGTTTCAACTAACAACGCAATACAAGAAAGGATTGTTGATTGTGCGACTGATAAACAAAAGTGCAGCGTTGACGATTGCTGCTGTATTAGCTTTTTCTGCTTTTGAACTGCCGGTTACCGCAACCGGTACGATGTTGGGAGATGCGGATACCAACGGCAAATTAACCGTTGCAGATGCGATCATGATCAATCGCATTATTGCCGAGGACACTGTCAGTGCTTCCGCAGACGGTCTGATTAACGCGGATACCGATTGCAACGGCATGGTAACGATAGATGATTCCATGCGGCTGTTGCAGTATCTGGCAGGCTCCCTCACGCAGGAGGAATTCTTCGGTACGATTAATGCGGAAGGCTATGATCTAACTGGCTTTGCGTACCAGTGGCCTGAGGTGTTTTCTAAGGATGACAGCGTAATCATCACGGAGAACAGCTATAAAAGCCATGATGTTAGCATCACCATTACTGACCATATCAGTGATAACATGGCGTATTATGTTGCCGATATTTATATCCGTGATCTTAGCAGCTTCCGTTCCGCCTTTGCAAAGGGTACTTATCCGGAGCCGAGAAGCGCCCAGACAGACTCTGTGCGCAATATGGCGAAGGAAAACAACGCGATTCTGGCGATTAATGCGGATTACTGTGAGATCCGCTATACGGGAATTTTGTATCGCAACGGCGTGCTGTACCGTGACGTGGATAAGGATGAGGTAGCGGCAATCACCTATGACGGCGTACTGAGCACATATACCAATGAGGAATTTCGCGCGCTCTCACAGGAACAGCTGGACGATATCTGGCAGACTTCTACCTTTGGCCCTGCATTATTGGTGGACGGTGAACCCATCAGCGGCTACACCGGTCCCATTGCAGGTGCCAATCCGCGCAGTGGGTTGGGATACTATGAGCCGGGGCATTACTGCTTTGTGCAGTGTGACGGCAGACAGGACGGTTATTCCATTGGCATGACGATGGACGAGTTTGCAGTGCTGATGGATTCTCTCGGCTGCACTGAGGCGTATAATCTCGATGGAGGCACTTCATCAGAGATGGTATTCAACGGTGAGCGTGTCAATCAGCCATATAACGGCGGACGCTATTCCAGCGATATTTTCTACATCTGTGAGATCCCTGAAGCAACAGAATAATCGAAACGGCGGTGTTGCCTGATAACACCGCCGTTTTACGATACAAGGAGGCAAATATGGTACCATTAGCAGAACGGATTCGTCCGAAAAGCATTGATGAAATGGTAGGGCAGCCACAGTTATTTGGCAAGAATAGTCCGATGCGGCGCATTACGGAATCGGGGAAAATTCCCAATATGATATTTTACGGTCCATCCGGTGTGGGGAAAACGACACTGGCGCGCATTCTGGCAGACCGCACGGACCTGCGGCTTTATAAACTCAACGGTACAACAGCCTCGGTAGGGGATATCCGCGAAATCCTGCAGGAAAGCGGCTCATTATTTGGTTCAAACGGCATTCTCCTGTATCTGGATGAGATACAGTATCTCAACAAAAAGCAGCAACAAAGCCTTTTGGAGTATATCGAAAACGGCAGCGTCACACTGATCGCATCTACAACAGAGAACCCGTATTTTGCGGTGTTCAATGCCATCATCAGCCGTTGCACGGTATTTGAGTTCAAACCTGTTACAGCCAAAGAACTGGAACCTGCCATTGTGCGTGCATTTCGTTTTCTGGAGGATGAACAGGGCACGCCGATTTGTTACGATGAAACCGTTGTGCCCTATATTGCAGCAGGTTGCGGCGGTGATGTGCGAAAAGCGGTCAATACCGTAGAGCTTGCGGTGCTTGCAGGCGAGAAGACCGAGCAGGGAATCATTGTAGATACAGCGGGCGTGCAAAGTCTGACCCAGCGCAGCAATATGCGCTATGACCGCGAAGGCGATCAGCATTATGATCTGCTTTCGGCGTTACACAAGTCCATTCGCGGCTCCGATGAAAACGCTGCGATTCATTACGCCGCGAGATTGATGGAAGCAGGGGATCTGTTATCTCTGTGCCGCAGATTGCTATGTATTGCCGCCGAAGATGTAGGGCTTGCATATCCGATGGCTATCCCCATCGTCAAAGCAGCGGTGGATTCTGCGCTACAGTTGGGCTTGCCTGAGGCAAGATTGCCTCTTGCCGATGCTGTGATTTTACTTGCTACTGCGCCGAAATCCAATAGTGCGTATCTGGCTGTCGATGCCGCATTGAAAGATATCCGTGCCGGTCTTTCAGGGGATTTCCCACGCTGCCTTCAGAATGTACATTTCGACGGTGCCGATGCAAAAGAAAAGGGACAGCATTATCGCTATCCCCATGATTATCCGAATCATTATGTTGAGCAGCAGTACCTCCCTGATACGCTGCGTGACAGGATCTATTACGAATATGGTGATAACCGTCAGGAGCAAGCTGCCAAAGAGTACTGGGCGAAAATCAAGCCGTTAAAACGGTAATACCGTGTTGCAGAACCAGACAATCAACGGTAAAGAAAAAAGCGAGCAAAGTGTTGTGACAAATATTGCCTGTGAGGCCAGTTTTTCATCGGAGTGATACTCAGTGGCGAACAATGCTGCCATATTGGCAACGGGCATTGCAGCCATCAGCAACAAAACAGAAGCAAGGACTTCGTGGGGTATCACCAAACGAATTCCCAGCCACATCAGTACAGGCAGGATCAACTGCCGCACCAATGTATACACATTCAGGCGCAGATTGCAAAGGGTGCTTTTCAGGGGCGTACCTGCAAGATTTGCGCCGACCACCAGCAGTGCAAGCGGAGAGGTCAGTCCGCCAAGTGTATCGCAGGTATCTGCCAGTACAGAAGGTAGCTGTATTTTCAGTGAGAACAGCAGCACCGCCACCGCACAGCAAAGTACGCCGGGTGTCAGCAGGAGTTTTTTGGGCTGCATCCGCTGCCAGACGCTACGGCTTTCACCGCTGTCATCCGCTTTGCCTGCGGTAATCAGTATGACACCTACCGTGTAGATCAGCACATTGAATACGCTGTTCAGGATCGCGGCATAAAACAAACCCTCGCTGCCGCATACAGCCTGTGCAATGGGGAAGCCGATAAAGCCCACATTGCCGAACACCGTCATAAAGGCGTAGAGATTGCGTGTATCCTTTGGAAAGCGAAACAGCATTGTTACCAAAACACTCAGGAGAATCATCATTGCATAAAATCCTGCAGAGACCGCAAATAAATAGCCCAAATGCAAGGACGTGCCGCCTGTTTCACCGCGGTTTATCATTAGCAGACGGTCATTGAATGCATCCAGAATCATCAGCGGCGTGGTGACATAGAGCATTAGCTTTGTGAGTTTCTGCTTCGTGCATTGGTCGATGATATCCACTTTTGCCAACAATGCACCGATGCACAGCACAAGAAACAACCGCAGTAGCTGCTCCAGAATCACGGAAATATCCATAGTGTCATCTCCATAACACCAAAAGTGCGGTATCCAGACGACCGCACTTTTGTTTTTTCTTATTTGCGAATAAACAACACACCGAGTGTATTCGGCCCACAGTGGCTGGAGATGGTACATCCTGCAACGGTTTCCACAATACTGTCAAATGCAGCGTGATCGCAAATGGCAGCTCTTGCTGCATCCACAGCACCCTGTTCGGCACGGGTATGGGTGATAAAGATCAGATCCTTTTGCAGAGCATCCGGGTCACTCAGTCGGTCATTTACATACTGCGTGACACAGGCGGTAAAGTTTCCGCGATATTTTTTTGCCACACGCATTTCGCCATCCTGCACCACAATACATGGCTTGAGTTTCAGCATATTGGCACCCAGAGCGGCAACGGTGGAGCATCTGCCGCCTTTATGCAGATAATCCAGACGGTCGATGATAAAGCTTGCATCCACCTTCGGAATAATGCTTTCGCGGAGGTAGGCAGCAATCGCAGAGTGAGAAAGACCTTCCGCAGCCTTTTGTGCAGCCTGTAAAACCACATGACCAAAGCCTGTGGAGAGGTTTGCAGAATCCACGACTACTACGCGGTCATTGCCTTCAGCGGCAATACAGGCGTTCTGGTAGCAGCTGGAAAACTTTGCACCGATGGTCAGGCAGATCACAGTATCGTGTTCTTTCAGTGCGTTATCAAAGATCTGCGTATAGGTACCCACAGGAATCGCGGCGGTTTTGGGCAGATCACCGCCCTCGGCAACATGACGGAAAATATCCTCGGCCTTGATCTCAATGCTATCCTGATATGACTTGCCATTGATCGTTACATACAGCGGAACGATCTGAATATGGTAACGCTCGACTTGCTCAGGGGAAAGATCACAGGTACTGTCAGCGATAATATGAATGGCAGACATGGTTTTGAACACTCCTTATTCTCAATGGGTCTCTGTATGGCATTATACCCCAAATGCAATAAAAAGTCAAGCAAATATGGAGTGCCGCAAAAAAATTGCGCGATTTTACAAAGAAAAAATTGACAAACCCGCTGGATTGGTATATAATAGATGCAGTAAAAAACAAGGAGGTAGACGATTTATGAATCCGATTCGTGTAGGCATTGTAGGCTATGGTAATCTGGGAAAAGGTGTAGAGTTGGCGATTCGCAGCAACAGTGATATGCAGCTTGCGTTTGTGGCATCACGCCGAGATCCGGCAATGCTGAAACTGCAAACCCCTGATGTACCTGTGTATGCCTATGATTCTCTGAAAGAGCACCGCAATGACGCAGATGTTGTGATTCTTTGTGGCGGTTCTGCTACAGATCTGCCCAAGCAGACACCTGAGATTGCATCCATGTTCCATGTGGTGGACAGCTTTGATACCCACGCAAAAATCCCTACGCATTTTGCTGCTGTCAATGCAGCCGCGGAAGCATCGGGGCACGTTGCGATCATTTCTGTGGGCTGGGATCCCGGTATGTTTTCTCTGGCAAGACTGTACGGCAACTGCATTCTGCCTGACGGTAAGGATTATACCTTCTGGGGCAAGGGCATCAGCCAAGGTCATTCCGATGCAATTCGCCGCGTAGAAGGTGTGGTGGATGCCAGACAGTATACTATTCCGATCCAGGCAGCGATGGATGCTGTGCGCAGCGGTCAGCAGCCTGAATTGACCACCCGACAGAAGCATCTGCGTGAGTGCTTTGTGGTTGCCGAGGATGGTGCAGATCTCAAGCGTATTGAGCATGATATCCGTACGATGCCGAATTATTTTGATGAGTATGACACCATTGTTCATTTCATCTCTGCCGAGGAACTGAAAAAGAATCACAGCGAGATCCCTCACGGCGGATTTGTCATGCGCAGCGGTTCCACAGGTGCAGATCACGAACACAAGCATCTCATTGAGTATAGTCTGAAGCTGGATTCTAACCCTGAGTTCACAACCAGTGTGCTGATTGCTTATGCAAGAGCTGCAGTGCGCCTTGCAAACAGAGGAGAGCACGGATGTAAGACCGTTTTTGACATCGCACCGGCTGACCTTTCTCCGCTTTCCGGCGAAAGTCTGCGTGCAACGATGCTCTGATTGATTGCTGTGATGCCTGTTTTACGGCAAAATCTATGGTAAAATTGCCAAGTTTTCAATGCATTTTCGACCTTTTCTGATTCAAAAGTCTGAAATATCAGATTTGAATTGACAAACCACGAATTCTCGTTATATAATGGGTACAATATACTTTTGTTTAGGAGGACATTTCCATGAAGAAGAACGACCTGATCGCAGCAATTGCTGCAAAAGAAAACTGCACCAAGAAGGACGCTGAGAAGGCTGTAAACCTGGTTCTGGCTTCCCTGACCGACGCTCTGGCTGCCGGCGAGAAGATCTCCATTGCCGGTTTCGGTACTTTTGAGATCCGCCGCCGCGAGTCCAAGACCTGCATCAACCCTCGCACCAAGGAGAAGATGACCACCAAGGCTTGCAATGTTCTGGCATTTAAGGCTGGCAAGGCTCTGAAGGATGCGATCAACCCCGCTGAGTAATTGAAGAATCCGGAGGTTATACTATGGCAAATGGTAAGAAGAAGACAGTGACTACTGTTGAGGAACCTGCAAAGGTAACAGCAGCTGAGGAGATCGTTGCCGATGCTGCGAATGCTGTTGCTGAGGTACCGGTGACGGAGAAGCCCGCAAAGCGTACGCGTAAGTGCTGCAAGACTGCCGAGGCATCCGCTGCTCCTGTTGAGGAGAAGCCTGCCGCCAAGCGTACCCCTGCCAAGCAGGCTGCACCCGCGGTGAATGTTGTTGTCCAGATCATGGGCAAGGAAGCAACACCCGAGGACATGGTCGCTCGTGCAAAGGCTGACTGGGAGGCACAGGGACATTCTGTTAGTGAGATCAAGAACCTGGCAGTGTATCTCAATACCGCTGAGGGCAGAGTGTACTACGTTGTTAATGATAACGGCAATTCCGGCTCTTTTGCTTTCTGATGCAAGAACCGCAAACGGAGGACAGAAATGTCCTCCGTTTTTTTGTATAAATTCCAGTCGGTTATTCCATACTGAAAGAAAAACAGATGGGAGCCGATACCATGAGAGCCATTTGCCAACGTATTCGGATACTGATGAGCGCCTTTTTGATGATTGCAGCCATTCTTTTGTGGCAGTTGTGCCGTATCCTGACCAATCAGGATACGCTACTGGCAGGATACGGGCAGGGGAGCTATGTGCTTGAAATCCCTGTATCTACAGGCACGATTTATGATCGCAATTTTGTGCGTCTGACCAATACCGATACCAAGTATTATGCCATTGTGCATCCTACAGCGGATGCGGTGGCAGCGTTATTCACCAAAGTAAAAGATCTTGAGGCATTGCGCAATGCTGCACAGCGCGGCAAACCTTTTTTCTGCGAAGTAACAGATGATGACATAATACACCCTGATATCCGCGTAATTGCTGTCTCCGCGCCCAAGGAGGGGACACAGCTGGCACAGCATCTGATTGGTTACCGCAAGGAGGGCGAGGGGGTTACTGGGCTGGAATCTGCCTGTAATGATTGGCTGCGTTCCTGCGATGCCATTGCAAGGCTGGAGTGTACCGTCAATGCAACCGGTGTGATGCTGCCAGGATTGGATAATACCCTCTATCGTGATGGGGGTGGAGCAGGGGGCATTATCACCACACTGGATACAGGGGTACAATCCATTGCAGAGGCTGCACTTGCCAAAGCAGAGGCCAACGGTGCTGCTGTCGTACTCAATATTCATACAGGAGAAATTGTCGCGATGGCAAGTCTCCCTGTGTATGATCCCAATCACCTTGCTGATTATCTTGATGATACGGATGCGCCGTTTATGAATCGGGCGCTTGCTGCGTACAGTGTCGGGTCGGTGTTTAAACTGGTAGTCGCATCCGCTGCGCTGGAAGAGGGCCTTGGGGCGAATTATGTCTATCACTGCACCGGAAAAACACGGATTTACGGGCAGGTATTCCGCTGCCATACCCACTGTGGTCACGGCTTGTTGGATCTGCAAAACGCGCTGACCGTTTCGTGCAACCCTTATTTTATATCGCTTGGACGATACATGACCGCTCAGCAGCTTGCAGATACCGCGAAATCTTTTGGATTCGGACAAAGTATTGTGCTTGCAGACGGAATACGCTCAGCGGCAGGGTATCTGCAAACAAAAGACGAACTGGACATCGAAGCAGAAAAAGCCAATTTCTGCTTTGGACAGGGTAAGCTGCTTGCAACGCCGCTGCAAGTCTCTGCGATGACTGCCTGTATTGCAAATGACGGTGTATACATTACACCACGCCTTTTGTTGGGAATGACAGAGGACGGCGAAAGCATGATGAATGCAACGGGTATGGATGCCAGACAGGTTATATCGACAAAAACTGCGAAAAAAGTACAGCATCTGATGGTTACGGCACTGAATACCGCAGAAGATGCCAAGGGCTTGCCGTCTTTTACTACGGCAGGCGGAAAAACGTCCACTGCCCAAACGGGGAAGTATGATGAAAACGGCAATGAACTTTGCAACGGTTGGATGACAGGGTTTTACCCTGCTGTTGCACCACGATATGCTGTAACAGTAATGATCGAAAACGGCGGCTACGGCAATCAGTGTGCGGCACCTGTATTTCGAGAGATCATTGATACTATGGCAACCTCAGGTTACTGAGTACTGCCCACATTCACAAAATCACTGCTGACATATCCGCTTTTGCCTTGATAGCGTACCACATACCAGTTGCCGCTTTGACCATCAATGAACAGTTTGGCGCCATTTGGCACAACGCCGATGATGGTGCCGTACATCGAGGGGTAACTCCGCAGATTCAGATTGCTGCCATCTGTGACGACAGTACCCAGTCGGGTTGGCGTGGGCTCGATAAACGGAATGCCGAAGTAGTCGGTCAGCGAGATGGTCAGATTCTTTGCAATTGCGTCCAGATTGCTCTGTAACCATGTTGCATCCTCGGGGTTGTCATGATACCCGAGTTCTGCCAGAACGGATACAGCGCGCGTCTGGGTCACTTCTCCGAGGCTTGTAGTTGGTCGTGGGGTAACATGATCGGGCAGTGGGTAGATATTCTTCATGTTATTGGATAGAATGGTGGCAAGCCGTTCGCTTTCATAACTGACAGGGGAGAAGTAAAAATCCACACCCCGCAGCTTTCCTGCAAACTGTTCCGGTGCGGCATTGGAATGCAGCGCAAGATGTACATCAAACCATCCTGCATTGGAATCGGCAATGGCACCCCCTACATTCCGTGCGGGATCGTTGCGTACATATTCAATGCCGGAGGCGCGCAGATACGGCTCCATGGCATCCGCAAGCTGATTCATGACTTTTTCCTCATTGCCGGTCGTGACATACGCGTTCCATTCTTGGGTAGACGGACTTAAAAAAACTTTTGGCATACCGATTGCTCCCTTCAACCTTAGATGATATATCTTATGCAGTTGCTGTGCTTTTGTGTTCCGTTTTGCGAAAAAGCTTGCAATTTTTTCTGTTTTGTAGTATACTGATAGCAGAAATAGAATGTGAAAGGAGTCTAGGCTATGCGCATTTTGCTTGTTGAAGATGAAGTCGGTCTTTCCGATGCGCTTGTGCAGATTTTTCATAAGAACAAATACATTGTTGACGCTTGCTATGACGGTGAATCCGGGCTTGACAATGCACTCTCTGATATTTATGATATGATCGTTCTGGATGTAATGCTGCCAAAAATAAACGGTCTGGATGTCCTGCGTGAAATTCGCCGAAAAAAGCTTACTACCCCTGTGCTTCTACTCACCGCAAAGGATACTGTTGCCGATAAAGTAGCAGGTCTGGATGTGGGCGCGGATGATTATCTCACGAAACCTTTTTCTACCGATGAATTGCTTGCGCGTATTCGTTCGCTGTACCGCAGAAAGTATAATGTGATTTGTGATAACGCCCTGCATTGGAGCGACCTTACGCTGAATCTTTCCACATATGAGCTGTTCTGCGGCGAACATTCGCTGAAACTGGGACTGAAAGAATTTTCTATGATGGAACTCTTTATGAAGAATGGAAGCACGATTCTATCCAAAGATACATTGATTGTACGCATCTGGGGCTATGAATCCGATGCCGAGAACAATAATGTTGAGGTCTATGTCAGCTTTTTGCGCAAGAAACTGGCGCATCTGCACTCCAAAGTGGTTATTAAGACCGTGCGGGGCGTGGGTTATTGTCTGGAAGAACATTGACAGGGCAACGAAAGATCACTGAAAAAAGGGGGATGCCGCATGATACAAAAGCTGCGACGCAGATATTTTCTGGCAAATATGACACTGCTTTCCGGTGCGCTGCTCATCGCGCTGACGGTTTTGTTTGCGTTGATGTACCGCGCGGAAGTCCAGTCCTCCTATGATATGATGAGCGAAATGCTCTCCCGGAATGATCTGCAGGGAGAAGCACATTCTGTGATTGCGCCAATGGCGCAAACCAACGATATGGGCAGCAATGGCGTATATCAGACAATGCCTGATACTGATGCGCAATCTATGACTTTCACCACATTGACTACTTTGCAGGAAGAATCATATCCCAACGATGATGATCGGGAAAATCACAGGGGATATCATTTTCCGCCCTACTGGGATGAGTGGTGGAACGACAATCCGCCTCCTCCTCCGCCGCCTCCCGGCTATTGGGAAACAACAACCGTTCCCACTATGCCGCCTCCTCCGCATATATCCACTGCGGAGACTTCCAAAGAGCCTCCTCCTGAGGCGACAGCACCGCCTACTATACCGTCTGTTTCGACATCTTCCACAGAGACAACAACCGCAATAACGGTGACGCAATCGACACCGCCCATTACGACCAGCTCCTCTGCTACCACTGTAACAACCACCACCCAAAAGCAATTGACAGCACCGCAGGAGGGTTCCTATGTACCGGATGCATTGATGGCTGAGGTGCTGCCCAACGGTCAGGTCTCTGCATATCTTGGCAACCGTAATGATGCTGCTGCCGGTGAGGATCTGAAGACCGTCAACAGTGCCATATCCGAGATCCATGACAAGGGCAGGGAAAGTGGCACTGTGAAAATCAATGATGTGCCTTACCGCTATATGCTGCAAGCTTCGCCTACAGGCGGATATCAGATGGTGCTGCTGAGCCGCACATTGGAGCTTTCCATGCTCAGCCGGATGTTGCTGCTGGTTGTTACGCTTGCTGTTTTTGGTTTGGCTTGTATGTTTGCAATCAGTATGCTACTTGCAAATTGGACAGTTCGTCCCATCGCTCTTGCGTGGGAAAAGCAGAAACAGTTTGTCGCTGATGCATCCCATGAATTGAAAACACCTCTGGCTGTCATTTCCGCCAATACGGAGGTTGTACTTGCCAATCCCTACGATACTGTCACAGAGCAGAGTAAGTGGCTTAATTATATCAAATCGGAAACCATGCGTATGTCAAAGCTCATCACCAATCTGCTGACCGTTGCGCGCATGGATCACAGCAAAGAGAAAGAATCTTGCGCACTGCTCAATTTCCATGAACTGATTGCAAATGTCTGCCTGGTATTTGAGCCAATCATTTTTGAAAACGGCAAGACGCTGAATACCGTTTTACAGCGGAATGTCATGCTGCACGGCGATGAGGATAATCTCAAACAGTTGCTCTCCATCCTGTTGGATAATGCGGTACTGCACTCCACGGCAGGTGCGGATATTACTGTGACGCTGTCCAGAGATGCCCAGGGGAAGATCCGATTGGCGGTAGCCAATACTGCAAAAGATATTCCGCCGGAGGAGCTTTCACATCTGTTTGAACGATTCTACCGTCTGGATCATGTGGGCAGTCCCAATGGTTCAGGGCTGGGGCTTAGCATCGCAAAAAGCATTGTTGAGGATATGAACGGTGTATTGACCGTGCATAGCGAAAACAGTGTTGTGACATTTGTAGCAACCTTCCCGAACGCATAAATTCTAAAATCACCTTGGTGCACATAGTATGTACCGAGGTGATTTTCGTGTCCGAGCATAGTATTCACACCAAGGGCGGAATGTCGCGCACAGCAGCCATTTTGAGTGCGTTTTCGGTGAGCTTGCAGCTATTTGGCCTGCTGCTGAATGTTTTTCTGACAAAGCGGTTGGGGGCTGCTTCTGTTGGCATGATAACCCTGATGAGTTCCTTTTACAGCCTTGCTTGTGTATTTACCGGTGGCAGCGGATTCATTGCAACCAGTCGGTTTCTTTCAGAAGAACTGGGGGCACAGGGTGATACGCGAAAGGTATTTCGCTATATTTTGCGGTTTTGTTTCTCGCTGAGTATCCCTGCGGCCATTGTGCTGTTGATCTTCCCCACACAAATCGTTCATCTGATCTCCCATGAAGCCATCGGCGCAACAGCAATCCGTCTGTTAGGAATTTCCTTGCCGGTTGCTGCATTCTATGCCTGCTGTAAGGGCCGGTGCTATGCCTATCAGCGCGTTTATCTGCCTGCCATTGCGGAGTGCATCGAATTTGTACTGCGCGCAGCGATACTGGCATTTGCAACTGAATTCTTGATTCCAAAGGGAAGTATATCGCTGTTAAGTGCCTTTGCACTGTCCATGCTCGTTGGGCAGGGGAGTGCTGCATTGTTTTTGTTTTTTGCCCGTGTACCGTATGCGTCCGGAGCGAATACTTGTACCATCACCTTTCGACACCTGCTGCGTCAGCTTCTACCGATTTTATCAAATGCCTGTCTGGTGTCACTGCTCAGCAGCACAAACGATGCTCTGGTGCCGCTGACATTATTGCAATACGGTAACAGTACCGATGAGGCGCTATCCCAATTCGGTGAGTTTGAAGCAATTATTATTCCAGCATTGTTTTTCCCCTCGGTGGTGCAATGCTGTATGTCCGGATTACTTGTGCCTACCCTATCGAAGCTACAAGCACTAGGGGACGAAGACGGCATCCGCAAAACGACCCAGCGAGTGCTGGAACAGACTGTTGGATTCTCTCTGTTTGCTGTGCTGATATTTGCATTGTTCGGGCACACCATCGGCAGCTTTCTCGGCGGAGATGCTTTTGCAGGATCAGTGCTTTGTAAAATGGCACCCATTATCCCCTTTATTTATATTGAGATCATTCTGGAGGGGGTACTGCGCGGTATTGGTAAACAAGGCTTTTCCTCGCTCAATTATCTTGCAGAATACACCGTACGCATTTCCGTTTTGCTGATTTGTGTTCCCCTGTTTGGTTTCTATGGCATCATTGCCTCGTATTTGGCTTGTAATCTTGTAGGAAACGCCGTACGGATGTTTTTCGTATTCCGTACCACGGGGTTGCGTCCCTCGTGGAAACGCATTCTGGTACGCCCTGCATTCACCCTGTTGATTGCTTGGCAATGCACTGCGCTGCTGCTGTTTGTGTTTCGTGGGCAGCTGCTTGGGGATACGCTTTATTTTGCATTGTTCACGATCATTTGCGGGTTATTGGATTTGTTTCTGTTGCGTATTCTGGAGCAATTGCCTGCTGCAAAGAAAAAGACAGAAATCATACCTGCATAACTATAAGAGCGTCCAGACAAAGCATCTGAACGCTCTTTGCAATTGTACCGTTACGGGCATACCAGTCACCTATCGTTCCGACTTCAAAATCATAGGAAAACGCAAAATGTATTTCATATAGCAAAATCATGTGAAGCAGGGGAGTATCAACATGGTGAGATACGCCGCAAGGGTAGCGCAAAGTGCAACCACGATCAATGAGCATTTCTTGTATGCGAGAATGACAGCGACTGCTGTACCAACTGCCGCCGATGGGATATCCCCTGTGGCATAGAAAACCGATGGCATCGTCATGGCACTCAGCACGGTATAAGGAATATAGTACAGAAAACTTTTGATATGACGGTTGGTGATTTTTTTGCGGAAAAACGCAAAGGGAATCATGCGAATCAGATAGGTTGTAACCGCCATAATCGTTATACAAATCAAAACATATTGCATGGTCATTCCTCCTGTTCGTTATCATTATCATCTACAGGAAAGAAGTATGCCGCAACCAATGCTGCGATCACTGCGCAAATAATCATTGCAAATCCGGCAGAGATAAATTCTGCGAAATCATATAACAAAATGCTAAGAATTGCAGAAATCAAGACTGCAATCAAAATACCGCGGGATTGGCGCGCAGGCGGAATGATGATCGCCAAGAACATACCATATAAAGAGATATTCAGCGCATTGGCGATGGATTGCGGTAACAGTGTTCCGGCTGCGGCACCGAGGTAAGTGCCGCTGACCCATCCAAGGAATGCAATGAGAATCATGCCGTATAAATACATGGGCTTGATTTGCGTAGGCTGAATGGATGATACAGCAAAAATTTCATCTGTGATGCCAAATGATGCCAACAGACGCTGCGGCAGATGAAAGCTTTTATGGGTTTTCTGAGACAAAGCAAGGCTCATCAGTGCGTAACGAATATTGATCACAACTTCGGCTAACAATAATTCAAAGTAACTTGCATGTGCGGCAATCAGACCCACGCCGGCAACCTGACCAGCGGATGTCAGATTGGTAACAGAAATCAGAACGGTTTGCCATATGGTAAGCCCAGATTGTACCGCCATGATACCAAAACTAAATGACACTGAGAGATATCCTAATGCAATGGAGATACCATGCCGGATACCGCGCCAGAATTCTTTCATACAATGTCCTTTCACGAAAAATCGAAGTGCGAATTGCACCAAATTACGATTAGGTGCAATAAGATGCGCAACTCACCTAGCAAGTATTATACTACAAAACGTGGAAAATGTCAAATCTGACAAGACCAGAAACCATATAACGGAAGGGATTTGAAAATGCATAACAGCATATCATGTGGGTACACTTTATGTGGGGTTATTATCCCCGCACGATTTGATATGCAGAAATGGAGATTTGGTATATGAAACAGCAGAACGAGCAGCGCAATGCAAATAATGCGTACAATCAGCAGCAGAGCAACAGCCAGAACAAAAAAAACAACAACTATGAAAACAAGAAGAACGGCGAATCTCAGAACGAAAAGCTGAACAATGCTGACCTGCATCTGAACAACAATCCCCAGGCACACTAACCGTCACAGAACCGAAAAACGGCACACACCCAATCGGTGTGTGCCGTTACATAGCGTATGCCCATCAGCGATCAGCAATCAGCCAATCACACGAACGCGGATCACGCCTTCGACATTCTTCATTTCAGCAGCCAGATCGCCCTTGAGATCGCCGGTTACATCAATCATGGTGTAAGCGTAATCCTTACGGCTTGCATTTACCATGTTCTCGATGTTGCCGCCTGCATTGCTGACCATAGCCGTCAGACCTGCAACCACATTCATGATATTCTTGTGCAGGATGCAGAACTTCTTGCCGACAGCCTTCATCTCAGCATTCGGGAAGTTCACACTATTGCGGATATTGCCGTTCTCCAGATAATCCACCAGCTCGTTTGCAGCCATCACGGCACAGTTGTCCTCAGCTTCTTCAGTAGATGCGCCCAGATGAGGAATTGCAATTGCACCCTCCATGTTAGCAGTTTTTGCGTTGGGGAAGTCGGTAACATACTTGCGCACCTTACCGGACTTCAAGGCAGCTTCCATTGCATCATCATCCACCAAGAGATCACGGGCAAAGTTCAGGATTACAACGCCGTCCTTCATCATTGCAATGGTTTCAGCATTGATCATCTTCTTTGTGTTGATATTGGGATCGGCATTCTCGATCAGCGGAGTGTGCACAGAGATGAAATCGCACTCACGGAAGATCTCCTCCCGGGACTTGACATGGTGAATGGTACGGGACAGATTCCATGCAGCATCCACGGAGATATAGGGATCGCAACCGTAAACTTCCATGCCCAGATGTGTTGCAGCATTACCCAGAGGGCCGCCGATTGCGCCCAGGCCGATGATACCCAGCTTCTTGCCCTTCAGCTCGGTACCGGCAAACTTGGACTTGCCTTTTTCAACCATCTTGGCAACGGTCTCCTCGCCCTTAATGGTCTGCACCCACTGTATACCGCCAATGATATCACGGGAAGCCAGCAGCATACCGGCAATTGCCAGTTCCTTAACGCCGTTTGCATTTGCGCCGGGAGTATTGAACACCACAATACCCTCTTCTGCGCAGCGGTCAACGGGGATATTATTTACGCCCGCACCGGCTCTTGCAATTGCAAGCAAATTATTCCCGAAGGTCATCTCATGCATAACAGCGGAACGAACGAGAACGGCATCGGGATTCTCGCAGGTATCGGCAACCTGATAGTTCGCATCAAGCTGTGCCAGACCAACGGGAGAAATCTTATTCAATGTCTGAATCTGAAACATTTTCATACATTCCTTTCAATCAAAATAGGGATCAAATCAAGAGCAGGCAAGCTACGATAATGGCATCCACGGAAGCAAGCGCGATGCCGATCACAAGAGGCACGCTGAATTTCACGACGGTCTCTGCCATCGGGTGATTCACAAGATAAACTTCTTTAGGGGAATCACCAAAAAATGTCACATCCACTCGCCCACCGACTGCAAATTCGGGAAACTGTTTGATGATTTCTGGCAAAACCTTTGTATACAGCTTCACATCCTGCGTAGAGCCATCAGATAAGGTCACATTGACCACGGGATGCACAAAACCGCCGATTGCAGAAACTGCTCTTACGAACAGAGTGACATTATTCACGCTTTGGTATCCCACCACTTTGGCTTCACAAAATTGCTTTTTACTGTATACATTCTTATGCTCCCATATGCCGTAGGCGATGCACGCTACGGCGAACAGAGCAATGACAATCATCAAAAACATATGGGATTAGGAGTTCTCTTCTTCAAACTTCTGCATGAAAGCAACCAGCTTCTCAACACCCTCGATGGGCATTGCGTTGTAGATGGATGCTCTCATACCGCCGACAGTACGGTGACCCTTGAGGTTCTCGAAGCCGGCAGCCTTTGCCTCAGCAACGAACTTCTTATCCAGTTCTTCGTTGCCGGTAACGAAGGGAACATTCATCAGCGAACGGTCTTCCTTGCGAACAGTGCCCTTGAACATCTTGCTCTGGTCAAGGAAATCGTACAGGATTGCAGCCTTTTTCTCGTTGAGTGCCTTCATGGCCTCCAGACCGCCCATCTTCTTCAGCCACTTGAACACCTTGCCGCAGATGTAGATGCCGTAGCAAGGCGGCGTATTGTACATAGAACCGTTGTCGGCAGCGATCTTCCACTGCAGCATGGTAGGCGTATTTTCCACATAGGGTGTCTCAGGGATCAGATCCTCACGAATGATTGCGATCACAACACCTGCGGGGCCGATATTCTTCTGCACACCGCCGTAGATGACACCGTACTTGGAAACATCAATGGGTTCGGACAGGAAGCAGGAAGATACATCTGCTACCAGCTCATGTCCCTTGGTATTGGGTAGCGCATGATATACAGTACCGTAGATGGTGTTGTTCTGGCAGATGTAAACATAGTCTGCATCCTCGGGAATATCGAGGTCAGAACAATCGGGAATGTAGGAGAAGGTCTTGTCGGCAGAAGAAGCGACTGCAACTGCCTCGCCGTACTTCTGAGCCTCCTGATATGCCTTCTTTGCCCATTGACCGGTAATGATATAAGCTGCTTTTCCGTTCTTCATCAGATTCATGGGCACCGCAGCAAACTGCTGAGAAGCGCCGCCCTGAAGGAACAGTACCTTATAGTTGTCGGGAATGTTCATCAGATCGCGAAGATCCTGCTCAGCCTCATCAATGATCTGCTGGAACATCTTTGAGCGATGGCTCATCTCCATAACGGACATACCGCAGCCACGGTAATCGAGCATCTCCTCTGCTGCTTCTTTCAGGACTTCTTCGGGCAGAACAGCAGGACCTGCGCTGAAATTGTACACTCTGCTCATTGTTAAAACCTCCATTAAATTGGTCTTTTCGACTTTTGCGCTTAGATGTCAGCTTCGGCATCACATTGCTGTAGCTATTGCATCCTACCATATAGTATACAATTTTTTCCGCAAAATGTCAAGTACAAAACCACCTGTTTGTGAAAAAAATAACAACCATTTCATTCCGTTATTTGTCGCTATTGCTATTTTGTGCTGGAATATGCTGTAAACGGCGCACTTCAGCCTCTTTCAGACTGTTTGGGCAGCCACAGTAATCCTGTCGGTACAGCCCGTAGCTATGTGAAAGCGCGACGGATCTGGCATATCCGCCTTGCTTTTTAAAATCAGAGGGCAGAAAGGGAATCCCCCACTCCCCTGCAAGCAACTCGCCGCATTCATTGATGTACGAAGCATTTTTATGTGGGCTGACGGAAAGTGTTGTTGTAAAATAATCACAGTGATATTGCAGTGCCGCCTGTGCTGCATCATTCATGCGTTGGGCGATGCAACGACGGCAACGCTCACCGCCCTCCGGGGTGTTGATGGCATCCCCTACCGCCTGCAAATACTGTTGAAAATCGTAGGGCGGCACCACGAGTGTGATGGGATGCACAGGATTTAGCTGTGCAAGAAGCTGTTTCTGTGTTTCCAGGCGGCGGTCAAACTCTGCCTGCGGTGCAATGCAAGGATTATAATAATACAAGAGAATCTCAAAATGCGGTGTCAGAGATTCCAGTACGGCAGTGCTGCACGGTCCACAGCAGCTATGCAGCAAAAGCTTTGGCGGCGGATTCTTAGGTAGTTTATATAGAATGCTTTGCATCTCCATGTGATATTGGCGTTTCATAAACACTCCCCTACTGTATAAAAAAGGGCGGTCAGACCGCCCTTTTGGATTATTCCACAGAAATCAGATAGTAGTACACGGGCTGACCGCCATTGATCAAGGTCAATTCAATGCGGCTATTGAGTTTTGCGCTCAGCATTTCTTTCAATTGCTGCGACTGCTCCTCGGTCACATCTGCGCCATAAATCACGGTGACATAGCTTGTGTCACTCTTGACCAATTTTTTGGTCAGTTTATAGGCTGCCTTGTTCACATCTTTTTCGGTAAACGAAAGCTTGCCGTTATCCAGTGCCAGTACTTCATCCTTGCGAATCGGCTTGCCGTCCAGCTCAGAATCACGGGCGGCAAAGGTAACAGAGCCCGTAGAAACCGCCTCGGCTGCTTTTGTCATCGCAACACGGTTTTCGGAAAGCGGTGAAAACTCATCATATGCAAGCATGGCTGCAATGCCCTGCGGGATCGTTCTCGTCTGTAATACGCAAACATTGCGGTTTGCGAGATTCACAGCCTGCTCAGCAGCCATAATGATATTCTTGTTGTTTGGCAGAACAAAAACGGTCTTTGCAGGGGTGGCATGAATCGCACGGAGAATATCATCGGTAGAGGGGTTCATGGTCTGACCGCCACGCACTACCTGATCCACGCCAAGGTCAATAAAGGTGCGCTCCAGACCGGCACCGGCAGCCACAGCAACAAAGCCGAAATCCTTGGTTGGCTCAACGGGAACAAACTCCTGCTGCTTTGCAATGGCAGCCTCTTTCACCTTGCCTGCGTGCTGGATTTTCATATTCTCAATTTTGGGCTTGGGGTCATTGATGAAGCTGCCGAATTCCAGTGCCTTGGTAATTGCCTTGCCGGGATGATCGGTGTGCACATGAACCTTAATGATCTCATCATCGTCTACAACGACAACACAGTCACCGATGGTTTCCAAGTAGGCTCTCAGCTTGGCAGAGTCAGCGGAAGGATCATGCTTTTCTACGATATATTCGGTGCAATAGGTAAAGTTTATTTCTTCATCATACTGTGCAACGGCAGAAGTAAAATCAACAGCAGGATCAACGGTAGCAGCGCGCTCGGTTTCCTCATTGGGCAGAGCCTCACCGCGCAGTGATGCGAGCATGCCCTCCAGGATGATACAGAAGCCCTGGCCGCCGGCATCTACAACATTTGCCTTTTTCAGTGCAGGCAGCATTTCTGTGGTCTGCTTGAGCACATCATTTGCCTCATCGCAAACGCCCTGCAAGAAATCGACCATGGACAGATCTTTTTTTGCAAGCTCCTGCGCTTTGTTCGCTGCCATGCGCGACACGGTCAGAATCGTGCCCTCCGTAGGCTTCATGACAGCCTTGTATGCGCCTGCAACGCCCAGTTCCAGTGCATTGGCGAAATCAGCGTTGCCTGCCTCCTTCATTCCTGCCAGACCCTTGGAAAAACCACGGAACAGCAGCGACAAAATGACACCGGAATTTCCTCTTGCGCCGCGCAGCATAGCGGATGCTGCGGTGTCGGCAACCTGAGATACAGTGACATCCTTGGGCAACAGTTCCAGCTCACGCTTTGCTGCCGAGATGGTCATGGACATATTGGTACCTGTATCGCCGTCGGGAACAGGATAAACATTCAGTTCATCCACTGCACGCCTTTGGTTGGTAATGACAATGGCGCCATGGATCATTGCGAGCTTCAATTGGTTTCCATTCATCACTTAACTTAAGCCTCCAAATCGTTATACACAGATGCCATCAACATAAACATTGATTTGTGCGGGTTGAATACCGGTGGATTCCTCCACAGCGTAACGCACCTTGTTGCGGATACTATCAGTAATTGCAGCAATATTTGCGCCGATACCCGTGACAATGTGCAGGTCGATCACAAGCATATTGTTACGAGAACGAAGCTGTATGCCACGGCGGATATCACCGGGAAACAGTTTGGTGGCAACGGTTTCCAGCAGCGAGGACTCATGCAGATCGGCAACACCGAAACAGGAAGTAACGGTATGTTCAATTACCGTATACAGGTAGTTCTTGGAAACGCGGATACTGCCAAGATGGTTTTCAATTACGATCATACGAATCTCCTTTCGAGAAATTCCATAACGATTATTATAGCACAAAGCGATAAAAAATACAAGTGTTTCTCTAAAATTCATTCATTCTCTGTAAGCTCGATCATCACATTCGGGAAATTTGTGCGAATTACTGATTCCAGATGCACAGGGGCGATGACATGGGACAGTGCCAAACAGCCCTCAAAGGCATCATCGGCAAGCTCGGTGACAGAGGCAGAAATGGTAACGGATTCCAGTGCGGTACAGTCCGCAAATGCACCGGATGCGATCCTTGTGAGTGTTTTAGGCAGAATCACGGTTTTCAGTTCTTCCAAGCCGGCACAAGCACCCGCACGAATTTCCAGATACCCCTCAGGAATCACCAATTCCTCCTCACCATGATACATTGCATTTCGGATTTTTGCTGTAAAGCGCCCGTCTCCGATGATTTTCGGTGGCTCTTTCGTCCATGTATAGGTCACATTGTCCCCAAATGCTGCAAGAATCTGTTCCTGCATTGTTTCAGGGGCGGTTACAGCAGCAATGGCGTCGCAGCCCTCAAAGGCATCATCTTCAATGCTTTGGAGAGAAAGCGGCAACACGACAATTTGCAATGCCGTACAATCTGCAAAGGCACCGCTTGCAATGCGTTCTACGGTTTCGCTGACGCTCACAACACGGAGATCTTCAAGGGCAGCACAGGCACCTGCACGAATTTCGCGGTAACCATCCGGCATGATCCATTCTGCCTCCCCTTTATAGATACGGCGGCATTCCTTGGCAGTCAGTCTGCCGTCTGCCGGAATCTGTGCCGGGGGTTCTGCAGCAGTTACATTGTCAGCGGCGTTCGACGGTGCTGTGTCAACAGCAGCAGTTGCATCTCCCGTTTCCGGTTCTGCAAACAGCGCTTCAGCAAGAGCAGCAACCGTGGCGTTACCGGTTAAATCAGCATCGGACGCGGTATCATCGGGCTGCGTTTCTTTCACTTCCTTGGCTTCATCCATCACGGCATCCGTGGCACTGGTATCTTCAAAGAGATTTGCTGCAACTGTTTCAACCGATGCATCGCCCGTGATTTCCACTGTATGAGGTGCAGATTCTATGGATTCGGCATCCGTATGGTTCACCTGTTTATCAGTGACTGTAGATGCATTTCCAGTTTCATCGCTCTGGAATAGAATGGCAGCAACGGCATTTATGGCTTCATCCTCAACGGTTTCGATGGCATCGGGTACAGATGTGACTGCATCGGATTCAGCGTCTGCGGTATGCTTCGGTTCCTCCGCAAGCGTTACATCATCGGTGTTGGTTGCATCGGCAGAGACTGCTTCATCGTACGTTGCGTCTGCCTGCATTTCGGGTGCTGCGTTGGCGTCCCCGTCGGATGCATCCGGTGCAGCATTCTGCTGGTCTGTGGCATTCATACTTGCAAACAAGGCATCAGCAAGAGCAGAAAGTGGGTCATCGGGGAAAGCATCATCGGCAGTATCAACCGGTTGATGGACTGGGCTTTCGGTGGATGAGACACTTTCCTCTTCGCTTGCAACGGCAACGGGAGCCGCTTCATCTTCCATTGTTTCGGCAGAAGGTTCGGTGATGTCCTCGAAGTCCTCCGCATCGCTTGATACAACAGAATCCGTTTCCGTTTCGGATACCGAGATAACTTCCTCTGCGGTATCGGCAACAGATGCACCGTCAGGGGTATTTTCTTTTGCAGTGTGATCTTCAAGCATCGGTGCAGCGTTTGTTGCAGCATCAAGCATATGGGATTCATCTGCCTGCTCAAGAGTTTCTTCGGAGAGCATGGAAGCCTCAATGGGTGCGTCATAATCAGCATCCACCGCCTGATGAACCGGAACATCCTGCTCATCATATGGGGTGAGCATTTCAGCGGCAGCCGGTCTGGCGTTCTGCATGATATCGGAATAATCCATGACAACGGAAGGTCTTGCAGCGTCATCAAAATCCTCACACCACTGAATTTTCAGATGGGGACAATCACGGCGCAGTTCTTCCTCCCGGTCGGCAAAAGAACGCGGCAACACGATGGTTTCCAGACGCATACAACCCATAAATGGATTGGAGCCGAGAAACCGCAGCGTAGATGGCAAAACCACTCTGCGAAGGTTATGACAATTGACAAATGCGTGCGGTTCAACTGCCAGCAGACCCTCAGCGCAGACAACCTCTTCGAGATGCTCCTGCTCGGCGAATGCGTGGTATCCGATGATGCGTGCTGTGGGCGGCAATTGCAGGCGATGCAGGTGCGTCATACCCGCGATGCCGTGGTAAACATAGGACGCGATCACCATATACCCTATAGGCACGGTCATAACGCCATCTTTCACTGAGAAATCCGAGATATCATTTGCAGTCAGCACCCATGGGCAATCATGCAGCACCTGGCGGACACGCACCGCTCGGCTTCCTCCGATATTCAGCAGTACCTGCGGATAATTCATAAACAGTACGGCGGCGGAATCCCGGTCAAACTCATCAGGCAGGAACACATCGCGCACCATGGAAAGACCGTAGAACGAAGCGTACTCGAAGGTACGGATCGCTCTGGGGATCGTCAGTGTAAGCAAACGGTCATTGTGCCCGAATGCATAGCTGCAAAGGCGCACTACCCCAAGGGGTATTTCAAACTTGGTCTGATTTGCCATATCGGATAGTGCCAATGGCCCGACATAGGGACGGGTGCGCAGCAATGCAATACGGTCGGCAAAGGTGCTGCACTCCGCTGCGGCTTCCTTGGTGAAGATACGGTGGGAAGGCAGCGGCTCCATAGACGGCTCCAGAATATCACAGAACGCAGCGGGCGGCTGGTTGCGGAAGGTATCCTGCATATCTTCTGTCCACATAATGTTTGACTTCACCGGGCCGTCCAGAATGCGCCTCAGATCATTTTCAAAGCGTTTGGGCAATGTCAGTCCGGTCAGTGCCGTACATCCTGAAAGGGCACAGTCACCGATTTCCTGTACGCTGGTCGGAATACGCAAGGAACAAAGAGAATCACAGTTGGAGAATGTATTTTCATAAATGGCCGTCAGGTGTTTCGGCAAACGGATCTGTTCAAAGCGGCAAGGTGCTGCAAAGGCATATGGCCCGATGTACGGCACATCGTTGGGCAGAACCAGACGGTACGGCCCCATGCAGCCGGTGAAAGCATTCATATCAATGATTTGCAGGCCCTTGGACATCACAATATGCCGCACTGTTTCCAGACCCGAAAAGGCTCTCGCACCGATACGGCGCAGACTCTTGGGCAGCACGATGGTTTCAAGGATATGCTCCGGCTCATCGGCTCTGGTGTTGATGCCCTTTGCCATATCGGGCGCAATGATGGAGTAGCCGTCCGGAATCTGCAGCACATGATTGCCTACCTGCAGTTTTTTCACCTTTTCGGCGGTGAGGACATCATCATACTGTTCCAGCAATTCGCCCACTGTCAGTACCTTGGGCTTGGAAAGAAAGCTCTTCTTGGGCCAGTGCAGCTTGATCTCTGGACGAAACATAAAGTATTCCGCAGCACGGCGTTCCGGAAACTCCTCGCAAAGATATACATCCGTCAGACGGGAACAGCCGCTGAATGCATCCGGTTCTACCTCATTGAGAGAGTGGGGCAATTCGAGGGCAAGCAATCGCGGGCAATTCCAGAATGCCTGTGTTTCCACGCGGCGCACACCCTCTGGGATCTCGAAACGCTCGCCCCCCTCTTTTTCACGGAACGAACGGAATGCGATCACCGTAAAGTCCTTCAGCATCAGACTGCGCTGCTTGGGGCCCTCCACGGGCTTTGAAATCTCATAAGTGAATACTTTATCATCCTTGCGGTATTTGCCGCGACGTACAGGGACAAAAGCGGAATCCAACAAAACTTCATCGGTAGTCGCGTTTTCTTTGGGGCTGATGTGTTTCCCTGTCATTTCGGCAAAGCGTTGGCTGATATCTGCCTGTGTGGACGAGATCTCGCTGACCTTTTCCTGCACATCGGAGATCGCGCCGACTTTCTCCTGTACATCGGTGATGACGCCGACTTTCTGCTGGATATCGGCAATGGCATCTACCTTTTCCTGCACATCGGGAATGGCGCTGACCTTTTGCTGAATGTCGGAAATCGCATCCACCTTTTCTTGCACATCGGATATGACATCGACTTTCTGTTGAATATCGGAGATGGCGTCGATTTTTTGGCGCATTTCAGAAAGCTCGCTGACTTTTTCCTGCACATCGGAAATGGCACTCACCTTTTGCTGAATATCGGAAATGGCGTCAATTTTATCGCGCATATCGGAGATTGCGGAAACCTTCTGCTGCATATCGCCAATGGCATCGGGCTGAATGGCGTCCACACGGGCACGGATATCGTCAATCTCACTCATTTTTTCTTGTATCTCGCTGATGGCACCCACACGCTCGTGAACCGTTTCCTGCATGGCTGCAATGGAAGCGACCTGCTCCTGCATTGCAGAAATGGCAGCAACAGAATCCTGCATACCGGAAATCGAATCAAATTTTGCCTGAATTGCCGTCAGATTGGCGTTCAGCGCATCAATGGCATCGGCATTGAGCACCGGCTGCTGTGCTGTCTGGGGATTCTGAGCAGAAAGTGCATCCAGTTTTTTCTGCATATCCGCAATGGTCTGCTCCATCCTGCGCACGGATTCGGCATCCTCTGCGGCTTTTTCCGATGCAGGAGCAGCTGTAATACCATCAACCGATGAAACGGTATTGCGTGAAGGCATCACGGGAGAAGTTGGTACTGCAATCTCTGCAATATCCTCCGGCTCTGCCAGAGATGCCACCGCGTCCTCTGCGGTCATCGTTGCAAATGTCGGCTTGGGGTCTTCTGCCGTGATCCACTGGATATCCGGAATCGTTGCTGTCTCACCAAAAACGCGCTTCATTTCAAGGGAATCGTGGATGATATGGGGCATACACAATGTGGTCAGTACATTGCAATTTCCCAGTGCCGATGTTTGGATACTCTCAGTGGTAGGGGGAATATAAAGCTGTTGCAGCGCAGTACAATTCCAGAAAGCACCGGTACCGATGGAATGCACAGAATCGGGCAGAACCATAGAACGCAGTGCGGTACAATCTGCAAAAGCACCAGCACCCACCTTTGTGATCTGTTCGGGAAGGGGCAGTGACACAAGGGAACTACAGCCGCCGAACACCTCATCCTCCAGTGCCTCCAGATGAGAGGGCAGACGGATTCCGGTCAGCGACTCACATTCGAAGAATGCAGCTGCACCGATACGCTTCACACTTTCGGGAATGGAAATTGTTTTGAGCTTTTTACAATGTGCAAATACTGCATTATCAATATGCGTTGTACCTTCGGCAAGCACAACCTCTTCCAGTGCGGGCAGATCGGCAAACACTTCGGGGGCGATCAGGCGCACGCCGGCATGAAGAACCACTTTGCGGACATTTTTGTTCGCCAGCGAGCGCAGCGCGTGAGACGCGATGGCATAGTAGGTAGTAGGAATCTCCAGAACGCCATCCCTCACGGGGAGCATTCCGCCTGCACCAAAGAGCAGGATACCCGAAGTTTCTTCCATCAGTTGTGCCACGGTAACGGATTTTGCGGCAAACAGCAGCTTTTTGCCGAAATTCAGCGTAACGCTGGGCGTATGAAAGAATAATTCCATTGCAAGTTGTGGGGAGAAATCCTCAGGGAGAGACACGGCTTTCAGTGCGTTGCAATCATAGAATGCCCAAGGATCAAATTCCGTGCCGCTGCTTGCAATGTTGATGCGTTCCAGTCCACAGGCATTTTTAAAGCTTCGCATATAGAAAGCATGGGCATTTACCTTATGCATATATTCGTGAATGGTCAGTTCCTTGACCTGTGAAAAACCGGCGAGGGCACCCTCTCCAATGACGGTGATATCATTGGGCAGCTTCAGCTTTTCGGTATTGGTAAGGATGAGAGATTTTGCATTTTCTCTGGTCAGAATACGGTCTGGCATGATGAAGACCTCCTTATCTTACAATGATGATCGGCTACATCAAAGATACGATATGTATAAAAATTGCTGATCAGGAGCCAATCTATCATATTATACCATTTTTAATAATGATTTGCAAGGGGTATTTGTGATTTTCTCCAAGTTTTTTTGCTGCATTGAAAAAATCTCCGCAGACAGCTACAAGCTCTGCGGAGATTCGTATCAACCATATTCAGGTCATGGGGTTATGCCTGCAATGATGCTCAGCAGCATGGTGACATCGGCGGAATCGGTAACGCCGTCGCCGCTGATATCCATGCGAGTGTAGCCTGCTTCGGGGATCTCCAGTGACAGATCTTCGGCAATGAACCGTCCCATCAGGATCACATCATTGATTTTCACATAGCCGTCGCAGTTCACATCGCCCATTTTTCCATCGTCTCCAATCGTGGGAGTAAACACAATGCCGGAAGATGCTACGGCATCAAATGCAGTCAGCGAATCGGTCATGGTAAAGTTGATATCAGTCGCTTCGGCACCGTAAGTCAGATACACATCGTCCATGGTGACGGCATACATTCCGTCAGCGGTCATCGCCGGTGCAGAGATCAGCATATAGGAGAATTTCTTATCAGGCTTCATGGAAAGCAGCATGATGTCCGCATCCACGACACCTGCATCATACACATTGACGGTCTGGTCTTTGAGCTGTTCCGCTGCAAAGTTCAGCATCATAACAGGCTGCGTTGCATTGATGGCAGCCGGCTGAAAATCGGTTGCGGTTGCCAGAACCCTGCCGCCGGTAATGGTAACTGCTGCGGTAGCACAGGTCAGACCGCGGTCACCGTTGGCAAGCAGTTCGCCGCCGCTGATGGTCAGAGAGGTTTCGCCCTGCACAGCATCGTTGCCTGCTTTGATTTCATGGACACCACCTGTGATGAGCACATCCCCTTTGGTAGATTTGATACCGTCGCCCTCGGAATTGATATTGAGGGAACCGCCGTTTACTTCCACAGAAGTTTTCCCGCGCAGTGCATCGGCAAAAGCGGTATCTACGCGAATATCACCGCCGTTGATCTTCAAATCGTTATTGCAATGCACGCCCTGCTGTGTGGCAGCGGTAATGGTCAGTGCGCCCTCGCCTTTGATGGTCATGTCATCCTTGGCATAAATCACAGCAGTAGTTTCGGTGTAAGTTGCACCGTCATAGAGGAAATTCTCGGTGCCTGCAACCAGATTCAGCGAGGTGTTTTCTGCATTGACCACATAGATTGCAGCATCGGTTGCGCCTGTGATACTTGCACCGTTGAGATACAGCTTTACAGTTTCAGGATCTGCAACCTCATCAGGTACAGCAACCCGGATCTGACCTGCGTTGAGCGTACCGCTGATCTCATAGGAACCGGAAGCAGTAATTGTGGCAATGCTGCCCTCTACAGTGACATTTTCACCTTCGGCAATCACGGTATCACCGTTTAAGGTGATCACAGCCGTCATTTCCACGCCGTCCACCGCAGCGGTAACAGGCAATATCGGAGCAGCGACGCAAAGCAATCCCAGAGATGTTGCCGCAGCACATACTTTACGGATAATTCTCATAACAACAAATCCTTTCTGAAATAAAAATTCGTACTTTGCCATTCTCTGAAAGCATCCCACAAATTTATACTATCACGGTTTTCGGGAAAAGTCAAGAAGAATCGGAACATTAAAGGAAATTTCAGCTTTCTGCTTAGCAGAGATTCTCCTGAGAAACGCCGCGAATGGTCAGGGCTATGCGCTTACGCTTGACATCTACATCCAAAACCTGCACACGCACGATCTGCCCGACTTTCACCGCATCCAGCGGATGATTGACTTTGCGTTCTGCAATCCGCGAGATATGCACCAAACCGTCCTCATGGACGCCGATATCGACAAAGGCACCAAAATCAACGATATTACGAACTGTACCAACAAATTCCATGCCGGGTTTCAGATTCTCGATCGTCATGACATCACCGCTGCGCATAAGAGGCGGCGGTAATTCATCACGAAGATCACGACCTGGCTTTTGCAACTCCGTGACGATGTCCTGCAAGGTCGGCACACCGATGCCAAGTTGCTCACTCAGTGCTTCCCAGCCCTTTTCTTCCACGATTGCAGACAGTCGCGAAATATCGTTACCTACATCTTTCAGCGTATAGCCGCAGGCATTGAGCAATGCTTCGGCTGCCTTGTAGCTTTCGGGGTGGACTGCGGTGTTATCCAGAGGGTTTTTGCCGTTGCGCACGCGCAGAAAACCTGCGGACAATTCATATGCTTTTGCGCCAAGTTTCGGTACTTTCAGCAATGCACGACGATTGACAAATGCGCCGTGTTCCTCACGATATGCCACTATGTTTTTGGCGATGCCGCTATGGATACCCGACACATAAGAAAGCAGACTGTGGGAGGCAGTATTCACATCCACACCTACGGCATTGACGCAATCCTCTACCACACCGTCCAGTGATTCGCTTAACCGCGCAGGGGGCATATCATGCTGATACTCGCCCACGCCAATGGCTTTCGGCTCGATTTTTACCAGTTCCGCAAGCGGATCCTGCAATCTTCTCGCAATGGAAACCGCGCTGCGCAGGGACACATCATAATCAGGGAACTCCTCTGCGGCAAGCTTGGATGCAGAATACACTGACGCACCTGCCTCACTGACCACCATATAGGATATCTTCCGCTCAGGCAGGCTGCGCAGAATTTCTGCAACACAGGCTTCGGATTCCCGGGAGGCGGTACCGTTGCCGATGGCAATCATTGCGACATTGTGATCGACAATGAGTTTTTTCAGCTTGCGCTTGGAATCCGCAATACGGTCAGCAGAGGATGCTGTGATGTAAACAACATCTGTAGCGAGCACTTTGCCGGTGGGATCTACAATGGCAACCTTGCACCCTGTGCGGAAACCGGGATCCAGCCCCAGCGTGATGGCACCGCGCATGGGCGGCTGCAACAGCAGTTGCCGCAGATTGGAAGAAAACACAGTGATCGCCTGCTCGCAGGCACTATCTGTCAGATCGTTGCGCACTTCCCGTTGCACAGCAGGCAGAAGATGCTTTTTGTAAGCCTCCAGACAGGCCTGCCGGACAATTTCCCCGCAGGGGTTGTTGTTCTTCACATAACTTTTACTGACGATATTCTCGCCCATCTCATCGGGCAGTTGCAGCGAAACCTTCAGAAACTCTTCCTTTTCTCCGCGGTTAATTGCCAGAATCCGGTGCTTTGCGGCGCGCTCAATGAGTTCGCTGTAATCATAATAATTGCGGTAAACGCTGTCGGTATCCGGATCGACAGCCTTTACGATGATTGAGCCGCGCAATTTCATCAGATTACGCAAACGCTTACGCAACGAACCGTCATCGGAGATCATCTCAATGAGAATATCGGTTGCGCCTGCAAGAGCAGCTTCGGCATCGGGTACTTCGTTTTCATCAGAGACATATTTTGCTGCTTCAGCCTGCACATCATGATGGGACTGCTCCATGATCCACAACGCAAGTGGTTCTAATCCCCTTGCCTTTGCCACAGATGCCTTGGTTTTTCGCTTTTGCTTATACGGTCGGTAGAGATCCTCGACTTCCACCAGCGTTTTGGAAGCATCAATTGCAGCGGAAAGTGCATCGGTCAGCTTTTCCTGTGCAGCAATGGCTGACTTCACTTCCTCTTTGCGGCTTTCCAGATTCCGCAGATAATGAAGCCGCTCGGAGATCCCGTGCAAGGTCTGGTCATCCAAAGAGCCTGTGCGCTCTTTACGGTAACGTGCAATAAACGGAATGGTACAGCCCTCGTCCATCAGCGTGACGGCGTTTTCAATCTGTTCGGGGCGCAGTCGGAATTCCTGCGCAAGTACGGCGATGATATCCATAGTTGCGATACTCCTTTTTTCGGGTGAAATATATGCTTACCGCACTATCATACCAGAATTTTCCGGTTTTGTCACCCCCGGCACCTTTCGAAAACGACACAATCTGAAAAATTTGTGAAAATCTACAACAACTTCTATGCCAAAATGCACTGAAAACCGATTTTTGAAAAATTTTTCTGTGAAATTGCAAAAAAACACTTGCAATTTTTTGTGAAGTATGCTAAAATTACTCTGTCATGCGTTGAACCGTTTCGTTTCGATTCTTCGCCTGGCACTGCGATTTTTCGCTGATTTCAGTGATACTCCCCTACTTTTTCAGAAAAATGCACAAACGACGGACAAGTCGTCTGCATCGGGCTGATTGCAAGGGAGACACCTGTTCGGGAAAGGAGTGGCAGCGTTTCGCTGCCGACAGGCATTATGGCAAGAATCAAGGTACTTGTTTTATTCGGAGGCATGACTGCAAACGAATACAGGCAGTCACTGATCGCTGCTGCCGATGTCCTGAAGGCGATTCCCGAAGATAAATATGAAGTGATCCCTTTGGGACGCAACGCCCGCGGCAGATGGCTTTACTTCCAGGGCAGCTATGCCGAGATTGCAGACGGTTCCTGGGAACGTAATCCAGATTGCATCCCTACGGTGCTTTCTCCCGATGCTGCCCATCATGGGATTCTCATCACCGATGACGAGGGGTTTACCCACAAGCAGGTTGATGTGGTGTTCTCGCTGATGTCTGACCGTAGCGGAGAGGATGGCTCTGTACAGGGCTTGTGCGAGCTGACAGGAATCCCCTATGTGGGCAACAATGTGTTGAGCTCCGCCATTGCGCACAATAAGAAAATCGCCAACACACTGCTGAATGCTGCAGGTATTGCTACCCCGAAATGGGTTGCCGTTTCACAGCGCAATTTAAGCCGTCTGGACCGTGAGTGCGAAAGCATTGAACAGATGCTTGGCTACCCTGTGTTTGTAAAGCCTGCCTGCGTGGATTCCGCTTTCGGTGAGAATGCCGCACATTATCGTGAAGAACTGCTGACCGCTATGAAGCGCGCATTCACAAAGGATTGCACGATTCTTGTGGAGCAGTTTGTTGTAGGCAAAGAACTCTGCGTGGGCATTTTCGGATATGATATGCCCTTTGCTACCTTTGTCGGAGAAAAGAAAGACGGTTCGGTGATCGTGCCTGCTGATCTGGATGCGCTGCTTGCCGATACCGTGCGCGACCTTGCCCTGAAAGCTTTTGTTACCTTGGAATGTCGCGGTCTTGCGCTGGTGGACTTCCATTTTACGGAAAGCGGTGAAATCCTGGTGGATGAAGTCAACACGGCACCGAGCCTTTCTGCAAATGCGGCATATCCCCTTCTGATGGAAGATCTGGGGATGCACTACGGCTATCTGCTGGATAAACTCATTCAGCAAGCCATTGAACACGCAGGGTGCTGACATGGCAGATACCAGGAACAACGCGATTCTTCGTTTACACAGCACCCAGGGGGTGGACGGAGAAACGCATCAGACGGATTTGAATTCTACTTGCTGCTTTGAATATACCCCTGAAAAAGTAACGATCCGCTACAAGGAATCGGGGCTGGATGAGAACAATGCACCCGATACTGTGATCACAGTGCTACCCAGACGGGTCGTGACCATTCAGCGCGTGGGTGATTTTTGCATGGATCTCCTTTTGGAGGAGGGTGTCACCCATCGTACAGCGTATTCCGTGCCAGAAGGGCAGATTCCGCTGACGATTTATACCGAAAAGGTGCGTTTTCATTTTGATGAAAGCGGCGGTATGATGCTCGTACGCTATTCACTTGATTTGAACGACATGATCCACACCACACATTCCATTCGGTTTTTGGTAGAGGTTCATGGCGATTCTCAAATATAAATACATCCAATCGATTTCCTGACAGAAAGGAGCGCTACATCTTGAACAGCATTGCTGCTGCATCCGCAAATGCGCATTCTATTATCGTTGATGCCATGGCCCGACTGGTTGCCGATGGTACTTTTCCTGCCGAGCCGTTGCCCGCTTTTATCGTTGAAATCCCTGCTGACCGCTCCCATGGTGATTTTGCTGCCAATGTGGCAATGGTGTGCGCAAAACCGTTGCATATGGCTCCACGCAAAATTGCCGAAGCCATTGCAAATGCTATGGTTCTTGAGGGCTCAATGTTCTCCCGTGTGGAGATTGCAGGCCCCGGCTTTTTGAATTTCTTCCTCTCCCCTGTATGGTATGATACCGTTATCCGAGGCGTCATGGAGGAAGGCACTGAATACGGAAAAAGCAGTGTCGGTGACGGCAAACGGGTTCTGGTTGAATTTGTATCGGCAAATCCCACGGGACCTATGCATGTGGGTAATGCACGAGGCGGTGCCATCGGCGACTGTCTGGCTTCTGTGCTGAATGCTGCCGGTTACAAGGCTGACCGCGAATTCTATATCAATGACGCAGGCAATCAGATCGAAAAGTTTGCTACCTCCCTTGAGGTTCGGTATTTGCAGGCTTGCGGACAGGATATTGCAATGCCCGAGGATGCCTATCAGGGCGCGGATATCATCGCCCATGCCAACAATTTCTATGCAGCGCATGGGGATGCCTATGCCGGTGATGATTCTAAGGCGCGCCGGGATGCTCTTGTTGCGTTTGCGCTGCCCAAGAATATTCAAGGACTGAAAGATGACCTGTTACAGTATCGCATTGAGTATGACCGTTGGTTTGCCGAAAGCACACTGCACGCTGACGGCAGCGTGGCAGGAATCATTCAGCAGCTGAAGGATAGCGGCTATACCTACGAAAAAGAGGGTGCTCTTTGGTTTAAGGCGGAGGAACTGGGCGCGGATAAGGATTTTGTCATCGTCCGTTCCAATGGTATCCCGACCTATGTTGTGCCGGATATTGCATATCACTATAACAAACTGGTAACCCGCGGCTACGATCGCGCAATTGATATTCTCGGGGCGGATCACCACGGTTATGTTCCCCGACTGAAAGCCGCATTGACTGCTCTGGGCGTGGACGCTTCCCGTCTGACTGTGGTCTTGATGCAGATGGTTGCCGTCATGCGTGACGGCAAGCCGGTCAAGCAATCCAAGCGCAGCGGTAAGGCATTAACGCTGGTAACGCTGTTAGAGGATATTCCGGTGGATGCAGCAAGATTCTTCTTTAATCTGCGTGAGGCAAACTCGCATTTTGAGTTTGATCTTGATCTGGCAGTGGAGAAGTCGTCTTCCAATCCCGTTTACTATGTGCAGTATGCCCACGCCCGTCTTTGCAGCCTGATCCGCAATCTTGCCGATGAGGGGGTTGCTGTTCCCGATGCAGATGCAGCAGATCTTTCCCTCCTGCAATCCGCGCCGGAGCGTGAGCTAATCCGTCAGCTTGCCATGCTGCCTGTAGAAATTGAAAGTGCAGCCAAGCAGCTTGACTCTTCAAAACTTACCAAATATGCCGTGGAGCTGGCATCTATGTTCCATAAGTTCTATGATGCTTGCAAGGTCAAGGATGCGGAATCCCCTGCCCTCCGCAGTGCCCGTTTGCTGCTTTGCGCGGCTACCCGTCAGGTGCTGTGCAATGTGCTGACCATGCTGAAGGTCACTGCCCCCGAAAAGATGTAAGGTGTTACCATTTTGTAACCGATTTTGCATCGTATTTGCTCCGATCCCTGTAATTTGGCACTGTTTTTTCGGTATTTTGGACAATCGGAGTGTCCAAAAAATGCCGTTCTGACGAATATTCACAGTTTGTTAACAAATCGGTAACAAACCACCCCGCGAAATGTGCTACAATTGGGATGGTTTCAACTATCGTGCTGTTTCTCTCTGGGATGTTTTCAACTTGTTATCTATGGATCAGATATCCTGAGAATAGAAATCATGAAGAAAGCGAAGGGATTTCACTATGCCTAACAGACCGTTTCAGACTCTTGTATGTCAGATGCACGACGCCATCGACGCCATGGTTGGTGTCGTCGATGAAACCGCGACAATCATTGCCTGTTCCGATGCTTCCCGTGTTGGTACCACCAATGAATTCGTAACACTGGATATGAACGAATCGGGAGATCTGTTCATCCGCGATGGCTGCACATATAAGCCCTTTGGCTCCCGTACGACCCCCGATTATGCTGTCTTTGTGGAAGGTACCGACGAGAATGCTGCCCGTTATGCCGACATCATGGCAATCACTATGTCGAACATCAAGCAGTATTATAACGAAAAGTACGACCGCAACAACTTCATCAAGAATGTGGTGCTGGATAACATTCTGCCCGGCGATATCGTCGTAAAAGCAAGAGAGCTGCACTTCAGTGCTGAGATCACCCGTGTGGTGCTGCTGATCCGTATCGTTTCCGCAAACGATATTTCTGCTTACGATGTCATTCAGAATCTGTTCCCCGACAAGAGCAAGGATTTTGTCTTTAACATCACGGAAACGGATATCGTTCTGGTCAAGGAGATCAAATCCTCTGTGGAGGGCAAGGATCTGGAAAAACTGGCGCGCTCTATCGCGGATACCCTTTCCAGTGAGTTTTATACCCGTGTCAATGTCGGCATCGGTACCAGCGTGGTCGGTGTCCGTGATCTCGCACGTTCCTTCAAGGAAGCACAGATGGCTTTGGAGGTCGGAAAGGTGTTTGATACCGATAAAGTCATCGTCAGCTATGACAACCTTGGCATTGCACGTTTGATCTATCACCTGCCCACAACCCTGTGCGAGACATTCCTGCATGAGGTATTCAAGCGCGGCAGCATTGAAAGCCTCGACCACGAAACGCTCTTTACCATTCAGCGGTTCTTCGAGAATAATCTGAATGTTTCCGAAACTTCCCGAAAGCTGTTTGTTCACCGTAATACGCTGGTTTACCGTCTTGAGAAGATCAAGAAGCTGACAGGCCTTGATTTGCGTGAATTCGACCATGCAATCATTTTCAAGATCGCGCTGATGGTCAAGAAGTATCTGTCGGCAAGCCCTGTGAAGTTCTGATATCTATGTGAACGGTTTTGTTTGGTGCCCCGATTATCCCTTTGAACATTGACAGTAAGTGCCAGACGACCCCGGATGTTCGTTTGGCACTTATTCACTTTATCCAGATAAAGCAAAGGAAGGATTTTACATTGCGGATGCAGGGAGTGCCATGTCCCTGCAGTAGATCGGCTGCCATTGGTACTGCCGTTTCTCCTTCCTCCCACAGTTGTTAAGGAGGACCCTATGGTTGAATTGAAAAATGTGTCTGTGACCTACGAAAGCACCGGCGTTGAGGCGTTAAGTGATGTCAACCTCAAGGTTGAGGACGGCGAGTTTGCTTTTGTGATTGGTCGTTCGGGCGCAGGAAAAAGTACGCTCATTAAGCTGCTGCTGAAAGAACTTGACGCAAACAGCGGTGAAGTACTGGTCAACGGTTATAACCTGACCAAAATGAAGAAGAGTAAGGTGCCCGAATTCCGCCGCACCATTGGCGTTGTGTTTCAGGATTATCGTTTGATAGAAACCATGACCGTTTACGAGAATATCGCCTTTGTGCTGCGCGTGATTGATGCCCCTATGAAGCTGATACGCAAGCGCGTGCCCTATGTGATCTCCCTGGTTGGTTTGCAGGATAAGGCGGATAGCTATCCCAGTGAACTTTCCGGTGGTGAGCAGCAGCGATGTGCCCTTGCCCGTGCGCTGGTGAATGACCCGGCGTTACTGATTGCCGATGAGCCTACCGGCAATGTGGATCCCGAACTGGCATACGAACTGGTGGAACTGCTGCAGGGCATCAACGAGTGCGGTACAACCATTCTGATGGTTACCCACGCCCATGAAATGGTGCGCCATTTTGGCGGTCGTATCATCAATATCAATCAGGGCGAAGTGGTATTTGACGAGGTGATTGGAGGGGCAGAAGTTGAAACTCAGTAGTTTTCGGTATCTGGTCGGTCAAGGCTTCGATAATGTCTGGAAGAACCGTGTGATGGCATTTGCATCGTTCTGTGTTTTGCTGGTCAGCCTGCTGCTTGTTGGCATCTCGGTGCTGTTCTATATCAACATCAATGAAATTATTGGTGGTATTGAGGACAAAAATGAGGTGATCGTTTACCTTTTGGATGATACCACCGACGAGCGCATTGAAGAAATCGGCGAACAGTTGACCGCTATGGAAAATGTCAGTTCCGTTACCCTCTATTCCCGCGAGGAAGCCTTTGCCGATCTGAAAGAGAGCATGAACGATTATACTGAGGTTTTTGACTCTCTCGGGGATGACAATCCCCTGCCCGACGCATACAGAATCCGCGTCAGCGATATCTCCAAAATGGAAGAAACCGTGGCATCCGCCAACGCGATACGCGATGTGGAATATGTCAGCGCACCCGATTCGTTTGTGGAACTGCTGACCGAATTACGCCGTATCATCGCCATTATTGCCAGTGCCATTATCATCGCACTGCTGATCGTATCCATGGTTATCATCTCCAATACCACCCGCGCCAGTGTGTTTGCACGCCGCCGCGAGATCAGCATTATGCAAAGTGTGGGTGCCACCAAAGCCTTTATCCGGTTCCCCTTCTTCGTTGAGGGTATGATCAATGGGTTTATGGCAGGTGCAGTGGCAACGCTGCTGACATGGTTCACATATGACCGGCTGGTGGATATGCTTGGCAACTTCAATGTGCTGAGTACCATCGGTCTGGGCAGTATTATTCCCTACGAATCCATCGCTATCTGGGTTGCACTTGCCTATCTGCTGGCAGGTTCCCTGATCGGTGCATTGGGCAGTGTATTCTCTACAAGAGCCCACCTGAAGCACCGTGCCGCCAATATGTAACGAAAGGATCATTATGAATCACAAGAGAATCAAGCTGATTGCTTTGCTTTCAGCCGCCTGTATTGCATTGGGATGCTGTATCTTCCCGCAATTTACCAATCCGTTGCACATTCCGACCATTTCTGCAAAGACGCTGGAGGAGATTAATCAGGAGCGTGAGGAAATCCGCAAACAGCAAGAGCAAAAGCAACAGGAACTTGAAAAACTGCTTGGCAGTATCGATGAGCAGGAAGCATATCAGGCTGTTTTGCAGGAGAAAATCGACCTGATTAATAAGGAACTTTCTCTGATCGATCAGCAGTTGCGCAGCCTGAACAATGATATCAGTGATAAGGAAAGCGACATCGCTGACCTGGAATTGCGTATTGCAGATCAGCAAAGCGATATTGACAAGGGTCTGGAAACCTTTAAGGCCCGTGTGCGCACGCTGTATGTTCACGGCAACGACAGCCTGCTTTCGGCTCTGGTTGGTGCAACGGACTTCTACGATGTGCTTGCAAAAATTGATCTGATTAACCGCATTGCCGAGCATGACGATGAAATGATGAACACTCTGACTGCTCAGTTGGAAGCACTCAATGAGAATAAGGCAGATCTGGATGCACGGGTTGCGGCACTGGAACTGAAACGCACTGAGGTGCAGAGTCTGCGTTCGGAATATGACAAGAGCTATCAGCAGTTGGATGCTGCCATGACAGAAACTGAGGAAGTTAAGCTGGAGCTAGAACGCCAGAAAAATGATGCTGAGGCTTGGATCAGCAACTACCAGAACCGGTTGGATACCCTCTCATCGGAAGAAGATGCTATTCTTGCCGAGATCAAACGGCAGGAAGAAGAAAAGCATAAGCAGGAGCAGACATCCCCCGGCAACAATCCCCCTGTGGTGATCCCGCCTGAACAAAGCGGTGTGCTTGCATGGCCTGTACCTGGCTTCTACTGGATCTCCAGTCCCTTTGGACAGCGTTGGGGCAGACAGCACAGGGGCATTGATATTGCAGGCGGTGGCATTCATAATGCACCCATTACTGCGGCTGCCAGCGGAACCGTTACCAAGGTTGTTACCGGTTGCCCCCATGATAGCAAAGGCTTTTGTGGCTGCGGCGGCGGTTACGGCAACTATGTCATTGTAACGCATAGCAACGGTATGTCTACGCTATATGCACATATGAGCCGCGTTGCCATATCGGTTGGTACACAGGTTTCTGCAGGTACGGTGCTGGGATATGTGGGTTCAACAGGTAATTCAACGGGTTATCACCTGCACTTCAGCGTGATTATCAATGGCACATATGTCAATCCACAGTTATATTTGTGATATCCGTACATTCGTAACGAAGTTTCAGAAAACGGTAGGAAGTGGTACTTCTTGCCGTTTTCCCATACTGTAATGGGATGCAATGAAAGGTGGCGTTTTCTGTTGAAAAAACAAATCAGCTTACGAAACGGTATCATTCTGTCTTTGCTTTCTGCCCTTGTGGCATCTTTGCTGACTGCGCTTGTGGTAACCCTGATTGCAGCAAAGTACAACACAGATCTGCAAAAAAAATATGCAAGGTTGGACGCTCTGGATGCTGAAATCCGAGAAAACTTCTACACGGCAGATATTGACGATGAAGCACTGATGAATGCAATGCTCAAGGGATATGTCAGCGGCCTGGGCGACCCGTACAGCACTTACCTAACTGATGAAGAACTTGCTCAAAGCAGAGAAAACAGCGCAGGACAGTATGTTGGTATCGGCGTAACGGTATTGCATTCGACCACGGAAAATACCGTGTTGGTCAAAGAGGTGATGCCTGGCTCCCCTGCAGAAAAAGGCGGCATACTGCCCGATGACTATATTATTCGTGTCAACGATCTGCTGATTGCCGACGATGCTGCTGCGGCACTCGATGCGATCAAAGGTCTGCCTGATTCCGAAGTGACTGTAACCGTACTGCGTCCCGATGGCAGTGAGTATACCACCACCATGAAACGCGCACATGTGGATGAACAGACCATCGAATACCAGATGCTGACCGATGAGATTGGTTATATTCGCATCAAGAAATTCCGCACCGTGACTGTAGAACAGTTTGCGGACGCATATGCACAGCTTTCTCAGCAGAGTGCCAAGGGCATTCTGTTTGATGTGAGAGACAATGGCGGCGGTCTGCTGAGTGCTCTGGAAAAAATCGTAGATCCCCTACTGCCCGAAGGCGAACTCGCCTTTGCATATGACCAAGACGGGAAGGCAACGCCGATCATTGATTCCGATGCGGAATATGCCGATATCCCTATGGTTGTGCTGACAAATGGGAATACTGCCAGTGCCGCAGAGCTGTTTGCCTGTCTGCTGCGCGATTACGCCGATGCCGTACTGGTTGGTGAAACCACCTTTGGCAAGGGTATTATGCAAAGCACGTATTCGCTGCCTGACGGTGGTGGCTTGACCCTGACCACTGCAACCTATGCGACCGGTGAAACCGAGTGCTATCACGGTGTGGGTATTGCGCCCGATATGGAATCTGTCAACCACACCGAATCTGCAACAGATACCCAGCTTGCGGATGCAATATCTGTTCTGGAGGATCTGCTGAAAAACTGACCGAAAACGGAGTGGAGTCTACTATGAACGAACAATTTGATCGCTGCGGTCTGCACAGCCTTTGGTACGATCAACCTGCTGTCACCTTTGAAGATGCGTTACCCGTGGGCGCGGGACGCTTTGGTGCCATGGTGTTTGGCGATCCGCGCAATGAGATGCTGAAGCTCAATGAGGATTCCGTATGGTCAGGGGGAAAACGCAACCGTCTGAATCCCAATGCACTGGAAGGCTTCCACGAGGTGCGTAAACTGGTAATGGAAGGAAAAATCGCTGAGGCAGAAACAGTGGCGTTTCAGAAAATGCAAGGTTGCTCACCGAATATGCCCCACTATATGCCCCTGGGCAATCTTTCGCTGCACCTGCATCTGCCTGAAGGCGATATAAGCGATTACCGCCGCAACTTGGATTTAACCACCGCCATACAGAAAACCGCGTTTACCATCGGTAATGGCGTTTACACAAGAAGCGTGTTCTGTTCTGCCCCTGCTCAGGTGATGGTAATCCATTTGCAAGCGGAAAACGCTCCGCCTTTTACCTGTGATATCACGCTGGACGGCAGAGATGATTATTTCGATGACAACCGCGTGAAACAGATCGAAAACGGTGCTGTGCTTTGCTTTACGGGCGGTACAGGCGGCAAAAACGGGATTCAGTTTGCGGCTGCCGTACAGGCAACTGCCACCGATGGTATGGTAACATCCTACGGCAACACACTGTGCATCCAAAATGCAAGAGAGGCAACTGTTGTGTTGGGTATCCGCACAAGTTACTATCACCCGGATGCGGATCTGCTCTCCATGGCGCAATTGGACACAGCGTTTGCACTCAGCCACGGATACGCTGCCCTCAAACAAGATCATCTTGCGGATTACAGTGCACTGTATGATCGCTGTGATATCTCCTTGGGCGCAGAGGATCAAGCGGCAAAGCAGCTTCCCACCGATGCATTACTGAATGCTGTGAAAAACGGCGACATGACGCATCGGGACGCGCTGATTGGTTTGTATTTCCGCTATGGCAGATATCTGATGATCGCTGCAAGCCGTGTGGGTTCTCTGCCGATGAATTTACAAGGCATCTGGAATCAGGATATGTGGCCTGCCTGGGGATGCCGCTTTACCATCAACATTAACACAGAGATGAATTACTGGCCCGCAGAGCAATGCGCCCTACAGGAATGCCATTTGCCGCTGTTTGATCTGATTGAAAAAATGCGGCCCGATGGAAGACTGACAGCCAAAGAAATGTACGGTTGCGACGGCTTTTGCGCCCATCATAACACCGACTTGTGGGGCGACTGTGCGCCGCAGGATTTGTGGATGCCTGCAACGCTCTGGCCAATGGGTGCCGCATGGCTTTGCTTGCATATCTATGAGCATTTCTGCTTTAGCGGTGATCTGGATTTTCTGCGCAAGAAGTATCCCACATTGCGTGAAGCGGCAGAATTCTTCACCGGTTTTCTGATGGAAATGCCCGATGGGCGGCTTGTTACCTGCCCCGGTGTGTCCCCGGAAAATACATACCGTCTGCCCAACGGAGAAAAGGGCAATCTGAGCATTGCCCCCAGCATGGATACACAGATCATCGGGGCATTATTTGATGCGGTCATTGCCTCCGCGGCATTGCTGGATACCGATCATGCCTTTGCAGAAAAATGTGCGCAGATGCGAGAGCGGCTGCCGAAACCTGCCATTGGGAAATACGGGCAGATTATGGAATGGGCAGAGGATTATGACGAAGAAGAACCGGGACACCGCCACATTTCGCAGTTGTTTGCGCTGCACCCTGGGCATAGGATTACGCCACAGCATACACCCATGCTTGCCAGAGCCGCAGATGCCACACTCAACCGCAGATTGACCCACGGCGGCGGTCACACCGGCTGGAGCCGCGCTTGGATCGCCAATATGTATGCAAGACTCCATAACGGCGAGGCAGCACTTTCCCATATGACACAACTGATGCAGCATTCCACTGCAAACAATCTCTTTGATATACATCCCCCATTCCAGATAGATGGCAATTTTGGTGGTGCTGCTGCTGTTGCAGAATGTCTGATGCAATCCAATAACGATGGGATTCGGTTGCTGCCTGCCTGCCCCAGGGCATGGTCTGAGGGCGCATTTTACGGTATGCGTGCCTACGGCGGATTCACGGTATCCGCAAAATGGAAAAACGGCATCCTCTGCGCTGCACGGATTTTTTCTGAATGTGGCAATGTTTGCAGGATCCATTTGCCGCATAATGCCATTGTAACAACCGTTGGCGGAAGCAACATCGACACAACAAGAGAGGCGGACGGCACCACGGTATTTGCAACAAAGCCACAATGTGCGTATCAGGTGGTGATGGAATGAATCAGAATACGATACCAAGAGAACGAATTCTGCGCCGGATACTTGCCGTTGGAACAGCACTGCTGTTGCTTTTGTTCATTTTGTTTTTGCGACCCTCCCCCGAAGCGCAGTATCCCCCCGTGGGCTATCTGAATTATGAGCAGATTGTGCAAGGGTTGGGTGATGACTCCTTGGCTGCCGATGAACTGGAACCCGACCGTTACGCTGTGAATGTGCCCAGTGTTGAACACGCTACGGTAATGGCAAGCAAGGAGGCGGAGAGCGTCTACTCCGATGGGCGATTTGCGATTCTTACGGAACGCCCGGGGTATCGGGGCACCGGCTATGTGAAAGTGGCTGGGCGCAATATCGAATCGGCGTTTACCCTTCGTTGGGAGGTGCGTGCCACCCAGCATTATGATATCACCATTTGTATGGCTGCTGACCGGAAGGTCACCAATCGTTTGCGGATAAACGGTATGCCTGTCACGGATTTTACCTTGCAACCAAACGAACAATTTGTGCTGGTGACCTTTTACGGTATTTTTCTGGAAGAAGGCGAGGTTGAGATCTCCATTGATACCGTAGACGGCGGTTTGTTTGTGGATTACTTTGAGATGACCAGTGAATCGACGGTAATGGATATTGATTTTGACATTGCTGATATGCCCTGTGACCCCGATGCAACAGCAAAAACTGTTGCTATGTATCAATATCTCCATGATCATTGGAATGAGAATCTCATTACGGGGCAGTATGTTTCCGATGCAAGAAACCGTGAGCTGGCACTCATCTATGAGATGACCGGACAACTGCCGCTGATTCGCTTTTCTTCGTTGGGCGATGAGGACACCCTGGCGCAGATAGAGGCTGCTATGGACTGGCATCTGTACACGGGAGGCTTTGTGGGGCTAATGTGGCACTGGAACGCACCGGGCAGCGATACCGTTTATGCGGAAGAAACCGATTTTTCTCTGATGACCGTGCTGTACGGGGTCAGCGTAGAGCAGCTTGCCAAGGCATCGCCGCAAGAATTGCAACAAATGGCTGCGGACGGCAAGATATCCGGTGATTGCTTGCAGCTGATGGAGGATATTGATGCAATGGCGGCACATCTTGCGAAATTTGCCAATATGGATATCCCCATTTTGTGGCGACCGTTACATGAAGCAGGCGGCGGATGGTACTGGTGGGGCGCAGACGGCGCAAATGCATATCTGCAACTGTGGCTCCTGCTGTATAACCGCATGACAAAATATCATCAGTTGCACAATCTCATCTGGCTATGGAACGGGCAAAGTGCCTCGTATATGGTACCGGGGGATACTTACGATATCGCTTCCGTGGATGTGTATCTTTCCCCGGATATGCCATACGGCAGCCGATATGAGCAGTTTATCTCGCTGGCGCGCATCACGGAGGGCAAAAAGATGCTTGGGCTCAGTGAGTGCAGCTCACTGCCCGATATTGAAATGCTCATGCTAGACCGCACCATATGGTCATTCTTCGGGCTGTGGTACGGTGATTATATCATGAAAAGCGATGGAACTTTTTCCGATTCGTATTATTCAAGTAGTGATTTGTATAATCTGTACAACTCAGACCGAACATTGTCCTTAAATGATTTTCGGTTAAGTATGCAATAATCCCTTGCAATAGTCAATGAATTATGGTATAATTCAACTGTAAGCCGAAGGGAAAACCTCGGCAGAAAGGCGGTACTGATTACCATGAAAACCAAGATTATCAACGGTGTTTCCATTCCTAATCTCCCTTGGCAGGAAAAGCCTGCCGATTGCAAGGATGTGATCTGGCGTTATGCGCAGAATCCTGTCATTCAGCGTGATATCTTTCCCACCTCCAACAGCGTATTCAACAGCGCAGTGGTTCCCTTTGAGGGCGGCTTTGCAGGTGTGTTCCGCGTAGATGACCGTTCCCGTAATATGCAGCTCCACGCAGGCTTCTCCAAGGACGGTTTGCACTGGGATATCAATCCTGAGCGCATCCACTTCGAGACCGATATCCCCGAAATGGCAGAGTTCCAGTATGGTTATGACCCCCGCGTCTGTTTCATCGAGGATCGTTTCTACATCACTTGGTGTAATGCATACGGCTGGAAGCCTACCATCGGTCTGGCATATACCTTCGATTTCAAGACCTTCCATCAGCTTGAGAACGCCTACCTGCCCTTCAACCGCAACGGCGTGCTGTTCCCCCGCAAGATCGGCGGCAATTACATGATGATGAGCCGTCCTTCCGACAGCGGTCACACGCCGTTTGGTGATATCTATGTTTCGCAGTCCCCTGATCTGACCTACTGGGGCAAGCATCGTCACATGATGGGGCCTTCCAGGGGTTGGGAAGCAACCAAGATCGGCGCAGGTCCTATCCCCATTGAGACCGAGCGCGGCTGGCTAATTTTTTACCATGGCGTACTGACATCCTGCAACGGCTATGTTTACAGCTTCTCCGCTGCACTGCTGGATAAAGATCAGCCGTGGAAGGTACTCAAACGCGGCAGAGATTACCTCATCAGCCCGCAGACCATCTACGAGTGCGTCGGTGATGTGCCCAATGTCACATTCCCCTGCGCAAATCTGGTAGATGCCGATACCGGACGCATTGCCATCTACTACGGCTGCGCAGATACGGTAACCAGCCTGTGCTTCACCACTGTGGATGATGTACTGGATTGGCTGGACAACAACTCTCAGGTTTGAGCTGTACCATTACACCCAAAGGCTCATGCAGTGAATGCTGTGTGAGCCTTTTTGTATGCATGATGAATGCATACAAAAAACGCTTCCCTCCCGATGATCTATCACGGGACTGGAAGCGTATATATGGGAAGTCATTCATCTGCACTTGCAACTTCATCATTCTCATCGGCAGCGGATGCGTCTGTTTCCCGGTACGTTTTGCGGTACTGTGCGGGAGTCATATCATAAGCAGCTTTAAATTGCCGCAGGAAATAGGGCATACCGTGATAGCCGATGATGGAAGCAATATCCGACAGCGATAAATCAGAGACGCGCAGCAATTCTGCTGCCTTTTCCAGACGGCTGTGGATGATATCTTTATTAATGCTCACGCCGAATGTATCCGTATACAGATGCTGGAAGCGTGATCGGCTCAGGGAGAGTTCCTTTGCCATCTCATCAATGGACCAGTCTCGCCCCGGCCAGCGGTAAATGGATTCCCGCATCCAGAGCAATTCTTCAAAGTACCGTCCTTCGGTTACATTGCTGGGATCAAAACGAGCTGCGATTTTCTCGCTCATTTTATAGAGCATCAGCCGAAAATAGAGATCCACCGACTCTTTGCGATGGGGATTCCCCGAATAATGCTCAAAACACATATTGCGCGCGATGGATGAAATATCTGCAACATCGGCAACGGAAACCGGCTCGTTGAGGGGCAATTCCAGTTGTTTCATCAAAAGGATCTCATCATCGTCGGGCCAGAAATGGATCCAGTCATCGTAGTACACATCGCAATCAGGGCAGTAATACTGCGGAAAATTTGAGGTGTAGATGATAAATGACTGAGACGGCATTTTGCGCGTTTCGCCGTTGATGCGGAAAATCGCAGGGGTTTTCACCACAAGAATGAGCCAGTCCCCTGCACCGTTTGGCCGATCAATATAAAAATTACGGTCATGCTTGTGATTATAACCAATCTCATCCATGCGCATAGCCGACACCTCCAATCTGAATTGTATATATTGTAGCATATTTTGTGCGATTTGTCAAATCGAATCTCCGTGTCAATACAAAAATATTTTTGCCTTTCTGGGATTTTCCTCTTGACAAATCTTTTCAGATATGGTATAATATACGAGTCTTAGGGGTATAGCTCAGCTGGTAGAGCAACGGACTCCAAATCCGTGTGCCGAGGGTTCGATTCCTTCTGCCCCTGCCATGTATATGTGACGGAATCAATCACATACGATAGAAAAGTGGATAGCAGCGATGCTATCCACTTTTCTTTTATGTACTCTTTGTGACGCAACCTTTCATTGCATAACCGAAAGTTTCCCTTCCTCCATGAAGTAAACCACATCACACAAGCAGGAAATATCCTCTTTATTATGGCTTGCCAGCAAAACAATTGCGCCTTGTGCAGCCGCAGCTTTAATGTCATCACGAATGCGCGCCACACTGGCTTCATCCAATGCATTTGTCGGCTCATCCAGCATCAGTAATTCGGGTTTCTCCATAAATGTTTGTGCTAAGGTGATTTTCTGCTTCATGCCAAGAGAATACTTCCGAATGGGTCTGTTATCATCGGGATCCAGCCCTACCCTTACAATTGCCTCGCGAATATCCGCATCCGTGATTCGTTTTTGAATCCCGGCTAATAATTTCAAGTTCTGGAAACCAGTAAACTCGGGATACAGACCGATATTCTCAATGAGCAAACCCAAGCGCGGGATATAGTCAATCTCTCGATACAGCTGTTTACCGTTCCAACGGATTGCCCCCGATGTCGGGCGCACCATGCCGGAGATACTCCGGATCAGCATGGTTTTTCCCGAGCCATTTCTGCCTACCAAACCGTAGATTTTTCCGCTTTCCAGGCTGAGGCTCACGTGATCGAGAACTGTATGGCCCTGTAGGGTTTTGGTTACCTGATCTAAAACCAATGTATTCATTGTCATATTCCTTCCTATATCATCTTATATTGCTTCCTGATCGGTCAGCCCTAAGTCGCATCGTTTTACCAAAGCCATTCCGATTCCAATCAGAATGCCGCTGTGCAATACAACGGAAGCCAACATCCATCCGATGGATGCGATGTGCGATAAGCCCAAATAGGCCGCTGTATATACACTTGTTATGGAATACCACGCCAGATTCGGCTTACTCCAGAACAGATAAGTCGGCACGAGCATCATAGAGAGGCACCATAGTGCAGAACTGCTCAGGAAGCCTATGGCAGAGCCGTACAACAGGGATATCAGGCTTTGCAGCAGGGCGAAGGAAAAGCAGATACCGCAAACGGAAATCCAGATGCGGGCGACAGATGAAGCCAGTGCCGATAAGGGCAATGCTTTCATCTGTGGCCATAAAAACGCCAGTAGCTCCGCGATATATATGGTGGCTGTTGCACAGGCATACAACATAAGCTGCAGACATCTGCCCAGATACCGCTTTTTACGACTTTTCAGACGGCAGATGACATAAACCTGATCGCCGGTCCAATCCCAATAAACAAGGGAGCCGAAAAAGCACAGAAATGCCCATAATGGAAGGCCTTTCATGATGGAAGTGGAAAAGGTCACATCCCATGAAACAGGATCTTCGCAGCCCAGCATCCAGTTCATCATTAGAAGGGGCAGCTCCTCCGCCAGAAAGGGTTCTGTGGGGACTTCCCGCCCATTAATCAGGAAAACGATTGCAGTGACTGCCGCAATCACGACCATGGAAACAATTCTGCGCAGTGCAATATTGTTTGGCAAAAACGAACGCTGCTTCATGTGGTCACATCCTTCGGAGAAATACCGTAGTAGTCAAACATATCCTGCTTTGCCTGATAGTAAGCATCCACCGTTTCCTGCTTGCAATAAAACACCTCATTTTCGGGGCAATCACTGTATACATAATGGGGGCTGTCAATCAGGCGGTTTTCTGTGTCTTGCAAATCATAGCAGAAGTTCGAAATCGTATATTGCGTAACCTTCCCTCCCGGCAAAGGATAGACAAAAACTGCCATCAGATAGGTATGCCCCTTTTTGAGATAATTCAGGTTGGTATTCTGAAACCACAAGCCCTTTCCTTTACGATCTTCTGCTGAGCTGGCAGAAATCCGTGACTGCACCTCACTGACCATTTGAATGTTCTGCCCTTCCAGAGCAGTATCACCCTCCAGTACCTGCTTGATTTCCATGGGATATAGGGTACAACCACTGGCGTAGCGGTTTTCTCCCTTGGATTCGGCAAGTACTACCATGTATTCATGTCCAAAACGATCAGATGATTTTTGTAACACTGCCCGTTGCTCCTCGGCAGTTCTGACCAATCTTGCATCGGCATCTTCATTATAATAAAACCGCAGACTTGCCGGCAGGGCGGCGACTGCGGTTTCATCCCCTGTCACCAAAATCCCGTAATCATCCACATTGTTGCGCACAAGTAAAAGCGACACCACACCAAGCACAACGATGATCGCTTGAAGAAAGAAAAATTTTCGCATAAAGACGCTCCTTTCCGGTGTCAGTCCAGCAGATCCTGTCCGGATTTCCACCACAGAATGCCACCACACAGTAAGACCAGTAAGGCGCAAACGCCCCAGAAAAAGGGAAAAGTGGAGAGAGAACAGAACTCTCCGGTTTTCACATAGTCGATCAGGCTCCAGCTCATGGTCAGATCTTCAGAGTTTCCTTGCAGCATCACACCGGCTGTGAACAGCACCAGCATGGGGAACACGGAGAAGTGCGTGTACTTTTTGATGAAAAAAGTGCTTGTGTAGCAGACCAGTGAAGACACTGCGCCCAGGCAGCCAACCAGGGCTGCGGAAAGCAGATTGGTCAGTTGGGGATGTACCACCCAGAACTTCGTCATCCAATTGGGTTGCAAGGAGGGATTATCTGCAGCGTTGTAAACCCAATGTGCATACTGTTCATACATATTGTTGCCCATATAGCCGCCCGTGGCAGTGCGCATAGTCTGGGGCATCAGCAGGTGGTTGACCAGAATGTTGACGGCAAGCGGAATAAAAAAGATAATAAAACCGCCCAACATACAGGCGATTGCCTTTGCAAAAAAATAGGAGCGCAAACCGCCCCTTGCTGTCAGCGGATAATATGCGTGCAGCTTCCGATCTATGGCAAAGGAGGCTGCAAAGGGGAAGAACGACAGAATTGGCAAGACGAAATACATCACATCGCTAGCCGTAGCACCGTCGCAAAAGGGGTAGGCATAAATGCGGTCCGGCACAGCGGAGATATCATTGCCTTTCATATGTCCTACCAACATCAGAAAAGTAGGATAAAGAAAGGCAAAAGCAAACATCAGACTAAAGGAGATCTGAAAGCCACGCTTTAAGAACATTAACTTACATTGTGTGCGAATCATATATATTACCCCCTATTATTCATTATCAACTACCGGAGACGAATGTACGATATCATGATTTTATTCGTCCTTCGGAGAAATCCCGTAGTAGTCAAACATATCCTGCTTTGCCTGATAGTAAGCGTCTACCATTTCCTGCTTGCAGTAAAACACCTCATTTTCGGGGCAATCGCTGTATACATAGTTCGGGCTGTCAATCAGGCGGTTTTCTGTGTTTTGTAAATCATAGCAGAGGTTCGAAATCGTATATTGCGTAACCTTCCCTCCCGGCAAGGGATAGACATAAACTGCCATCAGATAGGTATGCCCTTTTTTGAGGTAGTTGATTCCACCCTGAAATCGCAATTCTGCTTCTTCCTTTTTTGACACCATTATTTGCGAGATAGTACTAACTCGTATCAAGTCAATGATTTGCCCCTCCAGAGCAATATCACCCTCCAGTACCTGTTTGATTTCCATGGGATATATGGTGCAGCCATCAGCATAGCGATTATCTCCCTTGGATTCGGCAAGCAACACCATCGTTTCCGTCCCTAAGAAGTCGTGCGCTTTTTGAATTGCTGCCCGTTGCTCCTCAGCAGTTCTGACCCAGCTTGCATCAGCATCTTCATCATACACGAGACGCAGCGTTGCCGGCAGGGAGGCGACTGCGGTTTCATCACCGGTTACCAAAAGCCCGTAATCATGCACATTGTTGCGCACAAGCAAAAGGGACACCACGCCAAGCACTACAATCATTGCTTGTATCAGAAAGAATTTGCGCATAAGATGCTCCTTTACAATATCAATGCATACGAATTATATTTGCTTCCTTGTAATCAGGTCGATGCCGCATTTGGCATCGACCTGATTGGTTGTTTATGCGAACTCCCAGCTGCCGGAAATGGTACGCTCACCGATACCGGGCCAAATTATGGAACGAGTATTGGTAGCCCATAGATTAACAGGATACCCTGTGGAATAAAGAGTTTCGTTGAACTTCCATGTATCCACTTTCTTAAAGGTGAAGGTGTCATATTCATGACCAAGGCTATCCTCCAAAGTCATTAGCACATCGCCCCTGCCACTGCCCCAGTTTGTTACCTTAACTTCGCCACTGCTGATATTGGTGAAGTTCAGGTTGGTGGCTAAGCCGGTTTCACCTGTGTTCTCGATCTTCTTGTCGGTAAAAGTGCCAGCCAATGCTGACGCGGCAGCGGGCATTGCTGCCACCCCCAAGAGTGCCAAGGTCGCACCTGCGACAACGGTCTTCTTTACGATTTGTTTGATGTTCATATGCTTCTTTTTCCTCCTACATTATTATTCGTTACCAATGATTGGTAACGAATTCATTATATCATGATTACAGATATTTGTCAAGAATTATTCTTCAAATTCATGTGGAATTACAATAAATCGTCAGAATGCATATATGTATATGGCAGGGTTTGTAGAAAATACCCAAATCAACAAAATAACAGTGATTTCATGCTTCAGTTACAAAAATATGCTGTGCGCGATATCTCTGTGGAACAAAACAAAAAACAATAAAAAACGAACGCCCTATCGGGGAGGTCGATAGGGCGCAAGTTTGATGCCTGCTGCATTATAAGTTATCATCCCAGTTTTTCCATGTAACGCCGTCATCCAGAGCAATCGCCTCCGGATATCTTCCGATCACGGCATCGGCTTCCTTGCTTTTCGACCACGCCACCGCAACGGGATAGCCGCTCTGGTACACAATGTCGATATATCCCCCGGCGCCTTTTCGGAACACTTCTTGCTGCGCTTGGGAAAAACCCGGGCCGGAAAGCCATACATCCATTTCAACGCAGTCACCAGAATCTCCTGCAACGCCGACATCGCTTAATACAAAGCTGCCGTTGACACCCATAGTAATGCCCTGCGCATCCAACTCCACTGCGCTTAGCATCAATTGCTCATATATGACTCTTGCATTTTCATTGGCTTGCGTTTGCTTAGACTTTTTAATATAGCCGAGCATAGCCGGCACCAGAATGGCAGCAAGCACGCCAATGACTGCGATGACCACAATCAATTCGATTAGTGTAAAGCCTTTTGTTCTGCGGCGCATATACATCCTCTCCTTACAGTACACGGAAAACGGTATCGTGAATCCTGCTTGTATCAAGCTGCAATGCATTGAAATTAAAGGTCAGGATCATTTCAGCAAGCTGTGCCAGTGAACGGCCGGCAGGATCGGTCAGCCATTGCGTGGTCAAGCTGTTGAGCAGCTG
>JAEDLR010000093.1 GCA_016295145.1 Oscillospiraceae bacterium
CATCAAATGAAAACCGGATCTCATAGTCGCTGTTGCCGCATACAATGTGCGGCGTGCCTTGCACAATCGCGTTTTTGTTCGCGATATGGATTTGGATTTCCATGGGCTGCTCCTTTCTGATCACGCCTGTCAAAATACATCATTCGCCGCTGTGGCCTCATGCCGCGCGCATATGTCCGTGGCGGGATGCTCAGTGGTGTGCCTCCTTTCGCTGTAAAAACGCGCAGCGTGCCATGGCAGTCAGGGCGCGGCTCGCGGGGGATTCGGCATGGGAAATACCTCCTTCCGGGTAAAATACACGTCGGTTAGGCAGTTTATGGCTTAGATGCTTCTTTCAAGTGTATTGACTGGCATATTACGCCCAAAGCGTTTTTACGTGCAAAAAAATAATGTCCCTATCGTGGACACCATGCAACTGCTTTCCGAATCCTCAGTGCTTTATCGGATGCCCTGCTATACAATGGCTTGCGCTGGGGTTCATCCGACATTGGTGCGTGCGACTTTCAAGGTTACTTGCACTGCACCTCATTTTACGCTTTAGGCGTAATTCCATTGTATCACGCTTTTCGCGTTTTGTCAAGTCCTTTTTTCCAAAAGATATTGACTTTTTTTCGCTTTTCGTGTATGATATGGGTAGCGTTGCATAGCCAAAAGGGGGCAATCTTATGAGTACAATGGGAAATAAAACAGTATTTGCAAAGAATCTGCAGCGATATATTGCGGCATCCGGCAAATCACGCAGTGCGATTTGCGAGGAGTTAGGCATTGCCTACTCGACGTTTTCGGAATGGGCAAACGCCCGAAAGTACCCGCGCATTGATGCTATTGAGCGCCTTGCGCAGTATTTCGGCATCAAAAAATCCGACCTTATCGAGGACGTTTCCCCAAAGCTGGAATCCAACATCGCAGCGATATATGACGACCACATCCGCATGGTACCGGTGTTTGAAAGCGTTTCTGCAGGCTTTGGCGCACTGGCAGAAAACAGCGTGGTGGATTATCTTCCCCTGCGCATTGTCAGCGACTACGAGGCATCTGAGACCATATGCATTCGCGTGCAGGGGGATTCTATGTACCCTAAAATCGAAAACGGCGATATCATCCAGGTTCACAAGCAGGATAGCGTGGATAGCGGCGAGATCGCCGTGGTGCTGTTGGATGGGGACGAGGGTCTGGTGAAGAAGGTTGTATACAGTTCCAACTGGATTGAGCTGCACAGCATCAACCCCATGTATCCAGTGCAGCGGTTCGAGAATGCTGATGTGCTGCGATTGCGCGTTGTCGGAAAAGTCAAGGGCGTTTTTAAGGCGTTGTAAGAGGGGGATTTTTGTCCCTGTTTCAAGGCATACACTTCTGATTCCCGTGGCATATCGCTGCGGATGCCGAGGCGCAAAATCTTTTCGTCAATCGCATGATGAAACGGAAATTGGCGCAATCTGTACAGTAATTTCAAGAAAAATCTCTGTGATTGTGCAAGCGCACTGTCACAGAGATTTGCTTTTTATTGGGGTTGATACCGAATTGGCGGCGAATCCATACGTTATCTTTTGTGCTGCTTTTCAAAGCTTTCTTTCAGCGCACGCAGATGCACCGACAGGGCTTGATCGGAGCGGAACGGACGGAAGAAATGGTATTTCTGTTTGGTTTCTTCATGGCGTTTGCGGATCGCTGACTTAATGGCGTCATAGCGCACAATCACTTCGTTATCCTTTGCAAACTGCCGCAGCTTGGCAACCAGATTGGCAGAAATGCACACATCAACGCAAAATACGCCGTAGAAGAATCCAACCACAAAGGAGAACGCCAGATTATTCGCCAGCCAGTCCAGCGCGTTGAGAATATGGGGGTGGATGAGAAAATAATATACTGCTCCCAGCAATGCCCAGAACATGGAATACTTCGGGCAGATGATACCCTGTAGGTTTGCCCACTCGTCGCGGTAATCCCACAGACGCACATTGAACAGTTTTGTGGTCATCATGCCTGCAATGTATTCGATCACCGTCATGCAGATCGCCATAATGATGCATAAACACCACTTGCTTCGCAGTACCGCAGGCAACGCCGTGACCTGTTCCAGTGATGCCACCAGATACAGGATGCACAGTCCGAATCCATACAGCGGCAGATACGGCCCCGTGCAAAATCCGGGATTGATCCATTTTTTCCCAACAGCTTTTGAGGCGTAACGCCGATAGAACAATTCTAGTACCCAACCCAAGGTCGAGCCCACAAAGAATAAAAAGGCAAGCTTGAGCAAAATACTCATATGATCCCTCCCCATGATCTGTGCATTCGGCTGCTTTCATTGCTTTTCTGTCTGCCGCGATCACTATGCATTGCGACTTATAGCTGAAAAGGAATTTCCTCAAGGGTCAGCAACGCAATTTTCCTGTTCAGACCATTGCTGTAGCCTGTCAGAGCATGATTTGCCCCTAGTACCCTGTGGCATGGAATCAGAATCGCAATGGGATTGCGTCCCACCGCACCGCCTACGGCTTGCGCAGACATTTTTTGAATACCGCGCTGTGCAGCGATCTGTGCGGCAATCTCGCCATAGGTTTTGGTTTCACCGTATGGAATGGTCATGAGGATCTGCCATACTGCGGTTTGAAATGCCGTGCCCTTTGGGCGCATGGGTACCTGAAAATCAGGGACTTCTCCGGAAAAATAGAGGTCCAGCCAATGTTTTGCAGCTTTCAATGGCGGCAATGTCCCATGGGAACAAATAGTGGGGGAATCCGCTGCTGCACGCAGCGTAGAGGCAAAGGCCAGTTTTGTCAAGGCACCGTCCTCCGCGGTAAGAAGCAGCATACCCAATGGCGAATGATATCGATCAGTTTGTTGCATGGAAAAACACCTTGCTAATCTGCTTTTTGCGTAATGATACCGTTGGCATCAATGTTTACATTCACAGAGTAGCTGCGCAGTGCCTGTAGAATTCGTTCGCCCTCTGCCTCGCCGCCGACATAGGTGGTTTTGCAGTTTCTCTGTGTGGCGGGGTAGAATACCAGTTCCAGTGCATCATCGGGGCTGAGGGTCACCTCCAGCAATCCTGTGTCGATATCATAATGGGAGAACCAGTAGTTGCCCAGATTATACGCAATGGGTACATTTTTGTAGTATTCA
>JAEDLR010000046.1 GCA_016295145.1 Oscillospiraceae bacterium
TGTGTACCCAATCGCTTGTCGCTTTTGATGTATAGTGCAAGAATTTTTGCACGGATCGCTCTGTTTTCCACAGCTCTGCGGGATTCTTTGCGGTTGGACCAATGTCAATAAAGTGGACAGAAAAAAGAGCTTGCTTCTGCATAGAAAAGATATGACGAACTTGATAGAATGTTCAATCGTTTGTATGAGGATAACATCAACGGTAAAATCTCCGATGAGCGTTTTGCGAAAATGTCTGCTTCATACGAAAGTGAACAGGCGGAGCTCTCAAATACCATCAAGACCATTTCCGAAAGCTTGAATAATGATAAGACCGAGCAGGATAATATCAGAGGGTTTGTTTCTGTTGCGAAAAAGTACACCGAATTGACCGAGCTTTCAACAGAAATTCTGCACGATTTTATTCAGAAGATCGTTGTTCACGCTCCCGATAAGTCAAGCGGAACGCGCATTGTTCAGATTGATATTTACTACAATTTTATCGGCAAGATAAATGATTAAAAAGAAAAATCCGAGCCATTTGAAGTGATAGCTCGGATTGATAAGATGGGTTTGTATCCTTATTGCAGCGGCGTAAAATCGGCGTTTGCGAAAAAGTTTCCTTAACGCTTGGAGAACTGCGGTGCGCGACGGGCTGCTTTGAGACCGTACTTCTTTCTTTCCTTCATTCTGGGGTCACGAGTGAGGAAGCCAGCCTTCTTCAGAGTGGGGCGCAGCTCGGCATCAAACTGGAGCAGTGCGCGGGCAACACCGTGGCGGATTGCGCCTGCCTGGCCGGTGACACCACCGCCAGCAACGGTGCAGACGATATCGAACTGCTCGCCGGTACCGGTGAGTGCCAAAGGCTGACGAACGATCAGCTTCAAGGTCTCCAGACCAAAGTAGTCATCAATGCTTCTGCCGTTGATGGTGACATTGCCGTTACCGGGGTACAGACGAACTCTTGCCACAGAAGACTTTCTTCTGCCAGTGCCGTAGTAAGACTTCAGCTTGGACTGATAAGATACAGTGATTTCGCTCATTTCGCCATACCCTCCTTACAGCTCATACTTCTCAGGCTTCTGTGCCTGATTCTTGTGGTCTGCTCCTGCGTAAACGCGGAGACGCTTCATTGATGCTCTGCCGATGGAGTTATCAGCAAGCATACCCTTTACGGCAATGTACATTGCGTGCTCAGGGCGCTTTTCCATCAGCTCGCGATAGGATACCTTCTTCAGGTGACCGATCCAGCCAGTGTGCCAGATCTCAAACTTCTGATCCAGCTTTTTGCCGGTCAGGACTGCTTCTGCACAGTTGATGATAATCACATGGTCGCCGCAATCCACATTGGGTGTGAAATCGGGCTTATGCTTACCGCGAAGAATCGTGGCAGCCTTTGCAGCAACGCGGCCAAGAGGCTGACCTGCTGCGTCAAGAATATACCATTTGCGGTTGATCTCGGCAACCTTCGCCATGGTCGTTGACATAGTAACTTCCTCCGTTTCATTTGAGTGCACGGAGTATGCGACGGGTACGCTACTCCGACAGTGCAAGATTCATTATACACCGAATCCCAACAAAAGTCAACGGTCAAATTGCCGAAAATTTAAAATACGCTAATCATACTCCGATTTGCTTGATTTTTCGCTTGATTGCTCTCGTATGCTCAAGGTCCATTTCATTTTTCGGTCAAAAATGGTGCTGCAAAAAAAGCCATCGGGGGCGCATACCAAGATACGCCCCCAATTTTTGTTGATATTGCACAACGGTCAAATTCGGTGTATTTACCCGATTTTTTCGTGTTCATGATGTTCCGGTCTACCCATCAGGCGCACCACTGCGGTAGTCACATCGGCATTTTCATACAAAACGGAATACAGCACCTCGGTAATGGGCATCTCCACGGCATATTTCTTCGCCACATGATACGCCGTATGGCAACAATAGTAGCCTTCCACGGTGCCCACCTGTGCCACGGCATCTGCAGGCGATACCCCTTGCCCGATCAGGATACCGGCTCGGCGATTGCGACTGTGCATACTGGTACAGGTGACAATCAGATCGCCCAGACCTGCAAGCCCCGAAAAAGTCTCCTGCTTTGCACCCACGGCAACACCCAGTCTGGCGATCTCGTGGAGACCGCGCGTCATGAGGGCTGCCTTGGTGTTGTCGCCGTAGCCCAGGCCGTCGCTGATGCCTGCGCTCAGTGCGATGACATTTTTCAGTGCGCCGCCCAGCTCGCAGCCGATGACATCATCATTGAGATAGACGCGAAAGATCGGCGAACTCATCCACGACTGCACCATGCTTGCCGCATCCTCATCCCGTGAGGCGACCACCACCGAGGTAGGAATCCCCCGCGCCACCTCCTCGGCATGGCAGGGGCCGGTGATAACGACCAGTCTTGCCTGGGGCAGCTCCTCGGCAAAAACGGTACTCATCAACTTGAGCGTGCCATCCTCGATGCCCTTGCCTGCATTGCAGACAATGGTACCGGGGGTAAGATGCGGTGCGGCAAGGCGCAACGTCTGCCGTACAAAAGCAGAGGGAATCACTACCAACAGCATATCGCAGCCCGATACTGCGCCGATATCGTTGGTGAGTTCAATTTCTTTCGGGATTTTGACACCGGGCAGCTTTGCTTTCTGCTCGCCGTCGCGGCGAATCGCTTCAATTTCCTCGGGCAGAGCACTCCACAGTGTGATGTGATGCCCCATGCCGTTGAGCAGTACCGCCAATGCGCAGCCGAAGCCGCCACCCAAAATCGTGATATTTGCCATACTCGCACCCCTTACGCTCTGATATTCTCGTTTTCTTTCGGTTTCGGGCCACCGATCCTACGCTCAGTCCCCGCACGCAGACGCTGGATATTCTCATGGTGGCTACCGATGATCATTATAGCCATGACAGTCACCATCGCTGTATACAGACACGCCATGCCCATCGTCGTTCCGCGCAGGAACACCTCAAACAGGAAGGTGGTAGGAATGACGCAAACGGTGGCGATCATAGAGGAAAGCGAAACATATTTCGAGCACCACAGTAGCAGCCCAAAAATCGCCATCAGAACTACAAAAGTCAGCGGATTCAGTACCAGAAAGACGCTCACGCCCACCAGCACGCCCTTGCCACCAGAAAAGTGGTAATAGATGGGCTTCATATGACCGAGAATGGCAAATGCCGCCGCGATAAATCCAAGCCAGCGGTAGTCGTTGCCGGTACCGTCTGCAAGGGGCGCCCAGCCAAGCTGTTTGCTCAGCAAAAGGGTCAACGCGATCGCCGCCGCGCCCTTGCCGATATCAATCACCAGCGTCATGATGCCGCAGCCCTTACCAAAGCAGCGTATGGTATTGGTCAGACCTGCATTTTTACTGCCGTAATCACGGATATCCTTGCCCTTGAACAGCCGCACCGTGATGATCGCGCCGTTAATACTGCCGATCAGATAGCCGCAGGCAGCCGCAAGCAGCACCGCAGCAATATAAAGGAAAACCGTCATGCCAATGCTCCTTCTGCATTAAGATTTGGTGCCGTTATCATTGCCGCGTTCACGGATGATAAAGCGGATGGGTGTACCCATCATGCCGAATGTTTCACGCAACTGATTTTCCAGATAGCGCTGATAGGAAAAATGGAACAGATCGGCACGGTTGACAAAGAACACAAAAGTTGGCGGCTTGGTACCGGATTGCGTCATGTAGTAGATCTTCAGACGCTTACCCTTGTCAGTAGGAGGCTGCACTCTCGCCGTAGCATATGCAAGCACATCGTTGAGTTTGCCCGTGGTAATCCGCATGGCGTGGTTCTCCGCCACCGTTTGGATCAATTCAAACAGTTGCTGCACCCGCTGCCCTGTTTTCGCGCTGATGAACAAAAAGGGTGCGTAGCTCATAAAACTGAAATCATGCTCCAGTTTTTTTGTGAACTCCTGCATCGTCTTGCCGTCTTTCTCCACCAAATCCCACTTGTTGACCACCACAATACAACCCTTGCCCTGCTGATGCGCATAGCCTGCCACCTTGCTGTCCTGCTCGGTGTAGCCTGTTGTGGCATCAATCATGATGATGCATACATCGGCGCGGTCTACCGCCATATAAGCACGCAGAACGCTGTAATGCTCCACGGCATCGGTGACCTTTGCCTTTTTGCGGATACCTGCCGTGTCAATGAACAAGAACTTGCCTTCTTCGCGGTCTACGGGCAGATCAATGGCATCACGGGTGGTGCCTGCCATATCGGCAACGATGCTGCGCTCCTCCCCTGCAATATGGTTGATGAGGCTGGATTTGCCCACATTGGGTTTGCCAATCACCGCCACGCTGATACGGTCATCCTCATGTTCGCCCTCCGGTGCGGCAGGCAGAGCCTCCAGCACAGCATCCAACAGATCGCCTGTACCATTGCCGTGCAGGGAAGAAACCGCAAAGGGATCCCCAAGCCCCAGATTGTAGAACTCGTAGAACTCCATAGGCGGCTCGCCGATGCTGTCACACTTATTGACGCACAACAGAATCGGTTTGCCGGATTTTTGCAACATTTCTGCCACAGCGATGTCATTGGCGGTAACGCCTGCGCGCACATCGGTCACCAGAATAATAACCTCCGCGCTGTCAATGGCAAGCTCCGCCTGACGACGCATCTGCGCCAACAGCGTGTCGGTGGTTTTCGGCTCGATACCGCCTGTATCCACCAGCATAAAATTGCGATTGCACCACTCGCAGCGGGCGTAAATACGGTCACGGGTCACGCCGGGGGTATCCTCCACAATGGAGAGCCGCTGCCCCACCAGCTTGTTAAACAAGGTCGATTTTCCCACATTGGGACGGCCGACCACCGCAACGATCGGTAGATCCATATTTCTCTCTGTCCCCTTTCTCAACAGGCGGCAAAATCGCCGCCCAGAATGGTCTGAAGCAGCACATAGCCATCCACGGCAGTACGCACCACCGGCACGCCCAACGCCGCAGACAGTTCACTGCGCGTCATATCATCCAGAAAAACATCATCGTGGCGCAGGCAAGTCTCCGAAAGCAGCACAGCCTCGCCCAGGGGCCGCCCCTTTAGCTGCGCCAGAAGGTCCTGTCCCGTCAGCAGCCCTGCCACCGTCACCGACTCGCCGTAAAAATCGTTGCGCACGGCGATCACATTGACGGTAATCTGCGGGCATTTTGCGTGAAGATCCTCCATCATCCGGGCAAAAAACGGTGCCGCAGCAGTGCCCGTTGCAATGGTCAAAGTACGCATCACACCCTGATATTCCGCATCGGTCAGTGCATCGGAAAACTCGTCCAGAATTGCGCGAAGCATGCCCACGCCGTTTTCATACTGGGGATACCCCTCGTAGGAATCGGCATCGGGCAAAGGCAGCCCAGCCAGCAAATACAGCTCATCAGATGCATACACAATGCGGCTGCCATGCTCTCCCAAGCTCCAACGCTGCACCGCCTCGATCTGCTCCACGGTAGCTTTTGCGGATTCTTTGGTGAACGGCTGCAATTTGCAAAGATGGGTTCTGTGCTTTGTGAGCCCCAAAGGCACCACGGCAATGCTGGTCACCGCCGGCACCAGTTTGAACAAATCCGCCAACGTGCGATGCAACGCGTCACCGTCATTCCAACCGGGGCAAAGCACAATCTGGCAATCCATCCGGATGCCATGCTCCGCCATACGGTACAGATGCCGCAAGGAATCCCCTGCCTTGGGGTTGCCCAGCATCTTGCAGCGCAGTGCGGGATCGGTAGTATGCACCGAAACATTGACCGTCAGATGCATCTGAATGATGCGGTCAACGTCTGCATCGGTCAAGTTCGTTAGCGTGATATAGCTGCCGTGCAGAAAGGAGAGTCTTGCATCGTCGTCCTTGAGGTAGATGGATCTGCGCATTCCTCTGGGGTTCTGGTCAATAAAGCAGAACACACAATGGTTGCCGCAGACCTGTTTTTTGTCCATCAGCGCAGTGGGAAACTCCATGCCCGGGTCTTCGTACTCGCCCTTTGTCAGCGTAACAGTCTGCTCTGTGCCGTTGCGGTTCACAGTGATCTCCAGTTGTTTTTCGGTAATGGCATAGCGATAATCCAACACATCATGGATCACAAGCCCATTGACGGCAACAAGCGCATCGCCACACAGCACGCCGGCACGCTCCGCAGGCGAGCCCGCCGCGACCTCAGTAATCTCTATCACAAACGCTTCCTCCTTTCCAATATCCTACAAAACACAACGGGGAGAGCGATAAAGACTCTCCCCGCTGCTTCTAAGCATAGCAAAATCAGGTAATAGCAGTGCTATTACTCCTCGTCGATTTTGATTACAGCAACGCCCTTGTAGAAGCCACAGTTCTTGCACACCTTATGGGGCGCTTTCATTGCGCCGCAGTTCGTGCAGGTACTCATTGCGGGCATCTCAAGCTTCCATACTGCGGAACGACGGGTATTGCGTCTTGCTTTGGATGTTTTTCCCTTCGGAACAGCCATGTTGGCACCTCCTTATATGAATTGCGCGGGTTTTCAGAATACGCCTCTGTGATGATGTATCGTCTGATTTATGCCTGTTGGCAGTTACAGGAATGCTGATTACGGTTTACGCCGCAACAGGGGCAGATGCCGAGACAGTCCTCACTGCACAGGATCTTTGAGGGCAATGCCAGACGCAGGTCGGTCATCACCGTCTCTGCGATATTCAGCATGGCGTTCTCTGTCAGCAGATAATCAGAGTCGTTTTGCTCGGTGGCGGTCTCCGTCACGACAATATGCTCGAAGGACTCGTTCATATGCATCGCAACAGATGCCAGACAGCGGTCGCACTCCAGATCGGCGACACCTTCCGCTGTATACCGGAAAAACAGCACACCGGCACGGTTTTCCAATACGCCCTTCACAACAGGAAGCTGCGTAAAACGCATTCCGAAGCCTGCTGCGGTTTCTGCATCGATCGCCACTTCCACATTGCGTTTTTCGCCGGGGCGATACAGCAAAGGGCGAACGGAGACAAGATAGCTTGCGGCTTCAGCCTGCATGTCCATGGTTCAATGTACCTGCCTTTCGGTTTGCGCAGAGCGTCACAGGGTTTATTATACCCAAAACGCAAAGTTTTGTCAATAGATTTCGGGAATTGCAGTCGTTTTCAACAAAAATCCCAATCAATCCTTCTTAGGAATCAGATATTTCAATACAGACTCCGGCAGTTCCTCGCTGTCAGCGGAGACGGTAAAGACCATCGCCACATCGTCGCCGGTGAGGATATCCAGCTTCTCAAGCAGTTCGCCCAGCGCGTCATAGTTTCTGCCGCCGATCTTCAGGATGCCGTCCACAAAGACCTCTTTGATATCGTAGTTGCCTGCCAGAACGCCTGCCACAAAGCCGTAGAACATATCAAAGCCGTTAATGTTGTAGCGTTCCGCATCCACCAGACGAACCTTGTGGTTCACGCTGTAGGTCAGCTTCATGCACTTCTCGATGCAGATAATCGCACCATTGGTTGCAGCCACTGCGTCGTCGATCATGCCCAGCAACACTTTGGTTTTGCCCGAGCCTTTTTTACCGGTAATTACTTGAATCATAAGTATAACTCCCTTCAATAATTCGTAGAATGCGCGGTTGGTTGCTTTGTACTGCTCAGCCGAGCTTTGCCTCCAGCTCTGCCTTCATATCCTCATAGCCGGGCTTGCCCAGCAGTGCAAACATATTCTTCTTGTAGCTCTCCACGCCGGGCTGATTGAACGGATTCACGCCCAGCAGATAGCCGGAAACAGCGCAAGCCTTCTCGAAGAAGTAGATGAGCCAGCCCAGTGTTTCCTCGGTGGTATCGTCCAGTTCCAGCACGATGTTGGGCACGCCGCCCTCGGTATGTGCAAGAATGGTGCCCTCCAGTGCGCGGCGGTTGACAACGCTCATGTTCTGGTTGGTCAGGAAGTTCAGACCGTCGGCGTTTTCTGCATCCGGCTCCAAGAACAGATCCTGCTTGGGCACCTTGATATCCACAACGGTCTCGAACAGAATTCTTGCGCCGTCCTGGATATACTGACCCATGGAGTGCAGATCGGTAGAGAAAATCGCGGAAGATGGGAACAGACCCTTGTTATCCTTACCCTCCGACTCACCGTACAACTGCTTGTACCACTCGTTCATCATGGCAAAAGAGGGATCATAGCTGACCATCATCTCCACAGCCTTGCCCTTGCGGTAGAAAATGTTGCGCAGTGCGGCGTACTGATAGCAATCGTTCTCGGCAAAGGGTGCGGTGTATGCCTTTTGTGCAGCGGCAGCACCGGCCATCAGCTTTGCGATATCACAGCCTGCTGCGGCAATGGGCAGCAGACCCACGGCAGTCAGCACAGAGAAGCGGCCGCCCACATCGTCGGGGATCACAAAGCTCTCGTAGCCCTCGGCATCCGCCAGATTTTTCAGGGTGCCTCTTGCCTTATCGGTGGTGCAGTAGATGCGCTCCTTTGCACCATCCTTGCCATAGCGATCCTCCAGCAGCTTCTTGAAGATGCGAAACGCCAGTGCCGGCTCGGTGGTGGTGCCGGACTTGGAGATCACATTCACGGCAATCTCTCGGCCCTCGCAGATAGAAAGCACCTCGTTGAGGTAGGTGGGAGAGATATTATTGCCCACATAGTAGATATCGGGCGTGTTCTTCTTCATGTTGTTGTAGAACGGGGACTTCAGGAATTCGATGGCAGCCCGTGCACCCAGATAAGAGCCGCCGATACCGATGACGATCAGCACGTCTGCGGTTTTCTGGATCTTCTCAGCAGCAGCCTGAATACGGGCAAACTCCTCCTTATCGTAATCCGTCGGCAAGGTCAGCCAACCCAGAAAATCGTTGCCCAGGCCGGATTTCTCATGCACAACGGCTGCGGCAGCCTCTGTCTGTCTTGCGATGCCGTTCAACTCATCGGCACCCAAGAACGAGGAAAGGTAGCTTTTGTTCAGCTTCAAAGCCATATTGCGTATCCTCCAGTAATAAATTTCGCCCGTCTTACAGGACGAACGGGGTCGTGCAGCCGTGTTGTACGGACGACGGACACAGCTTCTGCACTCTACAACCATTTTACTATATCTTCACCAAAAATGCAAGTGTTTTACGGATTTTTGGAAAAACCGCCAAATTTTAAACGATTATTTGAACATATTTCCCAAAAGGAGGGCAAAGGCATCCCCGAAATTGCGGCGTTCAATATCGGCTGCGGCACAGAGTGCGGTATCATAAAGCAGCGTATTTCCGCAATAAAACGCCACCCGACCGATCACATCGCCCCGTGCTACAGGGGCTTCCACATATTGTGGCAAAATAACCACACAACTGATGCTTTCGCCCTTTGGTACCGCCGCGCTGAACAACGCCTGCGGCTCGGTCAGTACGGCAGCATCCATGCCGTGGCGCACGCTAACAGGCTTCATGAATTCGGTGGAGAAATCGGGGGTGGTGACGGTGTAACCTGCAAATCCTTTTGCCAGCAGCGATTTGCCCTGAGCAAAACGCCCATCTTCATCTGCACAGCCCATTACCACCGCAATGCAGCAAAAGCCCTCTCGCTCCGCCGCAACTGCCAATGTGTAGCCGCTTGCATCGCCGTGCCCCGCCTTGAATCCCAGTAAGCCCCCGTAATTTTTGGTGAGGGTGTTTTCGCTGACCAGTTCCGTGGCACCATCGCGGACAAAATCGCGCCATGTGGTAAATATCGGTGTCAGATCGGGAAAATCAAGCAAAGCACGGCAAAGCAGTGCAATATCTCTGGGGGTAGAGGTGTTCTCCGCAGAATTTCCCGTGGCATCCGCAAAACGCGTGTTGCGCAGCCCCAACGTAAATGCCGCGCTGTTCATATCCATGACAAACTGCCGCTCTGTGCCCCCAATGGCGCAGGCAAGGGTCACGGCGGCATCGTTGGCATTGCCGATAATGACCGCTTTCAGCAGGTCCCCCACGGATATTTTATCGCCCGTCTCCAACCAAATGACTGCACCTTTTTGTTCCTGTGCCGCCGCAGGCGCAAGAACGATGCTTTCAGCAGTCAGGCGGCCCTCATTGATCGCCAATGCGGTCAGGTAAACGGTCATCAACTTGGTAAGACTGCCTGCCCCGCAGATCTGGTCGTAGCTGCTACCATCCAGCACCACACCGCTGTCCGCCTCCATGAGTACAGTGCAGCAGCCTTCTCCCGCGGCTGATACGAGAAACTGCCGCGGCAAAGTACAGCGCAGCAGTGTGATCATTGCCGCAAAGAGGGCGAAACAACGCTTGCTTCTCATCATGTTCCTCCTCGTGAATAGTATCCTCTTGTTGGACGATGCCCCATAGAAAATCTACGATACTATGTTTATGAAGCAGTCCGCCACCCTATGCGATAAAAAAATTTTTCCAAAAAATCGCAAAAACCTATTGACATCAATGTGCATATGTGGTATATTGTACATATCGCGTATATACAATGTTTGCAAACAGTACAAAATCGGAGGTACCCATGGATATCGTCATCAGCAATGCTTCGGGCACACCCATCTACGAGCAGATTGTCGATCAGATCAAAGGCATGATTCTGGAGGGTGTTCTCACCGAGGGCGAAGCGCTGCCCTCGATGCGTTTACTTGCGCAGCAGCTACGCATCAGTGTGATTACCACAAAACGCGCATACGAAGAACTGGAACGGCAGGATTTTATCGAATCCTACACAGGCAAGGGCAGTTTTGTAAAGGCGCAGAATACGGAGCTGCTCCGGGAGGAGAATTTACGCCAGATTGAAGCGTCGCTGGACACCCTTTGCCGAAAAGCGAGACAAAGCGGTATTTCTCTGGAAGAATTACAGGAACTGACCGCAATTATTTACGGAGGTGCAACAGAATGAAACCTTATGAAAACGCCATCGAGATTGACCACCTGTGCAAATCCTATGACGGCTTTACCCTTGATAATATCAGCTTTTGCGTGCCGAAGGGCAGCATTATGGGCTTTATCGGGCAAAACGGCGCAGGCAAATCCACCACCATTCACACGATTCTCAATATCATCAAGGCGGACAACGGCAAAATCAACATTTTTGGTCTTGACCATCTGGAGCATGAATACGAGATCAAAGAGCACATTGCCGCGATTTTTGACGCACTGCCCTTTCACGATCAACTGACCGCCAAGCAACTCAATATTATAATGCGCGGCATTTACCGTGAGTGGAGCAGTGAAACATTTTTCAACTATTTGGAACGGATGCAGTTGCCTGCCAGAAAAAAATTCGGGCAGTTCTCCAAAGGTATGAAGATGAAGCTGCAAATTGCTGCGGCGCTCTCCCACAACGCAAAGCTGCTGATCATGGATGAAGCAACCACAGGTCTGGATCCGGTAGTACGCAACGAAATCCTGGATATGTTTCAGGAGTATCTGGGCGATGAAAACAACAGCATTCTCATGTCATCTCACATTACCAGTGATCTTGACCGCATTGCCGACAGCGTTACCTTTATCCACAAGGGCAAGCTGCTCCTTTCAGGCTACAAGGACGATATTCTGGAAACCCACGCCATCATGAAATGCACAAAAAAAGAATATGCCGATATTGACCCCGCCGATATGATCTCCGCCCGTATCAACGATTTCGGCGCAGAGGTGCTGGTTGCCGACCGCAAAGCCTGCGAGCTCAAATACAAGGGGCTGCTGCTGGAAAGCACCGTTCTGGAAGAATTGATGCGCTACTATGTCAATGCCGAGAAAAAGGAGTGGACGATATGATCGGTTTGCTCTACCGCGAGTTATACTTGCAGCGCAAAAGCATCACCGCGCTCATCAGCGTGTTTTTCGTGTTCATCGGGCTGATGCTTCTGGTGTACCTCAGCCTGCAATGCGGCAATCTGGGCATTCTGTACAATGCAGAAGATAAAGCACAAATGACAGAAGTGATACGCACCATCAACACCTATTTTCCTGCATTTCTTATTATGATGATGCCCGCTGCATCCTTTGAGATCGTTGCTTCCGACTATCGCGTTGGTTGGATGCGCTTTCAGCGCTGCCTGCCCTGCAAACCCGCGCAATATGCTGCAGTCAAAATCATACTGATGGCTGCGGAACTGCTTCTGGGGCTGCTGTTGGGGCTGGGCAATGCCTATATCAGCAGTTTGGTATTCGGTTTGGATCTGGATTTTTCAGGAACGCTGGTTCTCATTTTGTTGATGATGACCCTATGCTGTACCATGTCCATGCTTTCTATACTGCTGACGCTGTTGCTGCGTTCCAAAAGCGGCAACGCGGCGGGCATTCTGATCATTGCGCTATATGTTGGTGCGATGATTGCGCTGATGTTGATGCCCGATTCCGCCATGGAAAAACTGGAGCATTTCCTGAATGGTGACGGCAACGATGAACTGACCATCGCCGGTATGGTAAGCAGAATATCCGGCTTTCTCAAAACGCTGCTGCCTTGGTGCATCAGCATTACGGCAGGCGTACTGATCGGCGGATTCTTCGCCATGACCGCCCTGTTCAAAAGGAGGGAGAACTAATGCGCGGCTACTTATACAAAGATTGGCTGCTCTGCCGCAAGCTGGTTTTGGCAGCGTGTATTGTGACCGCTGCCATGCTGATCGTGCTGGGCTATGCAATACTTCCTGAAGGTTTTTTTGAGAACGTCCTACAGTTTGCAGGCATCACCGACAAAGACGAGCTCAACCGTCAGATGCAGCAAATGCTGAGCAATGAGGAGAGCAACTGGGAATGGCAAGAGTACACCGGCTCGTTATTCTCTCTGCTAATGTCTGCATTCTTTAGCACCGTGCTGTTTGCAGTGGTCATCTCCGAAAAGCTATGCAAAATGGATGAGCAGAAGGTCTGGGCATCCTTTGCCATTGGCGCACCCGGTGCCGCAAAACAATATGTCACGGCAAAGTATGTCTTCTGCCTGTTGACGGCAATGGCACCGGTGATCGCTTTTTACATCATTCAGAACATCATCACCGCACTGACCCAACTCCCCGCGGATTGCACACCCATCTATATCATGGGATTCTATTTGGTGCTGCTGCTCTTCGGGCTGACTTTCCCCTTTGCTGCCCGATTCGGCTACAAACAGGGCAATCATATCCGCAGTGTTTGTATCATCATGTTGATCCTCGCTGCATTCATTTACTTCCTGTTCGGCGATATCTCGATTTTACAGGATTCTGACGCACTGGGTGAAAAACTCTACAAAATGATGATGGGCACAGAGCGCAGTACCACCATCAGCGTATTGCTGACTGTGCTACCCTGTCTGAGCCTTACAGTATTCGGGCTTTCGTACTTCTATTCCTGCAAAGCCTACGCGAAAGGAGTGGCGCATTATGACTGCTGAAATCCAAAACCAACCGCTGCAGACAGCAGCCGCTGAGAAAAAACGCCTGCTTTCTGCCGAAAAGGAAACCGCCCTCACCCAAGCGATTCTGTTTACGGTACTTGCCTATCTGCCGCCGTATCTGCTGATCCCGATTTTCCAATTGAACGCAGGCACAACGGCTTCTCAGCTTTCTATGCTGTTGGTTGCGTTTTCCCCTATGCTTGCCAACATCCTTACAAGATGCATCACCAAAGACCGCAGCACAAAGCATTTTCTGATGCCCGGCAAGGGGCACGGTCATCACACACTGCTGTATTATGCACTGGCTCTGCTTCCGATGCTTGCCTGCACACTGGGCGCGCTGCTCTCGCTATATGTGGCTGCAGGTGCAGAATCCTTCCGTAATGCACTGAATATTCTCTGGGCTGCCGACAAGGCGCTGCCCCTGAACCGTACCATAACCGCAACAACCTTTCTGCAAACGGCTTTGTACTGTATTCCGCTGTGTTTTATCTACTTTGGTGAAGAATACGGCTGGCGCGGCTATCTCACGCCCAGACTCATGCAGCTGATGCCGAAGCCTGTCGCCATCATCGTCAGCGGTATCATCTGGGGCGCATGGCACGCACCCCTGACCGCGCAGGGGCATAACTTCGGTAAAGATTACCCCTTCTTCCCCTGGCTGGGTATTCTCATCATGTGCGGCTTCTGCATTCTGGTGGGCGGATATTTCAGCTATCTGCAAGAGAAAACCAATTCGGTGTTCCCTGCCTGCATCGCCCACGCCATGAACAACAACATCACCGGTACTGTTCTGGGATTGCTTGCGGCTGCCGCCCCTGTGCTCACAGAGAAAAATCAGGCACGCGTCTTTGTAATTGCCATGCTCCCCATGGCAGTGGTGGGTGTAATCTTCACGGTGCTGCTTCTGCTGCCCAATGCGGCAAAGCGGACATGATATTCCCTTTCGCACAGAAGATCTATGATGTTCTTTGCTCCGTGACGACTGCTTCTGGACAACGAAAGGCTCCAATACGCCCGAACACATTATTTGCAGAAAAGTTCAAAGATCAGGAGGAGAAAAAAGAGCATATTGCTTGAGAGATTTTATACCGATATACGAAACGCACCGAAATCTATTTACTTTTTTGGTGATACATGATAATATGAATCGTATAATCCCATTTCAGGAGGCAGAAAAATGTATCTCAACTTTGAACCCATCGGCAAACTGACAGTCAAAAAGCAGTATCATTATATCTGCATTGCGCTGGCGGTCATTTTGCCCATTGCTCTGATCGCGGTCACACTGATCAAAGGCATCTTCTCCCCTGCCACGCTGCTTGTATGTGCCGGCATCGTTGTGGTTGCATTCGGTATTGATTACTCCAACCGCAGCAACATTGTGGCATACGGCAAAGAACAGATCGCTTTGCTGGGAATGTTCGGCAGAGTCACTACCTACCGCTGGGATGATCTCACCTCTGTGATGTCAGACAATTCCTCTATGCGGCTGGATTTTGCAGGCGGCAAAAAACTCTACATCAACATGGAATATGACGGGATCAATGCGTTTATCACCTACCTCAACAGCATAACCGAAAGCAAATGAAAGACCTGATCACACGCGCCAAAAAAGGCGATAAAATGGCGATTTCCGAGCTGTACAGCCGCACATACAAGGAGCTTCTCTACTACTGCGATCGGCTATGCAGAAACGATCACGATGCGGAAGATCTTGTGCAGGAAACCTATGTGACGGCACTGGAAAAGCTGGAGCAATATCGTTTTGATGAGAATTTCAAGGGATGGTTGCACACCATCGCACTGCACAAATTTTACAACAAACGCCGCAGCCAACGCCCTGAGATCTGGGCGGAGGATACTACGGATATCCCCGGGAATGAGGAACTTTCCTGCCCCGAGGAATACGCCGAAGATCGGGAATTGTACCGATTGCTCAGCAGGATCATTGCCGACAAACTCACCGAGCCTCAGCGTATCACCGTTGTGATGTTCTACTACGATGAAATGAGCATTGCACGCATCGCCCAACTGCTGGAATGTTCCCAAGGAACGGTAAAATCGCGGCTCTACTATGCACGCAAACTGATTCGTCAGGAGTTGGAAGAAAACGGTTATATGCTCGGCGGCAGTATGTTGGTCATTTCCTCTGCATTGGGAGCGGAATCGGCAAAATTCATCTCGGAAACGGCACTGAATAACAAACTGCTTGCCGATCTCCTGGGCACAAAAAACATCGCCAAAAAGGCAGCAGCAAGCTCTGTGAAACACTATGCCAAGGGGAAGATCCTAGCAGGTGCGGCAGCCGTTGCCATGGCAGGCGGCGCTGCGGCATATCACTATGCTGCGGATAAAAATCAAACTGCCAAGCCGGAAACAGAACCGCCGCAGATCACTGAAACGCAGCCTGCACCATCGTTCACCACCACAACCACTGTGGAGCGTTTACCTGTTACAGACAGCGAAACACAGCCGCTGACGGGGGTTTCGGAGCCGGGCGGAGAGCCTGTGGAATACGACTTTGTAGTGAGTTATTTTTCTGCAAGCATACCGAAAAATTTTCAGATCACATCCCCTGCTTTCGGTCGGGATGTGGTGAAAGAGCAGGAGGACGGCAAGATCATTGCATTGATAACGCCGGCCCCCCAAAGACCCATCGTGCTGCGCCCCGACAAATTCAGCGGAGATATGATCGTCTTGGCAAGAAGTCCCTCCAACGAAGTGTTTGCAGATCCGGAAACGGCTCTTTCCAAGTATTTTTCCGATGTGAAGATCGGCGAAAGTTCTGAGATCACGCTGACTGTGGACAATACCAACGCCCCCGAACTTCCAACAGAGCGCACCGCGCAGAAAATATCCTTTACCGCGCTGTCATCGGGGCATACGGCTGCGGGGACCGTCGTGATCTGCAAGCATCGGTTGAACAACTACCTGTTCGCATTCGCGGATTGCAGCGGCATTCGGCAGGAAGAATATGATGCGATCATCGACTCAATCTGCTTCCGCTATGCGGACAACAGTTGGCAGGATGACTATCCGCACTTTAACAGCGGCACATAGCAATGTTCT
>JAEDLR010000047.1 GCA_016295145.1 Oscillospiraceae bacterium
ATAATCAGGAAACCAACCGTCTGGGCATCAACGAAACCATTTCCGAGCGTGCCTTGCAGGAGCTGTATTTTCCTGGGTTCCACGCCTGTGTGGACGGGGGGGTTGCCACCGTCATGAGTGCCTATAACTGCATCAACGGCGTGCCTTGCACCGAAAATCGTGGGCTGCTTACCGATATGCTCCGTGGAGAGTGGGGCTATCAGGGACCTGTGATCTCGGATTGGGGTGCGGTATATCATCCTGTGGCGGCAATTCATGCAGGCAATGATTTGCAGATGCCGGGGCCGGTATCCCCCGATGTACTGACCGAAGCCTACGAAAACGGCACCCTTGATCCGGAACGGTTGGCACTTGCCGCACAGCGTATGCTGGATCTTGTGCGTCAGTATGCAAGACCGGCACAGGGAGAGATTCCCGTGGCAGAAACCGATCAGGCGGCATATCAGGCGGCTGCAGAGGGAATCGTGATGCTCAAAAACAATGGCTGCTGTCCGCTGCCTGCCCATGCAAACATCGCCCTGTACGGCGAAAAAGTGCCCCGGCTTCTGACCTGCGGCGAGGGCAGTGCGGGCATTCACACGACCCGTAACATTGCGCTGGATGATGCACTCTCGACACGGTTTGCTTCCGTTTCGCTGCGGGATCTGTCGGCAGCGGATACCCTTGTGTATGTCTATGATCTGCCGGGGCAGGAGGGCAACGACCGCAAAACCATCGGTGTGCGGGATACGGTTGCCGCAGAATGGCAAACACTGCTTGCCGCCGCCGAAGAAAAGGGAATGCGTAAAATCCTGCTGCTGAATGTGGCAGCGCCTGTTGCATTGGGTGATTGGGAGCAACGTTTCGATGGGATTTTCTGTCTGTGGCTGCCCGGTATGCAGGGTGCCAATGCCATTGCGGATATTCTGGCAGGCAAGGTGAATCCCAGCGGCAAGCTGCCCCTTTCGTGGCCTGCCTGCATGGAGCAGATGCCGACATTTCTCAATTTCCCGGGCGATGGAATGCAGGTCTGCTACGGTGAGGGTATTTTTGTGGGTTACCGCGGATATGATCGGTGCTGTATCGAGCCACAGTACTCCTTTGGATACGGTCTTTCCTACAGCGATTTTGCGGTTGATCATATTACCACCGACTGCGACCGTTTCACAGATGCCTTGCAGGTATCGGTAACGGTGCGCAATATCAGCCAAACAGACGGCAAAACCGTGTTGCAGTTGTATATTTCCGACCCCTCCAGCACGCTCACAAAGCCCGTCCGTGAGTTGAAAGCGTTCCGCAAGCTGCTGCTGCACGCAGGGGAAGCGCAGACTGTTTCCTTTACGCTGACTGCCAAGGATTTTGCAAGCTATGACCCGAATCTGCACACATGGGTCACGGAGGAGGGCACGTATCAGATTGCAGCGGGCTTCTCATCCCGTGAGATACAGGCAAGCTGCACGGTGTATGCAGATGTCACATCGCCCTATACCTACGGCGCGCATACCTCTGTGAAGGTGATGATGGAGACCACGCCGCTGATGACCCTTTGTAAGGCGTTTTTCGCCAAGGAGGGTCTGCCGTGGTCTGCCATGCTCAGCTCTTATGAGTATACTGCACAGGATACCGTTTCCAAAATCATTCACGATTGTGGCGGCACTGATGCACAAGCGGCAGATTTGTACAGGCAGATGGCACAGGTTCCTAAACCGTAAGGCGAAGGGTGTTCTGCTTGCCGCCGTACCCTTACGGTGATACAGACTCTACAACATGAAAGGTTGATAAATGCTATGCAGGAAGCAAAGAAAAGCAGCTTCAATTCCAAAATCGGATTTGTTCTGGCGGCGGCAGGCTCTGCCGTAGGCCTGGGCAATTTATGGCGTTTTCCGTATCTGGCAGCGCAGTACGGCGGCGGAATATTTCTGCTTGTGTATCTGCTGCTTGCCGTCACTTTTGGCTTTGCGCTGATGGTAACGGAGATCGCACTGGGCAGAAAAACAGGCAAAAGCGTCATTGGCGCGTACAAGCAGCTACATCCGAAGTTCGGTTGGCTTGGTTGGGTATCGGCACTGGTACCGCTGATTATTTTCCCGTACTACTGCGTCATCGGCGGATGGGTGTTGAAATATCTCACAATTTTTGTAACGGGGCAGGGGGCTGCCGCTGCCGATAACGGCGGCTATTTCAGCAACTTTATCGGCAATTTTGGATCACCGATGCTGTTCCTGTTCATTTTTATGGGGCTGACAGCTGCGGTGGTTATGATGGGCGTCGAAAAGGGTATCGAAAAGGTCAGCAAGGTGCTGATGCCCATTTTGCTGTTGATATCCGTCTTTATTGCAGGCTATGTGCTGACAATGGATGGCGCCATTGACGGTCTGATCTACTACATCAAGCCCGATTTCTCCAGATTCTCCATGAAAACAGTCATTGCGGCTATGGGGCAGCTTTTCTATTCCATGTCGCTGGCAATGGGCATTTTGTTTACCTACGGCTCGTATATGCGCAAGGAGGACGATATTGAAAGTGCGGTGCGTCACATTGAGCTGTTTGATACAGGCGTTGCATTTCTGGCAGGCATGATGATTATTCCTGCGGTGTTTGCCTTTTCTGGCGGCGATGAATCCGCATTGGGTACAGGCCCCAGCCTGATGTTCATTACCCTGCCCAATGTGTTTGCGTCCATGGCGTGGGGTAATGTCATCGGCATTGTGTTCTTTGTGCTGGTGGCATTGGCGGCGCTCACCTCGTCCATTTCGCTGATGGAAACATTGGTTTCGGTGCTGTGCGAGCGCACCAAGCTACAGCGTATCCCTGCCTGTCTGACCGTTTTTGCGGTATCCTTTGCACTGGCACTGCTTTCGGTACTGGGCTACAGCACATGGTCTGATTTCACCATTTTTGGCAAGCAGATTCTGGATTTCTTTGATTTTATCAGCAATAATGTGATCATGCCCGTGGTGGCGCTTTGCACTTGTATTCTGGTGGGATATATCCTCGGTACAAAGACCGTCGAGGAGGAGGTCGCGCGGACGCGCCGGTTCAAGGCAAAAAAGCTTTACTGTATGGTCATTCGTTATGCGGCACCGGTGATTCTGCTGCTGATTTTTGCTTCGCCTCTGTTTGACATTTGATATACGTCCAAACCTCCAAACTGCACAAAAAGGCTCCCGAGACGGTTTCGGGAGCCTTCTTGTAATAGTAGGATATCGAAGAATCAGGCGTTTTCAATGCACTTCAGAAGCATTTCACGCAGCACCTGCGGATTGCAGTTGCCCTTGAGTTCCTTCATGCACTTGCCAAACAACGCCATCAGCGCCTTTTCCTTGCCGCTCTTAAAATCGGCAACGGACTTGGGATCGGCAGCCACAATGCGCTGGACGGTTTCTTCCATCGCGCCTGTATCGTTGGAAACCACCAGACCGTGTTCGGTGGCATACTGCAGCGGGTCAAGATCCTGCTCAAACATGGCAGAGAGGATCTTCTTTGCGTTGCCGCGGCTGACCTTGTCCTCAGCCACCAGTTTGATGAGTTCGCCCAGTGCTTTTCCGCTGATGGAAAGCTGATCGGCGGTCTGCTGCCGCTTGTTGAGAATGTTGTAGCAATCGGAGATCAACCAGTTTGCAGCTTCTTTGGCAGCACCGCAGATGGCGTATGCTTCCTCAAAGCAGTCGCAGAATGCGCGGCTTTGGGTCAGTTGCTCGGCATCGTATTCGCTGAGCCCCAGTTGGGTGATATAGCGCTGCTTTTTCAGTTCCGGCAGTTCCGGCAGAGCGTCACAGATGCGCTGATACCATGCATCGTCGATCACAACGGGCATGATGTTAGGGTCCGGGAAATAGCGGTAATCGCCTGCGGTTTCCTTATTGCGCATGGCATAGCTCTTCCCCTTGATATCATCCCAGCGGCGGGTTTCCTGCACCAGTTCCTCCGTGCCGTTTTCCAGTGCGTCGATGTGCCGCGCCACCTCGTAATCAATGGCACGGGTAATGGCGGAGATGGAGTTCATGTTCTTCATCTCGGTGCGCACGCCTAGTTTGTCACTGCCCTCGGGGCGAATGGAGAGATTCACATCGCAGCGCATAGAGCCTTGCTCCATACGGCATTCAGAAACCTTTGCAAAGCGCAGCAGGGTTTTCAGGCGGTCAAGATATGCCACGACTTCCTCGGCACTGGAGAGATCCGGCTGACTCACGATTTCGATCAGCGGCACACTGGTGCGGTTAAAATCCACCAGAGAGGTATCTGTCCAATCATCGTGAACCAGCTTGCCTGCGTCCTCCTCCATGTGAATCTGCTTGATGCGGACGGTCTTTTTGCCCTTGGAGGTCTCAATCTCCACGGCACCGTTGACGCATACGGGGGCAAACCACTGGGTGGTCTGGTAGGAGCAGGGCAGGTCGGGGTAGTAGTAGCTTTTTTTATCGAAGGTGGTGGTACGGTTGATATGGCAGTTGAGCATCATGCCGGCAGTCATGCCAAGATCTACCACGCGCTTGTTGACGATGGGCAGCATACCTGGCATACCGCAGCAGGCGGGGCAGACATGGTCGTTCTGTTCGCCGCCGAATTTTGCCGAGCAGGAGCAGAAAATTTTCGATTCAGTTGCAAGTTCAATATGTACTTCCAGACCGATGACGGTTTCGTATTTCATCGTGTAATCCTCCTTATTCGTACATGGCGGCTGCTGTCAGCAGGCTGTCCTCGGAGAATGCCTTGCCCATGAGCTGCACGCCGCCTGCCACAACCACGGGCAGACCGCTGATGGATGCCGGTGCAGTAAACAGAGCCTCGTCCATAACGGTATAGGTACCCACTGCATCGGATTTGTATGCAGTTTTGGAGCAGGCTGGCAGCAGCACTGCATCATACTGTGCAAACAGTGCGGCAAAGGCATCACAGATCACGCGGCGGATGCGCAGTGCTTTGTCATAGACGCGCATATAGTTTTCGGTAGAAAGTACATCGGAGCCGTAGAGGATGGCAGTTTTCAGCAGCAGACCGAACGCCTCGGTGCGACTGTTGACATACAGTTCGTCAATGTTGGTATAATTGGGGGTGCGGTATCCGAATTTGATGCCGTCATAACGGGAAACATTGTTGCAAAGCTCGGCACACATCAGTGCGTTCCATGCAGGGCTTGCCGCCTTGTAGATCGCATCATCCACCGCAGTGATCTCCACGCCCTTTGCTTTCAGGGTATCGCACACGCTGTTGATTCTTTGCTTGGTGGCGTCGTCTGCTGCATCCACCATGGATTGCAGTACAGCCACTTTCCGGATGGGTGCAGCGGCAGTTTTCACCTGTGCGCACTCTGCATCGGAAAGGCTTGTGCCGTCCTTGTCGTCATGTCCTACAAGATGCCCCAGCACCTGACGGCAATCCGCCGTAGATTTTGCCATGACGCCGACAGTCTCACCGGAACAGGCAACCGGAATGGTGCCGTATCGGGAAACGGTGCCGTAGGTGGGCTTCACGAAAACGGTACCTGCCATTGCCGCAGCACGGCGGGGCATACCGTTGACATCCAGAGAGATCACTGCCTTGACCCCATCGGACTTGGCGACCTCTGCGACGGCAGCGGTCAAGTTCCCTTGATCATTGGTGCAGGCGCCGTAGTAGGAGGTTTCACCCAGCAGATCAATGGAAAACTCGCCCACATTGACCTTTCCGCCGATGGTGTAGCCTGCGGCTTCCAGTCTGCCAATGATATCGGCATCAAACAGCCCCTGATAGCCGTCAAGCATTTTCGAGCCTGCGGAAGTCGGGGCATTCTTGGTTAAAATCATATCATCCAGCGCAACCGTATTTGCCGATGCTGCGCCCTGTTCTGTAATATACAGCTTCATGGTAGCACTCCTTTCAGTTCACTCAATCAAACGAGGCACTTGCCAGTAGCCGTCGTGGGTTTCGGGGGCACTTTCCTGCAATGCATCACGGGTAAACAGCTTGATCTCGCGGTCTTCACGCACAACAGTCAGAATCGGCATAACATGAACCATACGCGCAATGTTTTCGGTGTTGATTTGCTCCAGGCACGAGAAGAGATCTGCCTGTTGATCGAAAAATGCCGTCACGGTTGACTTTTCCGCTTCGGTCAAACAGAGTTGGTTGAGCTTTTCGAGTTTTTGCAAAGTGTCCGTGTTCATGATGATCGCTCCTTTATGGTATCGTAATGAACTGTGGCAGAGAGAAAATCGAAAAACGGTCTCTCGCAGCAAAGACGAAAGACCGACCTCATGTTATCAGCCAAAGATTGCTTTCAATCAACCACAATGGGGGTATTATACCATATTTTCAGGGTTCTGTCAATTGGTAATGCGTTATTTTCTCCTGAAATGCACTGGAAATGGCCTTCGCCCAGGAAGCAGAACTTGTACGAAAATGCAACAAGTGTTGGCTTTGTTGAACACAGCGCAACAAAATCAACTGATACTGTACCTGTCCCTGCTTCTGACCCTGTTTCTGTTCCTGAATAGGTACGTGTCCCTGGGGCTCCGCGAAACCGCGAAAAATCGCAAAAAACGCTGTTAAAACTGTTGAAACGTGTTGAAACTGTTGAATCAGCAGTGAAAGATGTTGAAAACTGCCTGCGTAGCTATGGTGGGCTTCCAAAGGCGAAGCGACCTATAAAGCAAACGACCGGAACGATTCCTGCAGCATGGAGCGACCGGCTTTTTCGTTACTATTGCATTTTGGCGAAAAATGTGGTATACTGTATCGCGAGACATGATATTATGAGAATGCAGAAAGGAGCGTGCGTCCATGCCGCGCTTTTTTGATGATTCATTCAGTAGTGCTCACCCATATCTGACGGGAGAGCACGCAAGGCATATCGGACTTTCACTGCGAATGCGTGTGGGGGAATCTGTAACGGTGTGTGCAAATGGCACGGATTATCAGTGCGAGATCGCACACATTACCCCCGAAACCGTGGAGCTGCAGATTCTTTCCCAGGCACCCTGTGCCGCAGAGCCGACTGTGGGTGCTGTGCTGTATCAGGCATTGCCAAAGGGAGATAAGCTGGAACAGATCGTGCAGAAAGCCGTGGAACTGGGCGTTTCCGAGATCGTGCCGGTGCTGACGAAGCGATGCGTGGCACGGCTGACACCCAAGGAATTCGAAAAAAAACGCAGCCGCTATGAGAAAATCGCACAGGCAGCCGCAATGCAAAGCGGCAGAGGGATGATACCGTGCATCGGAGCATTGTGTACACTGGAGCAGGCTGCAAAGCAAATGCAGCAAAGCGACGTGGCGGTGGTGCTGTATGAATCCGAGGGCGGGGTGCGCTTTTCGCAGATTCGGGCAGATGCCAGACGCTATGCTTTGATGATTGGCAGCGAGGGCGGGTTTGATCCCCAGGAGATTGCGCTGTTGCAACAGTACAGTGTGACACCCGTGTGGCTGGGGAAGCGCATTCTGCGCTGCGAGACCGCACCCGTTGCGGCGCTTGCCGTGCTGATGCATCTGACGGGCAATCTGTAATGCTGCCGAATCTGTTGCGAAAGGATTCTTGAAATGACCTATGTGATGAGCGACCTGCACGGCTGCTATCAGCAGTTTTTGCAGATGTGCCGCGAAATTGATTTACAGGAAACCGACGACCTTTTTATTCTGGGCGATATGGTAGACCGCGGTGCAGAGCCGATTCCGTTGCTGCTGGATTGCATGGAGCGCAGCAATGTGTATCCGCTGATGGGCAACCATGAGGCGTTGTTTTTACGCTGCGCCGAACAGATCTCGCCACAGGCGACCGCCGAGAATTTTTATCAGCAATTTTTTCCCTTTATCCATGAGGTCTGTACGCCGTGGCTGCAAAACGGCGGCGATGTCACACTCAACCAGTTTCTGGCTCTGACACCTGCAAAGCGGCAGTTGATGCTTGCCTATCTCTCGGAGTTTTCGCTTTATGAGGAATGCGTAGTGGGTGGCGTGCCGTATCTGCTGACCCATAGCGGCATCCGGAATTATCGCAAGGGCAAGCCGCTGAAGGACTATGCACCGGATGATTTTTTACAGGCGCGCCCTGATGCCGATACGGTCTATGCAGGGGATGCAGTGATGGTGTTCGGGCATACGCCAACCCTTTCGCTGCTGCCTGCCGCCCAGAAGGCAGAGGTGTTTTTCACCGAAAGCTATATCAATATTGATTGCGGTGCGGTTTTCTCCGATGCGGGCGGCAGAATGGCTTGTCTGCGGCTGGATGACAGAAAGGTGTTTTATGTATGAGTGAAAAACCGAAAGCAAAGCGGCAATTGGGCGCGCTGGAGATCACCCACCGCGTGCTGCGAAAGCATATTCAGCCGGGGGATCTCTGCATTGATGCCACCGCAGGCAGGGGATTTGATACCGCATTGCTTTGCGAGCTGACAGGGCAGACGGGTACGGTGCTTGCCTTTGATATTCAGCCGGATGCCATTGCAAGCACTAAGGCTCTGCTGGATACCAAGGGATATCATGCCCAGCTGCATCTGGATTCTCATGCCAATATGCGGCAGTATGCTGCCGATGGTACGGTTTCTGCGGTTGTGTTCAATTTCGGGTGGCTGCCAAGGGGCAGTCACGAGATCTTCACCCATGCCGATTCCAGTATTGCAGCGTTGAATGCCGCCCTTACACTGTTAAAGGTGGGCGGATTGCTCTCCCTTTGCATTTATTATGGCGGTGCCAACGGCTACACCGAGCGGGACGCATTGCTGGAATACATTGCATCGCTGGATAGCCGCTATTACACCGTGGTGCAATGTCAGTTCCCCAACCGCACAGGGGATCCGCCCTTTGCAGTGCTGATTACCAAGGATGCACAGCCCCCACAGGAGGTGGAATCATAGCTTATGGAAAATGAAAATGTGGATTTTCTCACAGTGATGCTCAAGTATGGCGTGCTTTTGATGATAATCATGGCGATTATCTTTGTGCTTGCCGTGCTGACACCGTGGATGGCAACGCAGGTAGACAAGATCATTGCGCGCATAAAGAAAAAAGAAGATCCTGCGCAAAATGCGGTTGACCCCCGCTGTGCGCAGGTAAAGGGGATCTATGATGCATCCGACGATTTGCCGGAATCACCGCAGGCGGATGCACAAACGCTGGCTGACGGGGATGCTGCGCCGGATGCGACAGATACGAAAGAGGAGGAATGAGCATGGGCACCTTTGCAAAGGATCCACGCAGAATCGGCAGCAGACTGTGCATCACGGCACTGCTGAGTATGATGCTGTTTGTACCGACGGCATCGGCTGCCACATACGATATGGATGCGGATGACAACATCACGGGCTTTGATATGGTGCTGAAAAAGCGGGAGGCATTGGCAAATCCCGACAGCAGTGCCCTGATCGAATATATGATGATAGACAGCCACCTGATGGGATATACCGCCATCGGACGGGACGACGACCCACCTGCCGATTGGCTTCTGGAACCAATGGGCACCGTACATACGGGCAAGGCAACCTACTATGACGGCGGCATCGAAAGCGGCAATGCATCCCTTGCACCGGTGCCCGAGGGCATCTATGTGACGGCAATCAACACCACCGATTATCACAGCGCAATGCTGGCAGGCGCATATCTGGAGGTGGTTGCCCCCAGCGGCAATACCGTGGATGTGTATGTGACAGACCGTTCGGGGCAGAGCGTGGGTGATCTGGATCTGAATACCGCTGCTTTTGAACAGATTGCATCGCTGAGTGCAGGCAGGATCAATATCAGTTGGACGATTATTCCCTACCCGACACAGGAGGGTATGCACTATATGTTCTCGCCGGATAGCTCCTCCTCGTGGTTCTCTTTGCAGATACGCTATCATGTGTATCCCATTTACAGCCTTGAGCTGCTGCAATCGGACGGTACATATCAAACGCTCCACCGCCGCAGTGATAACTATTTTACCTGTACCGGCGCGGGGCAGGGGCCATTTACTTTCCGCATCACCGATATTTACGGGCAGGTCGTGGAGGAAACGGTGCCGCTTTGCCCGGGTGAAACCTACATCGGCGAGGGCAATTTCCCCGGGTAATCATCGCTTGGAAAGCCGTATATCATGCCATAGCATACGAAAGGGTGAGCGTACCTGTACGGCGCGCAGGGCCCTTTCAATTTTTTTACCGTTACAGTGCCCCTTCGGCAGCTTTTGCAATGCGGCTTCCAGTTCGGGCAGTGTCAGCCCCACCTTTGTCTTCTGTACCAGCTTGGAATTTGCAAATACCACATAGCCGCGCACGGGGACATTTTCGAGGCCTGCCTTGCGTAGATGATGCTCCACATTGCGGATATGCGTTTCGTTTTGCTTTTGCGGATGATGCAGCCGGTAGGTTTTGCTGCCAAGCTGCTGGGTGAGGTATTCCCCGCTGCCGCTGATTGTGCCCCCGATGTTTTTGGTTTCCACCACAATAACCCCAAAGCTGCCGCAAAGCAAATGGTCGATTTCGGTGCAGCCGTCATACAGCGGCAAATACATACTGTTGATGAGGGTTGCCTTGCGTTTTCTTGCAAATCGTCGCAGAACCCTTGCGACTTTGCGTTCTCCCACAATGCCACGCTGCTTTTTTCTACGATTTTGCACCCAGAGCAGCGTGAAAATCAGCAAACACAATGCAAGGATGCTGCAAACTGCAATCAGCACAAGGCGGAAGCTTTCCGGAATGATGATGGAAGAAAATACCATAGAAACCAAACCTTTCTTATTTTGCAGCGCAAAGCTGCAGTATATTTCCGGTGATGTCGTGTATACTATCCATACCGCAGTGAATGCGGCAAAAACCACAAAGCGAGGGAATCTTTTATGTGGGATAAGCTGGCGTTGATTCTGCTGGTCATCGGCGGAATCAACTGGGGCCTTGTGGGTATTTTTGAGCTGGATCTGGTAGCGTACCTGTTTGGCGGTGCTGCCTCTATCGTCAGCCGAGTGATCTATATTCTGGTTGCGCTATCTGCGGTATGGTGTGTTACCTTCCTGTTCAGAAGCCGCAGCCTAATGCACTCCGAAGCCTGAAAAAGCCCCCTGATATCGTCTGTTGGTCTGTGTCGTTTTGGGGAAAACCACAGGCCTTCGGGCGATTTCTTTTTGCGTTATGCCCAAAAATATTTGCTGCATTCGTGCAGAATGCCCAAAAAAATGCGTGACACTTGCCTTTTGCATGAAAATATGGTATAATATCCCAGTGCATTGAACCGCATCAGTAAGGAGGCTAATTCATGAACACTACAGAGCAGGTCATTCTGAACGGAACCCCGTGTATCAAGCTGACAGCCGGAAAATATGAAGCATATGTTGCCTATGAGCTTGGCTCCAATGTCATCCGTCTGCGCGATGTGGAAAATCACATCGAGGTGTTTCGATGGAATGAGGAAAATACTGCTGAATCGCTGCTGAAATCCGCTGAAGTATGGGGTCTGCCCACCTTGTATCTGCCAAACCGTTTTGCAGATGGTGTGCTGAAAACTTCCGACGGGGTTTATCACTTGCCTGTCAATGAAGCTGCGCCGTATCATAATCATATCCACGGCTTTTTGCATAAGCGTGTACATACCGTGGTGCTGCAACACGCAGATGAGAACTGTGCGGTTGTGAAAACGCAGTATCGCTATGATGAAAATGATCCGTTTTTTGCGCATATGCCCCTGCGCTTTCTGGCAGAGTTGACCTTTACCCTCAGTGAGTGCGGTCTGGAGCATCACATTGCCATCACCAATCTCTCCGAGAAAATGCTGCCCATTTCCGTGGCAACCCATACGACCATTCAGGCGCCTTTTCTGGAGGGTGCCAAGGCAGAGGATATGTGTCTGACTGTGCCCATCGGCAAGCGCTGTGAGCTAAATGACCGCTGCCTGCCTACGGAGCGTCTGTTGGAGCCGAAGCTGTCGGATCTGGAATACAAAAACGGCACGAAGTGCCCGGTGCTGCAGAATATCAGCAATGATATGTATCAGGCGGAAACGGGTCTGCTGGATGGTCAGAATTTCTATGGCTGCGTGGTGGAGGATCAGGCAAGCGGAAAGAGAATCTGCTACCAGGTCAGCGAGCAGTACAAGTTCTGGATTATCTGGAACGATCAGGGCTTTAACGGGTATTTCTGCCCCGAGCCGATGACCGCTATGATTGACGCCCCCAACCTCAGTTTGCCGGCAGATGCAACAGGCTATCTGGAGTTGCGACCCCATGATACTTTTGAGGCGAATCAGCGGTTTTTCACTGAATAAAAAATTGGATATCAAAAGCAAACGGTTGTCAACAAAAAACGGTTGGCAGCCGTTTTTTGCGTGTCATGAGGTCGTAAACCGTTGCATCGCGCAAGCTTTTTTCAGGGTTTGCCGGTGGGGGTGGCGCCACCGGTGCGCTCCGCAGAGTGGGAAACTTCCTTCATCATATCACAGTTTGCGCCGTTCGTCAAGGGAGGGGCGGTTCTATTTTGTGGCAGACAGGCATACACTGTATCATGCGCGGCAGTGCAAACCGAAAAAAATACTGCTGTGTCCCGGAGGCGAATGATATGGTTACATCCAATGAATGCAAATTGACCCGTGAAACCGTCTGTATGCCCATGCAGATTCCCGAAACCGTGCAGGAGCAGAGCGTAGAACTGGATTATGTACTGCCCGATTATTTCCCCGATTTCTTTCGGCTGGTGCATTGCTCCGCAGAGCCGACCGTGCTGCAATGGGAATGTAAGGACGGCACCCTTTCCTATGTGCTGTGCGTGAGATTGCGTATCTGGTATTGTGCCGAGCAATCGGTGACTGTGCAGTGCGTGACCCAGCGCATGGAGTATACAAAGCAGGTCCCCCTGCCAAACGGCTGTGATTGTGACAGCATCGGTGTGCAGATTCTGCCGGCTACCAGCTATCTCAATTGTCGTGCCATCAACAGCCGTCGTATCGATGTGCGCGGTGCGATTCGCATTGCGGTGCATTTTACAGCAGAAACAAAAAAGGAGATCCTTTGCAATGTGACAGGTCTGCATACCCGTTGCCGCAAAGAGCCGATGACCTATCTTTCCCGCGTGGTGCGGGCGCAGAAGCTTTGTCAGCTTAGCGAGGAGATCACCCTTGCCGATACCCAGCCGCCGCTGCTGACGCTTTTGCGGGATCGTGTGCAGGTTGCGGTAAGCGAAACGCGCTGCGTGGCAGGCAAGCTGGTTGTCAAGGGCGAAGCGTTGGTGCAGCTCTTGTATACTGCTGCAGGGGGCATTGAAACCATGCAGTTTGCCATACCCTTCAGTCAGATTGTAGAGCCGCAGGGAGTGGAAGATACCATGCATTGCCACAGTCAGGCAGAGGTCGCCGAGTTGAACATCACCACAGAGGCGGATGCAAACGGAGATATCCGGCTGCTGCGCTGTGAATTGCAGCTTCGGTTGCTGTGTGAGGCAATGGCTGCTGCCATCTCCGAGCCAGTGGTCGATCTGTATTCCACCGTACACCCCACTTCGGTGCAGACCGAAACCATCGCTTTGCGCGGTGTGCCTGTGCCGATTCGGGAAACACTGCGGCTGCAAGCGAAGCTTTCCCGTTCCGATGCGGTCATTGATAAGGTATACGCCATGTGGGCAGATCCAAAGGATCTGCACATAACTGCTGATGTCGAGGCAGAACAAATGCTGCTTTGCGGCACGGTGCAATACTATGTACTGGCGGCGGATGCTGCAGGGGAGCCCTTCCTGATGACAGCGTGCGAGACCCTTTCAGCACCCCTTTCCATGAGCTATACTTGTGGGCAGAATCAACTGGGTGCGCCGATGGTGCAGCTTATGAATTGCAGCTATACGCTAACCGCTGCCGATACCGTATCGGTGCAGACCGAATTGCAGCTTTGCGGCTACTGTACTGCGGAGCAATCCCATACATTGGCTGTGGATGTGCAGATCGACGAAGAACAGCGGCTTGGGCGCGATGACCGTTACGCATTGCGGCTGTATTTCGGGCAGGCACAGGAATCGTTGTGGGAGATCGCCAAGGGCTTTCATACTTCCGTAGAGGCCATCCGCGAGGAAAATGACTGCACTGCCGATACCCTGGCTGCCCCGCAGATGCTGCTGATCCCCATCGTACTGTAAGCAAAGGAGAGAATACCCCGATGAATGATATCTACCGTGATATTGCAAAGCGCACAGGCGGCAATATCTATATTGGCGTGGTGGGCCCCGTCCGTACAGGCAAATCCACGCTCATCAAACGCTTTATGGAAACGTTGGTGATCCCAAACATTGCACAGGATGCCAAACGGGAGCGCGCCATTGACGAGCTGCCCCAGAGCGCAGGGGGCAAGACCATCATGACCACGGAGCCGAAGTTTGTGCCCGAAGAAGCGGTGCGCATCGCCTTGGGCGAGGGTACGGAGTGTGCCGTGCGGCTCATTGACTGCGTGGGATACATTGTGCCGGCAAGCCTTGGCTATCTGGAGGAGGAAGCGCCACGCATGGTGAAAACTCCTTGGTTTGATGAGGCGGTGCCCTTTAATATGGCGGCGGAACTGGGCACGCAAAAGGTCATTGCCGAGCATTCTACCGTGGGGCTTGTGGTCACCACCGATGGCAGCGTAACGGATATTCCCAGAGAGGAATATGCTGCTGCCGAGGAACGGGTGATCTCGGAGCTGAAAGCACTGGGAAAACCCTTCGCCGTGCTGCTCAATTGTGTGCATCCGCACAGTACACAGGCACAAGATCTTGCCCGGACGCTAGAGGAACGCTATGAGATGCCGGTGATGGCAGTCAATTGTCTGGATCTGGATGAAGCGACCATTCGTGAGATTCTGGCAAGGCTGTTGGATATGTTCCCCATCCGGCAGATCAACGTGGAGACTGCAGGCTGGCTGCCCGCGCTGGAGCAGGGGCACTGGCTGAAGACTGCAGTGTTTGATGCGGTACGACAAGCGGCGGCGGGGCTTTCCGTGATGTGTGATGCGGCGAATATGGCGCAGCAACTGCAAAACTGTGAGTATCTCCACGAGGCTGCGATCAGTCGTATTGATCCCGGCAGCGGCTGTGTGGATCTGCGCCTGACACTGGATCCTGCGCTGTTTTACCGTATTCTGGGGGAGGAAACAGGCATCGCGATCCATAGCGAGAGTGAGCTGTTCCCTGTTCTGTTGGAGTTGAGCCGCATCCGCAAGGAGTATGAAAGAATCCGACCGGCACTGGAGGAAGCAAAGGCGACGGGCTATGGTATCATTATGCCTGAGGCAGATGAACTGACGCTGGAGGAGCCGGAAATGATCAAGCAGGGCGGCCGATACGGTGTGCGGCTTCGTGCATCGGCACCTTCCATGCATATTATGCGCGCAGGCATTGAAACCACCGTCAGCCCCATTGTGGGCAGCGAAAAGCAGAGCGAAGAACTGGTGCTGTATCTGCTGCGGGAATTTGAGGAGAATCCTGCAAAGATCTGGGATTCCAACATCTTTGGCAAATCGTTGCATGAACTGGTCAATGAGGGGCTGCACAATAAGCTTTATAAAATGCCCCCTGAGGCTCGTATGAAGCTGCAGGAAACGCTGGAACGGGTCATCAATGAGGGCTGCAGCGGATTGATCTGCTTTATTCTCTGATACATGAAAAGCACATCGCAGAAAGGCGAAGCGGATAAGGGATAATTCAAAAACCATTATCCATACGTCTTCAAGCGGGAAAAAAGGAATCACGGTCACATTGGGTAAAAGCCCGGTGTGGCCGTTTTTCTGTTTCTGCATCAAACAAGGCCGTACCGGTGGAGTGACCCATCGATACGGCCCGTTTTTTATATCCGGGAACAGGGCTTACTTATCGGTGGCCCGGAACAGCGACACCTCCGCTGTGGTCATGTCGAAGTACATCACACGGTTTTCGGCATCGAATTCGCCTGTGACCTTGTATCGTTTCTTCGGATCGTAGTCAGGGACCATCTTCACAACCACCTCCTTCAGATTCTTGTTGCCGCAGCTGAGCGTGGTGGTCTGCTCCGCACGAGGCTTGGAGAAACTGGTGGCCCGTGCCTCGTTACTCTTGCAGACCTTGATGGCAAAAACGTGCTGGGCCGGATCAAAACCGTACTGCACGTTCTGTGGATAGTTCAAATCCTCCAGCACACGCTTGCTGAAGGTGATGCCGTTCTGATTGATGTAGATATCAGGATCGGCATTAGTGTTGATGTCGATAACCTCAAGGTTAATCTTGGAAAAATCAATAGCCATAATCTTGGCTCCTTTCTGCTTGATTCAGGTCAAGCTCCGTGTTTTCAATGATTTTGATGACCGTATCACGTTCTTCCTTGGTCCA
>JAEDLR010000048.1 GCA_016295145.1 Oscillospiraceae bacterium
CTTCTCCTGGAAGCCAAGCGGGAGGTCGGACTTCCCATTGTTACGGAGATTATGGATACCGCGCAACTGCCCCTGTTCAAAGATGTGGATGTGATTCAGGTGGGCGCGCGCAATATGCAGAACTTTGATCTGCTCAAGCAGCTTGGCCGCCAGGAAAAGCCGGTTATGATCAAGCGGGGACTTTCCGCAACCTACGAGGAGTGGCTGATGAGTGCCGAATATGTCATGGCAGGCGGCAATCACAATGTGATCCTCTGCGAGCGGGGCGTGCGTACCTTTGAAACCTACACCCGTAATATGCTGGATCTGGGCGCAGTGCCTGTGCTGCGTAAACTGACCCATCTGCCTGTGATTATTGATCCCAGCCACGCTGCCGGGAAAGCATGGCTTGTGCCGCAGCTTTCGGTGGCGGCGGTTGCGGCAGGCTGCGACGGCTTGATCATCGAAGTACACAACGATCCCGAACACGCTGCCTGCGACGGCCCACAGTCCATTCGTCCGGAGACTTTTGCGGCACTGTCAAAGAAGCTGCATGGTCTGCATAGCTATGTTGCAGAAAACTTGTGAGCAGAAAGGATGCATCACATATGAATATCACAATTGTGGGTCTGGGTCTGATCGGCGGCTCTTTTGCGAAGGCAACCAAAAGCCGCACGCTGCATACCGTGATGGGCTGCGATCTGGACGACGAAGTCAAACTGTTTGCACGGCTCACGGGTGCCATAGACAAGACCTTTGACGCTGCGCTGCTGCCTGAAAGCGACCTGATTCTGGTGGCGTTGCGCCCTCATGCGGGAATCAACTGGCTGAGGGAGAACGCGCCGCAGATTGCCAAAACCGCCGTGGTGGTGGATATGTGCGGTACCAAGCGCGAGGTCTGTGCAGAGATGGGTGCGATCGCGAAGCAATATGGCTTTATGTATGTGGGAGGACATCCCATGGCAGGTAAGGAGTGCGGCGGATTCGTGAACGCCACCGAAAACCTCTATGACGGGGCTTCCATGATTCTGACACCCGACAGCAGCATTGATATGCGAACACTGGAACTGCTGAAAAATTACTTTACCGATATCGGGTTTGCCAACCTGACCTTTTCTACACCGGAGGAGCATGATGAAATCATTGCCTATACCTCACAGCTTGCGCATATCGTATCGGGCGCCTATGTCAAATCGCCCACTGCTGCAAAACGTCGGGGATTCTCCGCGGGCAGCTTTAAGGATATGACCCGTGTGGCGCGTCTGGATGAGGATATGTGGACGGAGTTGATGATGCAAAACAGTGACTTCCTCTGTGAGGAGTTGGCAACGCTTATTGCAAACCTGAATCAATATCGCGAAGCATTGCTTGCAAAAGATCCCGACGCATTGCGTGAATGCCTGAAAGAGGGCAGGCTCTGCAAGGCAAATGCCGGCGGAAACTAATCAAATCAAAGGAGAATACCATGAAAACGGTAACCGTTGCACTGACCGATACAGCATATCCCGTGATGATGGAGCAGGGGTTGCGACATCGCTGCGGCACTTTGCTTGCGGAGCGAATTGCGCCCTGCAAAATTGCTGTCATCACAGATGAAAATGTCGCGCCGCTTTATCTTGCCGATGTGGAAGCGTCACTGAAACAGGCAGGATTCACCGTATTGCCCATTGTTGTAGCTCCCGGCGAAGGTTCGAAATCCTTCGGGACCCTTGCCAAGGTCGTGGAGGCGCTGGCGGCGGAAAAATTCACTCGCACCGATTGTGCCCTTGCACTGGGCGGCGGTGTGATCGGTGATCTGACGGGGTTTGCCGCAGGCTGTTATCTGCGTGGTATCTCCTTTGTGCAAATGCCTACCACTTTGCTTGCCGCTGTGGATGCTTCCGTAGGTGGCAAAACGGCGGTGAATCTGGACGCAGGCAAAAATCTGGCAGGTTTGTTCTATCAGCCGAAAATGGTGCTGTGTGATCCGGAGTGCCTGCAAACGCTCTCGGCACACTGCATTGCCGATGGCGCAGCAGAGGCGATCAAAACTGGTATTCTCGGCGATGCGCAGTTGTTTGATATCTACGAAAACGGCGACCCAGCCGCATCCTATGCAGAAATCATCGCGCGGTGCGTAGCATACAAGGCAAAAATCGTAGCAGCAGACCCGACAGAGCATTCGGTGCGCAAGCTGCTGAATCTGGGACATACGATCGGGCATGCCATTGAAAGAGCCTCTGATTTTGCCATTTCGCACGGGCACGCTGTGGGCATTGGCATGGCATATGTCACCAGAGCCGCCGCAAAGCGCGGTCTATTGTCGACGGATACGGCAAAGCGGATCCTTGCTACATTGGAGCGCAACGCATTACCGATTCATACTGCCTTTGACATCGACACGCTGGACGCATTGACCAAGGTGGACAAAAAGGCAGCCGGTGCGTCCATTACGGTGATTCTGCCTGAGGGGATCGGCAATTGCCGCATGGAAAAAATCGCACTGGACGAAATGCGGCAACTGATTGCCGACGGCGTGGGAGAGGAGCATCGCCCATGAATTTGACGCTGACCCCCACAATGCTGCAAGGCAATATCACAGCCATCAATTCCAAATCCGACGCGCACCGCAAACTCATCTGTGCCGCCTGTGCGCAAAGTGCCTCGTTTTTGCCGCTGCAAAAGCCCTATTGTGCTGATATCATTGCCACCATGCAGTGCCTGACCGCGCTGGGCGCACAGTTTACTGAGCAGGAACATGGTGTGCAGATCACGCCCATTGACCCGAGCCGACAAAGTGCATCCCCCGTTCTGGATTGTCTGGAGAGCGGCTCTACACTACGGTTTTTGATGCCCGTGGCAATGGCTTTTTCCCCATGTGCGCGGTTCATCGGCAGCGGCAGATTGCCCCAGCGGCCCATCGGCGCGCTGACCGATGTGATGTCTGCTCACGGCGTGCAGTTTTCTGCGCCTGCATTGCCGATGACGGCAAAAGGTTCGCTGCACGGCGGCGAATACGCACTGGCAGGCAATGTCACTTCGCAGTATCTCAGTGGTTTGCTGATGGCGTTGCCCCATACCGGGGAGGACAGCACGATACGCCTGACAAAGCCGTTAGAGTCGGCGGCATATGTTGCCCTGACCTGTAAGGTGCTGCGCGAATTCGGCGCAGAAATTACGGAAACGGCGGAGCATGATCTGCCCGTATTCCATATCAAAGGAAAATGCCGGTTGCAGCCCCCTGCCCCCCTCTATGTGGACGGCGATTGGTCAAACGCCGCGTTCTTTCTGGTGGCTGGCGCACTCTGTGCACCAATTACGGTGCATGGCGTGTATGCCGATTCCACGCAGGGTGACAAGACCATCTGTGATATTCTGCGCATGGCTGGCGCAGATGTCACACAGTCTGCTGACCGCGTGACAGTGGCACCGCCGGAAAACGGCACGTTGCAGGCGTTTTCTGCTGATATGCGGGAGATTCCCGATCTGCTGCCGGTGCTGTCTGTTCTGGCAGCATTTGCAGAGGGCGAAACACATTTGCACCATGCTGCAAGACTGCGCCTGAAGGAATGTGACCGTCTGCGTGAAACTGCTAGACTGCTGCGTGCTCTTGGCGGCAATGTGGAGGAATCCGAGGATGCACTGCGCATTACGGGCGGTACGCTGCGGGGCGGCGTGGCAGATGGCTGCAACGACCACCGTATGGTGATGTCGGCGGCGATGGCGGCACTGCGTTGCGAAAATCCGGTTACGATTCTCGGCACCGAGGCGGTGAACAAATCGTACCCTGCATTTTTTGAAGATTATCAGCGACTGGGCGGTCAGGTTCGCCCGACAGAGGAGGTTTGACATGGCATCAACATTTGGCGAGCGCGTACAGGTTTCCGTATTTGGCGAATCCCACGGCGGTGGTATTGGCGTGGTAATCGACGGATTGCCGGCTGGTGTGCCCATCTCCGAGGAAACGCTGTACACTTTTATGGCGCGCCGCAAACCCGGCGGCAGCCCGTTTTCCACGCCACGCAAGGAAAGCGACCGCCCCACCATCCTTTCGGGGCTATATGAGGGACACACTACGGGCTTTCCGCTGTGTGCAACCATCGGCAATACGGATACGCGTTCGGGGGACTATAAGGCGCTTGCCGATCTGCCCCGGCCCTCTCATGCCGATTACACTGCCTATCTCAAGTGGTGCGGGCAGGCGGATATGCGCGGCGGCGGACATTTTTCCGGCAGATTGACCGCACCACTGTGCGTGGCAGGCGGCATTGCATTGCAGATTCTGGCACAAAAGGGGATCTTCATCGGTGCACATCTGCAAAGCGTTGGCAGTGCGCAGGATATCCCCTATCCCATGCGCCCTGATGTGGATACCCTGCTTGCACCAGGCAAAAAAGCGTTCCCTGTATGTGATGATACCGCTGCGGATGCCATGCAAGCGGAAATCAAGGCGGCTGCCAAGGAGAGAGATTCCGTGGGCGGCACCATTGAGTGCATGATTCTGGGCTTGCCTGCCGGACTGGGCGACCCCATGTTTGACGGTATGGAGAATCGCATTGCAGGTGCGATTTTTGGCGTGCCTGCCATCAAGGGTATTGAATTCGGCAGCGGCTTTGCCTGCGCCGCCATGCGCGGTTCGCAGTGCAATGACCCTTTCTGCATTGACGAAAACGGCGATATCGCCACCAAAACGAATCACAGCGGCGGCATACAGGGCGGCATTACAAACGGCATGCCCTTGCGCTTCCGTGTAGCAGTAAAGCCGACGCCGTCCATCGGCAAACCGCAGCAGACCGTATCACTTTCCAAGCATACCGAGGAAACGCTGGTCATTCAGGGCAGACACGATCCTTGCATCGCCCACCGTGCCGTACCTGTCATCGAAGCTGTAACGGCTCTGGTGATTCTGGATATGCTTGCCGAACTTTGAAAGGACGTAAAACATGGAACTCAAGGAAATCCGACAGGAAATTGACCGCGTTGATGATCAGTTGCTTGCGCTGTTTTTACAACGCATGGAACTGGTGGGGCAGGTGGCTGAGGCGAAAAAGCACGAAAGTACACCTGTATATGACCCCAGCCGTGAACGCCGTATTCTGGAAAAGGTACACAAGGCGGCAGGCCCTGCGCAGGAGAAGGCGGCACATCAGCTGTTTTGCAAGCTGATGGAGCTTTCCAAGGCACAGCAGGCTGCCACTTTGCCGCACCATTCCGCGCTGAGCGAGATGCTGCATACCATGTGCGCAAATGAACAGCAATTGTTCCCACAAACGGGCAGAATCGCCTGTTCGGGGATTGAGGGCAGCCATGCACAGGCTGCCGCGGATGCACTGTTTCCGCGGGGGGATCTGGTGCATATGGACGGCTTTGCTGCGGTGTTCCGTGCAGTAAAGGCAGGGCTTTGTCAGTATGGCGTAGTGCCCATTGAAAACAGCAACAGCGGGTCAGTGCGCACGGTCTATGATCTGCTGCGCCAGGAGCAGGCATTTGTGGTGCGCAGTATCCGGCATTCGGTGCGGCAGGTGCTGCTTGCAAAGCCCGGCACAAAGCTTGCGGATATCCATACGGTGTTTTCTCATGAGCAGGCACTGAATCAGTGCAGTGCGTTTCTTTCAGAACTCGACCGTGTGGATATCGTTCCCTGCACCAGTACAGCTCACGCCGCAAAGCGCGCCTCGGAAAGCAAGGATGCGGGGGTTGCAGCCATCGCTTCGGAGGATTGTGCCAAGCTATATGGTCTGCGTGTCATCAATGATGCCATTCAGAATCACGATAACAACGAAACACGCTTCCTCTGCATTGCCAAGGAACCGAAACTGTTTGCAGGTGCCAACCGCATCAGCCTGATGCTGAGCTGTGCAAACCGTCCTGGTGCGCTGTATGAAATGATTGCGAAAATCTCGGCAACAGGTGTGAATATGTGCAAACTGGAAAGTGCGCCGATTTCGGGCAGCAGCTTTACCTACCGCTTCTACATGGATCTGGAGGGCTCGCTGCATCAGGAGGGCGTGATTGCTCTGCTGGACGATTTGCAGCGCACCAGTGAAACCTTTACATTCCTCGGTAATTATACAGAATGCATCGGCTGAAAGGAGCATCATTATGCATATCACTACCCCCTACGGGCTGATCGGCAGAAAACTGGGACACAGTGATTCCCCTGCGATTCATGCCGCATTTGGCAACCCTGATTACGCCCTTTATCCTATGGAACCAGAAATGCTGTCGGGATTCCTTGCCGATCCGCAGCTTAAGGGTCTGAATGTGACCATACCCTACAAAATCACAGTGATACCGCACTGCAAGCGGCTTGACCCACTGGCAGAAGCAATCGGCAGTGTGAATACGATGGTTCGTGAGGCTGACGGCAGTTGGACAGGCTACAATACCGATGCTTACGGTTTCCGTTTTCTTATGCGCAATGCAGGGCTTTCCTTTGCAGGCGCAAAGGTGCTGGTATTGGGCAACGGCGGTGCTTCACAGACTGTGCAGGCTCTGGCGAAACTGGACGGTGCAGAGCGTCTGATCGTTTTGGATTTGGAGGGCGAATATACCTATGAAGATCTGCCGAAGTTTACCGACAGCACCCTGATTGTCAATGCAACGCCTGTGGGAATGTATCCCAATGCAGGGCAACAGCTTGTGGATCTGAAGCAGTTTCCACAGTGCAAGGGCGTGGTGGATTTGATTTATAATCCGTGCCGTACCGCGCTGCTGTTACAGGCAGAGGCATTGGGTATTCCGTACAGTGGCGGCCTGCCGATGCTTGTGGCGCAGGCAAAGCAGGCGGAGGAGCTGTTCTTTGACCGGCAGATTGCCGACGAAGAAATCACCCGTGTGGGGCAGGGCTTGCAGCAGCAGAACGAATCCATTGTGCTGATTGGTATGCCCGGCTGCGGCAAATCGACCGTTGGCGCGGAGCTTGCTGCAATGACGGGCAAAACTGCTATCGACCTGGATGCGGTCATCGAGCAGATGGCCGGCAAAAGCATCCCTTCCATTTTTGCGGAGGAGGGCGAGCCTGCATTCCGTGCATTGGAACATCAGGCGGTGCTGGAATACTCTCAGAAGCGCGGTGTGATTCTGATGACAGGCGGTGGCGTGGTACTGGATATGGAAAACCATGCACCCTTGCACAGCAACGGAAGAATCTATTGGCTCAGACGCGATATTGCGCTGCTGCCCACCGACGGCAGGCCGCTTTCACAGCAAAACCGCCTGGAGGAAATGGAAAAAATCCGGACACCACTGTACAGACAGCTTGCACAGTGCAGTATGGAAAACAGCGGCACGCCCCGGGAGACGGCTGCCGCAATCATGGAGGAATACAATGCATATACTCGTTCTCAATGGACCAAATCTGAATCTGCTGGGCTTGCGTGAGCCGGAGCATTACGGCACACAGACCTATGCAGACCTAGTTGCGCTGCTGGAGCAGGAGGCAAAACACTGCAACATCACCATCGAATGTAAGCAATCCAACCACGAAGGCACACTGGTGGATGAGATTCAGGGGGCTTACGGTAAGGCAGACGGTATCATTATCAATCCGGCGGCATATACGCACACCAGTGTGGCACTGCTGGATGCCGTAAAAGCGGTGAAAATCCCCACCATCGAGGTGCATCTGACAGACCCCGATACCCGTGAGGCGTTTCGTCATGTTTCGTACATCCGGCAGGGATGTATTGCTACCATCTGCGGCAAGGGCTTTGCAGGTTATGTGGAAGCAATGCATCTGATGATCGCATATTGCAAGGACTCGCATTGAATATCTGCCATAATGTAGGAAATTTTGTCAAAATTTGTCGAAAGCCTTGACAAGTGCTGCATAATACTGTACAATGGTCATTGTGGAGTGATGCTGCAATATGCTTATGAGCATGAGAACTGTTGGCGGAGCAGCTGTGTGGTAACAAAAGGTAGGAAACAGCTTATGAAACCACACGAATCGGCTACGACGACGACCAAAACCGCCTGTTGTACAAGCACGAATCATCTTACGCGCGTCAAAATCGCCCGTGCATTGCAAAAGCGCGCCGTTTCCAAGCCGGCACAGGAGCTTTACCGCAAGGATGTCATCAGCGATTTTTTGATGTCCCACGGTATTTATCCGCACTTGCTGGGTTATCGGTATTTGCGCTCGGCATTGATGCGTGGGCTAGTACACCCCTATTTCTTCGATCACATTACGCAGGTGTGCTACCCTGCTCTGGCAGAGGAATTTCATACCAATGCGCAAAGCGTCGAGCGTGCAATCCGTCATGCACTGTTGCGTGCCGAAGAACGCGAAGCCTCAGCCACGGCGAAAGAATGGGGCCACTGCACCAATCGCGAGTTTCTTGTCAGAGCTTGTGAGTACATTCGCATTTTGACAGAATCATCGGCAATCACGGAAAACAATACACTCTAGTCGCAAAAAAGCACCCTTCAATAGGGTGCTTTTATTTGTATACAAACTATGCAGGGTATCATTCGTCCAAATGCTTTTGTGCAGCATCCAGCATTGCGATCAGGTCGCCGAAATCTACCGCAGACGATTTTGAAGCTGCTTTGCTAGCAGCAGGCTTGCTCGCAGTGGATTTGCTTGCAGCAGGCTTTGCTGCCGACGCAGATTTCACCGTGGGTGTGGGCTTTGCAACAGGTTTGCTCTCCTTGACGGGTTCTGCTGCGGGCGCAACGGGTACTTTCTCTGTAACCGATGGCTTTGCAGCGGCTGTTTTCTGCTCTGCCTTATCGGCGGCGAGCCTTGCAATCAGCGCGTTGGTGGAATCATCCTGTGCAGTTTCGGTATCATGGGTGCTTCTGCCTGCAATGAGGTCCAGCAGTTCGGGATCCGGCGCGGCAATCTGCTTTGTGGTAGAAACCGCAGGGCGCGTTGCCGTTGTGTACAGCGGTACTTCGGCAGTATTCGAGGCGGCACGCTGCCCCTCAATATTCTTGCGAATTGCAGCAAATTTTTCGGCACGGCGAATGGCAGCTTCTGTTTCAGCGGCTTCCTGTGCAATGGCATCGCGGTCATCATCAGCCCGTGCAGCAGGAGTTGCAGCCTTCTGGTCCAGTGCCTTTTTCTTGCTTTGCAATGCCTTGACAAACATCAGGTCGGTATCGTCATCGTCATCTTCCTCGGCTTCTTCTCGGGCGGCAATGAACAGTGCCGCAACATACAGCAGAACTGCGATGCAAGGCAAAATCATGCAAACTACCAGACCGGCAGTGCTGGTAAGAAAACGCACCACCATGCCCAATTCCGTGCTGCGCTGACGGCATACACCAATAATATCATCAGCAGGTACCGCAATGGCAGAGGCGTTTTTCGCCGTGGTGAGATAGTACATCGTTTGCTGTGCAGTACTGCCCTCAGGGGTTTCGTTCAGCACAAGACTGACCTGCCCGATGCGGCAATCGCCGGTGGTGCTGTGGTACAGTACGATCTGATTGACCGTAGGTGCAAGAACATCCTCATCATCCAGAATCACCATGGCACCTGCAGGGATCGTAGCACCCTTATCGGTACTTTCCATATCATCGTACTCATATACATAGTAGCGGTGCCCGAACATTTTTGGAACGGTGGCGGCATTGCGGAAAATCAGATTGACAGCAAGGGTAATTGCTGCAAACAGCAGCAGACAGATCATAACAGCAATGCCCAGTACAGAGGCTTTGCCTGCACGGGCTTGATTTTTGGTATCACGCATATTCACGGTTGCGTTTCAGGCAGTGGGTGCCCCAAACGCTCTCCTTTCACAGCTATATTCTGCCAAACGGCAGACGAATTTGCACACAGGCAAATCCTTCCTCATATAGTATAGCACACTTCTTCGAAAATTACAATTGATTTTTTGCAGATTCTTCGCTTTTTATCGTTTTGTTGCGTTTTTGCCTTGACGATTCGTCTATTTTGTGGTATACTTTGTGCCGTATCGTGCTTTGTTCCCCGTTTGTGAAGCATGGTGCGGCTTTTTGCGGTATATCCCCACCTGCCAATCGACTGTAATGAAAGGTTGTGTCTTCCTTGAAAATAAGATTGTTCTGCATTACGGCAGGCACTTTTGCCGGAATGCTGCTCTGCATCATTGCGTGGCAGATGTACCGTCTTGCGCCGCTGTATTCGCTTGCCATTACCTTCGGTACATGCTTCTATCATATGGCAATGCGCCTTGCAGTGGGATATCTCATTCATGCCTGTAAGCACAATCGGTTTGATTACCGCAAAGGGTGGTTTCAGCCCCTGCCTTTTGAGGCTGCATTCTATCAGACAATTCATATCCGCGCATGGAAAAAGAAAATCCCCACCTTTCAGCCCACTTTCTTTGATGTGCGGCAGCAATCATTGGAAAATATCATTATGGCAACCTGTCAGGCAGAGGTTGTGCATGAGGTAATTGTTGTGCTGAGCTTTCTGCCGTTGCTCGCCGCAATTCCGTTTGGGGCGTTTGCGGTATTCCTGATCACATCGCTGGCAGCCGCCGCAACGGATATGATTTTTGTACTATTGCAGCGTTATAATCGTCCGCGACTCATGCGGTTGATGAATAGGCAATCGTTGTAGCAGTGTGTGACGGGTAACCGTATCGCATTGTAATTGAAAACTGGCTTCTCGGCGCGTCCCGTACCGGCAGGAGAATATTCAGAAAAGAAACACTTGACTTTTTCGGATTTTCGTGTTATACTATATAGGCAGTTGCGGTGAAGATAAAGTATGCTAGTATGGCTCAGTTGTGTAGAGTCGCTCAACTCTGTTGAGCTAGCTCATATCGTAATGCGCAGATCGTGGGTTGTCGGTAAAGCGACATCATAAACGGACACAGCAAGCCTTGCAAAAATCAAAATTGAATATATGCTTGTGTGGCTCAGTTGGTAGAGCAGTTCATTCGTAATGAACGGGTCGTGAGTTGTTATTAAAGCGACATCACAACGGACACAGCAAGCCTTGCAAAATTTAATATGCTAGTATGGCTCAGTTGGTAGAGCAGCGCATTCGTAATGCGCAGGTCGTCGGTTCGAGTCCGACTACTAGCTCCAATGCAAAATCCTCGGAAACACGTTGCTTCCGAGGATTTCTTTTTGTGTATAAAACCACTCCCCTCGGGTTGAAGATAAAGTGGCAGCAAAAACGAAGCATAATGTATGTATGGAATATGCTCGTACGCTGATCAATACACCCACCTAAATGCAGAGTATCTTGTCGATCATACGTTATTTGACTTGAAAAATGGAAGAGAATATAGTATAATTATGGTAAGATACGAATCGGGCGGGGTGGCTATGATCAGAATTGCAATTGTAGATGATGAGAACATTATCTGTTCCAGTATAGAACGTATTATCTGCGAGTATTGCAGTGTGATGCACTTGAAAGCAGATGTGGACATATTTAATTCCGGTGAATCTATCTTGAAGCATTTGCGCAATCATACTCAATATCATCTGATTTTTCTGGATATTGAACTTGTGCAGTGCAATGGTATAGATGTCGCTCACGAAATCCGTGATGTGATACAGGATGAAACAACACAGCTTGTTTTTGTATCAGGAAAGGATGGATATGACCGCCAATTGTTTGCATTTCGTCCGTTCTCATTTATTGCAAAACCTTTCACTGCAGAACAGATTAACACTGTTGTGGAGAAATATCTTCGAATTTATGGTAATCAGCATGAACTATTCCATTACAAATACGGTCACGATACATTTTGGGTAAAACGAAGTGAGATCTTGTACTTCAAAAGTGATGACCGCAAGGTTATTATTCAAAAACAGGATGGACAGGCAAGCTTTTATGCTGCTTTGGAAAAGATTCATGCAGAGCTGAAGGGACAGGGGTTCTTTTCGCCGCATAAATCATATCTCGTAAACTATCGATTCATTAGAGCATTCCGCATCGACTGTATTATTATGACGAATGGTGATGAAATACCTGTTGCCAAAGGTAAGAGAACAGAGGTCGCCAAAATACAGATTGCATTTGAGAAAGGCAGTGTAATTTGATGCCAACTGATTTTTATACGATAGCATACCTGATTACCAGTCCGTTTAATACGATATTCCTACATAGATTTATGCAAATTTTCTTTAGGGAAAGAAAAACCAACAAAGCCATATGCGTAATTAGCTATGTCATATACACTGCATTGGTCATTTCTGTGTACTTGTTTATTGATATCCCAATCATTTTGCTTGCCATGAATTATGTGCTGATGTTCTGTATCACTTTCAATTATAAGTCGAACATACAAAAGAAGTTTTTGAGTGCACTGTATATTCTGGTTTTTATGTTGATACCAGAGTTTATTGTGGCGGCTTGCACAGGATATCTGAAATTTTCATTTTTTTCAGAAGGTGCTTACGGTGATACATTGGGCTTAGTGGCAATGCGCTTACTCACATATATGATGGCATTGCTTGTAGAACGATTCAAGGCTGTAAGAAACAATCAGCAAGTCAGCGTGTTTTCGTGGATGGCAGCGATTTTGATTCCGCTTATTACCTTAATTATGGAAATCATGCTGCTAGAAACGAAAAGTGTATCACAGATACAGGCAATTATATCCATTGTCCTTATGTTTGTATTGAATATTACAGCATTTTACCTGTATGATTCACTGGCAGAGAGCTATGCGCAGAAATCGAGATTCGCTCTGATTGAAAAAGAAAATGAATTATACTGCAAACAGTGTGAACTGATGCAGACCTCAACACAGGAATTGCAGGCATTTCGTCACGACCTTAACAACCAATTTGTCGCCATGAACGAACTTTTGATACGAGAAAAATATGATGAACTGAAGGCGCATTTACAAACCCTGTCCAAATTGACTAGCGAAAGAACCATTTATAGCACTACCGGTAATGTGGCGGTAGATGGTATTATCAATTATAAACTGCAGAATGCGGCACTCAATCATATTAAAGTGAATGCAGATATTGCTGTTCCTTCCGAGCTTTCGATAGAGATTGCGGATATGATTACAATACTTGGAAACCTGTTTGATAATGCACTTTCCGCTATTATGCAGTTGCCCGAAGAAGAACGTTCATTATCTTTAAAATTGGCATATGGTCAGGAACGATTGATTATCAGCATGTCAAATCCTTATAAAACAGATGTGCGTTATGAGAATGGAGAGATTGTAACTACGAAGAAAGACACACATAATCACGGATTTGGCATAAAGAATATTGAAAAGGTTGTGAAAAAATACAACGGCTATATGGAAATTACGCATGATAACCAAATTTTCACCACCGACTTATTACTCTATCTTCCGGAGTAGTAAGCACTCCAAAAACTACAAAAAAAGATGTTTTTTCACATTTGACTGCAAGAAATCCGGCATTTCACTGCAAGTTCTCGCATAAGCACGCCTTTTGTGGTATACTGCAACTACTGCAATTGCCATCTGCTGAAAAATGACCAATTACGTCATGGAAACTACCGATTGCATCATAGCCATTGACTTATTATTCATAATCCGGTATGCTAAATAAAATGAGACAACTAGCCTCGTCTCACACCTGCAAATTTTTCTTTGATAAGAGGTGATTCCATGCACTATGCTGTTCGTAATATCCGCACATTGATCAAACGTGAACCGTTCATCTTTGCGGTGATGATGCTATGTGTGTTTTCTTCATCGCTCATTATGCTGTTTTCATACGGACTATACCAGAACTATCATGTACAGCGATATGAAACCGAGGTAGAACAGAAGGAGATTTTTCCCAAGATGAATGAGGGTACTGTGCTGACACAGCAGGATGTTGTGCGATATTTAGGCGCATTGTCTGCTGACACGCTGGATCATATAGATATTATCTACACCACCGCACAGTTTGCCGAATATCCGACGCCGTATTATACCGCTGTTCCTTTTCGGTTTCAGATTCGTGATGGATTATACAAAACATCGCAGATTACAAAAGAAAGCTGGGAGAACGATGGACTGATTTTGTCGGGTCGCTATCTTTCAGATGACGAGGAGGCTTCTGGCGCAAATGTTGCGCTGGTTGCGAATAATGGCAGTGGATGGAACGAAGCGACGCTTGCCATTCAAAGTGATATCAATGAGATTATGTTGTTTGGCAAGCCCTATCAGGTTGTAGGCGAATATCACGCGGGCGGTGGAACACCGATTGTACCATTTCTTTCTATCCCCAGTGATACACAGCTTGGTCAGCTTGCGTTTATGTTTTCCAGCAACGTGACAAGCCGTCAGTATTCTGATTTAGTCGAGCAGGCGGAAGTGCAGATTCCTGGCGTGCTGGTATTTGAAAAGCTGGATTTTCCGGACTCGGAAACGGTTTACATCTATAATAACATTATGCTGATTGCCATATTGATTGCGGTGCTGACCGTGGTCAATTTTGCGATTCTATACCATTTCATTGTGCAAAAGCGTATGCGGCAGATTGCTGTTTTCCAAATCAGTGGTTGCAGTGCAAGCCGTGCGTTTCGCATTTGCTTGAGTGAATGCTGTTTGCTTTGTGTTCCGACGTATCTGCTGGGAATTGTGGCGTACATCCCAATTATGAACCACATCTTCAGCGACCTGTTTCCGTATATGCAAGCTTCCTACACGCCTTATGTATATCTGGCTATTTTCGCGATCTATCTTGTAATTCTGCTCGTTGCGATCAGTGGAATGCTCTTGCGCGTGCTGAATCAGAAGCCGATTGATACATGGAAAGGTGGGAATGCATCATGCTGTTGAAAACTGCAATGAAAACAATGCGACGGAATATCAGCATGAATATCCTCAGCATTTTGCAAATGACTGCCGCACTGCTGATTGCTTCCGTGATGGTTTCTGCAATCTGCATCCGCTATCAGACATACACCCCGTTTCAAGATTACTTTGAAGGGCATGGCCTATTTTGTAAATTTACCACGCCTGCCCACGATGGCGACTTGTATGATATGAGTACTCGCATTGAATCAAGCGAAGCACTCCTTTCTTATCTTAGTGCAAGCTCTGCTTTGACAGCACATGAATTGATTCTCACGGTCGATGATGGTTCAGAAAATGGTGCGATGCCGAAAGCGATCAGCTACGATGACGAAATCATCAGGCGATATCAACCGAGCCTGCAGGATGGCAGATGGTTATCTACAGAAGCGGAAGAAATCGAAATTGTCATCTCTGAGAATGCTTATGGCTGGAAGGTCGGTGATATCATACCGTTTGCAGTCGGCGGTGACGATCAGATGTTGCTCCTTGAGGGACGCGTAGTGGGCGTATTGCGCGACAATGCTGAGGTCTTTGGCTTGTTCCGTTCGCGCAATGATGAATCGGATGAAATCTACCGACTTCTATATGATTCGTACAGTTTTGGTATAGAAGGGAAGCCGCTGATGCTGTTTTCCTATTCGACACTGGAACGGTTGGAGCCGTCGCCGCTGCAGAGCATTTATTCCAGCGTTCTGCTTTCGTATCCGAACGATACATCTTCCGAAACGATGAAAAAGGACCAGCAAACATTGAATCGGCTTGGCTGTGCGATGTCAATTGATTTGCAGACCATGGATGTCAACAGTAAACACTATCTGTATTATGAAATGTACAGGCTTTTGCCGATTGTTGCCGTGCTGATGGTGTTGGTGCTGGTCAGCAGTATCAGTAGCTCTGCACTTTCTACACGCCGCCGGTTGCGGGACTATGCAATCTTCTATCTGAATGGTTTGCAGTGGAAACAATGTATGGTAGTGAATCTGCTGCAAGCATTTCTCACAGGCGCGGCGGCAGTGCTTCTGACGATTTGCGGTGTTGCCGTGGTGCGGTTCTCGACATTGTCAGATACATTCCGAATTCTTTGGAATGGCTGGGTGGTTGTTGTGCTTGCAGGAATGTTATTGGTATATCTCCTGTTATCAATGCTTATGCCAGTCATGATGCTGTATTCCACAACACCTGCCAGAATCCTAAAAGGAAATTAGGGAGGATAGCATGATTCAACTTACAAACGTTCATAAGGTTTATAATCTGAAGAAGGCAAA
>JAEDLR010000049.1 GCA_016295145.1 Oscillospiraceae bacterium
AAAGGGGAAGGTCACCGCACGCACCGCATTCGATGCCATGCGAGCCGGCGATGCTACCGCAAAATCTGTGGTGGATTTCTATATCCAGGCACTGGCTGCCGGCATCACCAATACCATCAACATCTTCCAGCCCGATATCCTCTGCATCGGCGGCGGTGTTTGCAATGAGGGCGATGCGCTGCTGTTGCCTGTCAAAGAGCAGGTGGCAAAAGAGGTCTACACCCGCAACTCCGAAAAGAATACCGAGATCGTCATCGCAAAGCTTGGCAACGATGCAGGGATCATCGGTGCGGCATTCCTCGGCAAGGCGAAGTAATCGCTACGCAAAATACAGGTGGATCGTATCCGCCTCGACCATCGCACAGCACAAAAGCTGCTTTGCGATGGTCTTTTTTTGTGATGCCGTCAGGCTTTCCCACAGTGGCAAATGCAGATCACGGCTGCGCACTGTCACGGCTTCTGCTGACGCAAGGGAAGCAAGGCGGGCGTCAATTCGTGCAATGGCTTCGGTCAGCACCGTCACGGTCTCGGCATTCCCCTCGACCAATGAACGCATCAACTCGGCGCGGCGCAGTTGCAAACGCTCTACAGTCTGCCTTGCCGTGATATCCATTGCGCAGGGCTCCGGAATGCCTTGCGCGCTCAACGAACGCAATGCTTCTGCCAACACCCCACCGATGATCTGTTCCGCTTCGTCGCATCGCCATGTGGCGCCCACGCCGCCGCATATGCCGCGTTTTTTTCCGCTGCACACCAGATACAGCGCGTTTCTGCCCTGTACGGCAGTAACAGCACTGCCGCACCGCTTGCAAAAAATGCTTCCACTGAGCCATGTACGCTCCCCTGCCCCCAATGTACGGGCACTGCGTCGAATTGCCATGCGCTGCTGACAGGCTAGCCACACATGGGGGGATACAAGCCCCTTGTGGGGTGCTGCAATGGCATAGGTATCGTGCAGATCTGTCAGTTTATGGCGCTGCGCGCGACGATCGGCATACAGATACACGCCATGCCCCTGGGGCAGAGGCTCCGGCACGCAAAGAATCGCGCCCATCTGTGTCAGATGCGCATACACTGCTGCATCGGCCTGCACATACACGGGGTTGCGCAAGATTCTGCAAAGTGCCCCACGGCTCCAGTTGCCACCACGCATGGTGTGAAACTGTTCGGCATTCCATTGTGCGGCAATTTCGCTGAGCGTTGCCGATGCGTTGCCGTATGCCATAAACAGCCCCACAATGCGTTCTGCTTTTTCATCGGGCACCAGATACTGCGTGCGCTTGCCCATCAGCAGAAAAGGTGCTTTGGCAAAGCCAATGGGCGGCGGCCCGCCGGTATCAAACCCGATCTTTGCTCTGGCAAGGGCTGCATCTCGCACACGCCCACTGATGGTTTCGCGCTCCAGTTGCGCAAAAACCATCAGCAGACTCTGCATTGCCTGCCCCATGGGTGTGCCCGTTTCAAAACGCTCGGTGTGGGAATGAAACGCTACACCGTGCTGCGCAAAAATTTGTAGCAGATCGGTAAAATCCGCAAGATTCCGGCTGATACGGTCAAGCTTATAGACCAGCACCCGGTCAATTTCCCCCCGGCGAATGTCCTCCACCATCGTGCTCAGCGAGGGCCGCTTGGTATTCTTGCCCGAAAAACCACGGTCGGCATATACCGCAACTTCCACCCCCAGGGGCACATCACTGCGGCAAAGCTGCTCTTGCGTTTCCAGACTCACGCTGTCGGCACGGTCGGCAGATTGCCGCACATAGATCGCCGTTTTCGCCATGAAAAACCCTCTTTTGCCCTGTTTTTGCTCTACGAATGCAAAATTTGAGATTTTTTTGTGTAAATTGCTGCATAATCATGCCCAAAATTCGGTAAAAAAGAGACTTGCATTGTTTATAAAGCTGTGATATAATAGATGTATATTCGCGTGTTATGTGTGTTCATGCAAACACTGTCTTACGCGCGTTTTCCCCTGCGAAAATTCACAGTACACAAAGGAGAACCGCAATGAAGGTATTCGGCTATTTTGATGATGCCAATAAGGAGTATGTCATCCAATCTCCAAGAACGCCCTACCCTTGGATCAACTATCTGGGTACGCAGGCATTCTTTTCTCTGATTTCTAACACGGCAGGCGGCTACTGCTTCTACAAAGATGCCCGTTTGCGCAGAATCACACGCTATCGTTACAACAATGTCCCGATCGATATGGGCGGTCGCTACTTCTATATCAACGATAACGGTACCATCTGGAATCCCGGCTGGTCCCCTGTAAAAACCGAACTGGACAGCTATGAGTGCCGTCACGGTATGGGTTATACCATTATCACCGGTAAGAAAAACGACCTGAAAGCGCAGGTCACTTTCTTCGTTCCCCAGGATTATGCAGGCGAAGTGCAGCAGGTGGTGCTCACCAACGAGGGCAGCACTGCCAAAACCTTCAAGTTCTTCTCCTTCATCGAGTGGTGCCTCTGGGATGCACAGGATGACTGCACCAATTTCCAGAGAAACTTCTCCACCGGCCGTGTAGAGCTGGAAGGCTCCACCATCTATCACAAGACCGAGTACAGAGATCGCCGCGACCACTTTGCATTCTATACCGTGAACGATACCGTTGACGGCTACGATACCGACCGTGATTCTTTTATCGGTCTGTACAACGGGTTCCATAATCCCCAGGCTGTCACTGACGGAAAGGCCACCAACTCCTTTGCCGATGGTTGGTCGCCCATCGCTTCTCACTACAAGGAGATTACCCTTGCCCCCGGCGAGACCAAAACCCTCGTGTTCATTTTGGGTTATGTGGAGAATCCCGTGGAGGAGAAGTTTGAGGCTGACGGCGTAACCATTAATAAGATCCGAGCCCACGCTATGATCGACAAATACAATACCCCCGAAAAGGTGGCTGCCGGTCTGGCAGAGCTGAAGGCTGCATGGGATAATCTCCTGGGCATCCTCAATGTGGAGACGCCGGACGATAAGGTCAATCGCATGGTCAACATCTGGAATCAGTACCAGTGCATGGTCACCTTCAACCTCTCCCGTTCCGCTTCCTATTTTGAAAGCGGTATCGGTCGCGGTATGGGCTTCCGCGATTCCAACCAGGATATTCTCGGCTTCGTGCATCAGATTCCCGACCGCGCAAGAGAGCGTCTGATCGACCTTGCTTCCACACAGTTGCCCGATGGCGGCTGCTACCACCAGTATCAGCCTCTCACAAAGAAGGGTAACTCCGATATCGGCGGCGACTTCTCCGACGATCCGCTGTGGATGATTCTCTCGGTGGGCTCCTACATCAAGGAGACCGGCGACTGGTCGATCCTCGACGAGATGGTGCCCTATGATAACAACGAAGCGTTGGCACAGCCCATGCTGGAGCATCTCAAGGTTTCGTTCTACCGCGTGCTGAACAACCTCGGCCCTCACGGTCTGCCGTTGGCAATGCGCGCCGACTGGAACGACTGCATCAACCTCTCCTGCTTCTCCGATAAACCCGGCGAGAGCTTCCAGACCTATACCAATCCCAAGTTCGAAGCGGAGGGCGGCTACTCCAAGGTCGCTGAGTCGGTCATGGTTGCAACGCTGTTCACCTATGTAGGCCCTGCCTATGTCGGCATTCTCAGACATCTGGGCAAGAACGATGAGGCGGACAAGGCACAGGCTGAGATCGACAAGATGAAGGCAAATGTCATGGAGCACGCGTTCGACGGCGAATGGTTCCTGAGAGCATACGATGCATTCGGCGAGAAGATGGGCTCCAAGGAGTGCGAGGAAGGCAAGATCTTCATCGAGCCGCAGGGCTTTGCTGTTATGTCCGAGATCGGTAAGGAGCAAGGCGCCGATATCAAGACCCTCGAATCCATCGACAAATACCTGAACACCAAGTACGGTTTGGTGCTGAACAATCCTGCATTCTCCAAGTACTACATTCAGTACGGTGAGATTTCCACCTACCCCGGCGGTTACAAGGAAAATGCAGGTATCTTCACCCACAACAATGCATGGATCATCTGCGCAGAGGCTTACGCCGGCCGTGGTGATAAGGCATTCGAATATTACTCCAAGATCGCACCTGCATTCAACGAGGATATCTCCGAGCTGCACAAAACCGAGCCCTATGTTTACGGTCAGATGATCGCAGGTAAGGATGCAAGCAGATTCGGCGAGGGCAAGAACAGTTGGCTGACCGGTACCGCTGCATGGAACTTCGTTGCCATTTCGCAGTACATCATCGGTATCCAGCCTGTATACGACGGTCTGATGATCGATCCTTCCATTCCCCACCAGTGGGATGGCTTTAAGGCATCCAGAAAGTTCCGCGGTGCTACCTACGATATCACCGTCAAAAACCCGAATCATGTCTGCAAGGGCGTGAAGTCTGTGACTGTGGACGGCAATGCCATTGAGGGCAAGGTTGTTCCTGCATTCGGTGATGGCAAGACCCATACCGTTGAGGTCGTTCTCGGCTAATTCCACAATCGCAAAGCGGCATGGAGAATGTACTCCGTGCCGCTTTTTCTCGAAAGGAGCGCACTATGCAATTCTGGGATCATGTCAGCAAGAGCATGGGCAAGCTCGCTGACCGCTTAGATGATATCTCACAGCATCGCGCCGCAGCCAACGGAGAGTTCTCTGTACTGGATAAGGACTATTGCTGGGAAGATCTGGACTACCACGCGGATTATGTGCTGCAGCGCCATGTGGTAACCGGTGAATGTCGTATCATTGATGCATTTGGCACGGTGAAAAATCACGGCACACTGCCCGAAATGGAAGCCGTGATGCAAAAGCTTTCCATCCCCCATTCCGCAGCACCCGTCTGCGCAAGCTATGGCGATATTATTGGCGTGGTGCGTGCAAACGGCGCCTATGAACACTACGGCATCTATGTCAGTGATACCTGCGTGGTGCATTATGCAACGCCTGCGGGGAATCCTCTGGCACACGCGACGATACACTGTACCTCACTGAAGTGGTTTTTGAAGGATGACGGCGACTATTTCATCCTTGACTTTCCAAGTCCTGATGCTGCACCGGTACGCATCGGCAATGAGCCACTGGCCTTTACCGCCAATCCTGACGGCACAGAGCGCACCGATGCTGCAGCACATCTTGCAGAGGTTCTGCAGCGCAGCTACGGATATCATCTCTACACCCCGGAACAAACCGTTGCACGGGCACGCACGCGTCTGGGAGAGAGCCGATACAATGTGGTGACCAACAACTGCGAGCATTTTGCTATCTGGTGCAAAACGGGCGTACATGAATCCATGCAGGTAAATGAAATGTTCCGCCTGTTGACCAATTCCAACGGCTACCACTTCCGCAGACCATTCCGCTGGTGACTTTTGCCACGTTCTGCCCGTGATACCGCTTGCGCGCCTGCAAGCCAAAAAACAAAAAGTACCCCCTCGCGTTGTGAGCCGCCGAGGGGGTACTGCTGTTTATACACGCGCCGTCAGGCAAGGCCTGCGATCATCATCAGAATCATTGTGGCATCATCGCTGCCGGGAACACTATCACCGTTGATATCGGCATTGGCAAGGCCCTCCTCCGATACAGATACCGCTGCATCCTCGGAGAGGAACCGGTTGAACAGAATCACATCGTTGACCTTCACTAAGCCGTCGCAGTCAACATCGCCCAATACACGATACGGTACCGGTGCTGTTGTAGTGGTCGTTGTTGCGGTTGTAGTGGTTGTTGTTGTTGTCGTAGTAGTAGTTGTTGTTGTGGTGGTGGTAGTTGTTGTGGTGGTGGTAGTGCTGCTAGTCGTTACGCCGCTATAGACAGTGCAGATCTCGGCGGTATTCTGCCAGCCGTTGGTACCGTAGATGACATCCTTGCCCCATTGGGAAAGGGTGCCGCCTACATTGGCAGAACTCATATCCAGATACTCCACAGGGCTTCCGTTGCCGTACCAACTCCATGAAAGCCAACCAACGTGCTGCGCTTCGGCATACTCCATGATATAGCCTTCCTGCACATCGCCGTCAGAGTGGGTATAACCGAACTCGCCGACACAAAGGCAAAGCTGACGGGCGATCATGCCGTCCATAATGCTCTTAATGGTACTTTCAGAGCCGCCTGCGCCGCCGTACATATGTACTGAGAACATACAGTTTTTTTCGGGATCTGCGGCAAGCACTGCAGCGCCGCCGTTGATGATGGTGCTGTAGCCCTGCCCCCAGCCGCCTGCATCGCACATGATGCAATGGGTCAGCCCTGCGTTGCGAATGATCTTCACAGCCTCAATATAAGCAGACTGCCATGCACTGTCATTGGTGCTGCCCTGCCATTCGTTGGCAATGTTCACGATCACAGTATCCTCATGCCCTTTGAGCGCACTCGCGATGCCTGCAAAGTATCTTGCGGCGGTGTACAGCGAATCGGTATCGTCCTTACCGGTGGCATCATGCACCTCCAGCACGCAAACCAGATTGTACTTCTCACAAATGGAGATCAGATTTGCAACCTCTCCTGCGGTATTGGCTGCGCTGCCGTATGCGATGCCGTCCGTCAGCACGATACGCACGGTATTTGCGCCGTAGCCTGCGATCTCCTTGAGGGTGGCATCCTCGTTGCCCTCCCATTTATACCATGCGTAGGCATAATTGGTGCCGCGCATTTCAAAGGCGTTCTGATTTGCATCGCGCAGCACGGAACCGTCTACATAGAAACCGTTTTTCGGCTCTACCACCACGCTGCCGCCGCCACCAAGCTCCATATCGGAAATGGTAACACTGCCACTAACGGAAGAAGTTCCCCAGGGAGCAGTCAGCATCATGTTGATGCGCTGCACGGCATGCAGATTGCCCACGGAACAGGTTTCCTCGCCGAAAGTCCATTCCTCGGCGGTGAGGTAGTAAGTAATATCCGCGGTTGCCCCTGCATCAATGGTAGTGCCGCCACTCTGATGCCAATCCCACTCGGCACCCGTATTGATCGCCGTGATAAGCGATACCGCCGCAGAGCCGTTATTTTTCACGGTCATAGAAAGCGTGGTGTAAGATGACCAGTCCTCACCACCCAGGGTAGCGCAGAAGCCTGCCGCATTGGCAGAGCCGTCGTCTGCATTGGTAAAGGTGACTGTAGTGGCGTTGCCGCTGTCGCTGACAGAATCGGTTGCCTCCTGATAGCCGCTGGTAGCCTCCCAAGTATAGCCACCCGCGCCGCTGCCTGCCTGTACGCGCAAGCTACCAAAGCTGGTGAGTGCAGCAATGACGGCCGCAAACACCGCTGCGCCCGCTCTCTTATGGAAAAGTGACATAATGAACGCTCCTTTTTTCATGTTGCCGTATTGTCGTATGTTCCCCTTGTGGGGCAGCCGCTCATAGCGTCGCTGCCTGACAGTTCTCATTATACGAAATCTCTGCACAAAAGTCAATAGTATTTTCGCTTATTTGCACAAAAAAGAGAGAGCGCAGTCCATCATTTAAGTTAATATCAGCAATTCAAACAAGAGCCCCTCAACATGGATTCACGGAGCATTACCGCAGTGCAAAATCTGCCGCAAAATGCGCTGCTGAGGTTGCAGAAAAAGCGAGGCTGATATCAAAATCAACCTCGCTTTTGTGCATTTGCTACTGCAATGCTCAGCCGTTCAAGCCGCGGAGCATGGCATCCATAATCTCAGGGTACTGCACGGTACAAGAAGTACGGTTAATCAAGCCGAAGTTCTCGCCGCTGCCGCTGTATGCGTTGTTGTCCCACCAAACACAGGGGATCCCGTAGGAAGTAGCCGTTTTGACGTAATACTCAGCCCACTCTGCGCGCTCGGAAACATTATTTTTGTTCAGTGCGCCAAACTCGCCGACAATCACGGGGATGCCGTTGTTGATGAACTTTGCCTTCACGCGCTCAAAGTTCTGCACGATCTCGTAGGAATCGCTGTTGATATCCCAGTTAGCAGTGCCGTTGATATTCAGCGCGAAATTATAGGGCGTGTATGCGTGAATAGAAACGATCAAATGATCGTCAGCGGGCAGTTTCATGTCATTGATAACGCTGGCAATGGGAGATGCGCAATAGCCGGGCATCACCACGAAGCGTTTGTCGTTGTTGCCGCCGCTTGCACGAATGGCAGAAAGACAGGTGGCGTTCATCTCGTTGACCACTGCTCTTGCCTCAGCAGTGCCTCCGTTCCACTCATCGGCATGGCCCACCAGACGCGGCTCGTTGAGCGTTTCAAAAATCAGATGCTCGTCAAAGTTTGCAAACTTCTTGCCGATTTGCGTCCACAGTGCAGTCAACTGTGCCTTCTGTGCATCCAGATTGCTGTAAGATGGCACCTGCCAATCAGTATCATGGTGGCTGTTGAGGATACAATACATATCGTTATCCAGCACATAACCAACCACCTCGTACACGCGGTTCATCCACTCGTCGCTGACCTTATAATCGGGTGCGCCGCCCATTTTCTGCCCCCAGCTTACAGGAACACGCACCGTGTTGAATCCGGCCTTTTTCACCGCGTCGATCATTGCCTTGGTGGTATAGGGATTCCCCCACGCTGTTTCAAATCCATAAGCATTATTTGCATAATTGCTGGTGGCATCCAATGAATTGCCAAGGTTCCAGCCCAGGCCAAGATTCTTCACAAACTCCATGGCGGTCTGGTCAAAGCCCTCGCCGCCTCCCACAGGATCACCGGAATTGTGCTTGCCCAGCGTGCCATCCATAATACCACGCTTGAGCAGCGTCAGGTCAACGGCATCAATATCGCCATCGCCGTCAAGATCTGCATTCTGCGGTGCCAGTATGGCAGCGTTCTCCGCCAGATAGCGTGCCATGGCAACAGCATCGGCCATGTTGACTGCGTCATCTGCGGTTAGGTCTCCCAGCACATTGGCATCGCCGCCCAGCACTTTGATACCGATGCTCTCTACGGTCATTGCGTCAATATCGCCCCACCAGAACTGCACCTCAAAATTGTTTTCCACGGGGTATTCCTCGGGAATATCGAACACAACCGTGCCATTTGCCTCGGCAATCACCATGGAATCGGAATACCAGTTGTCCTCATTGTAGCCATCTGCTGCATAGCCAATGGCGGGCATGATATTTTTCCCTGCCACACCGCTGACATTCACCCAGATCTCCTCTACAGTCGCACTGGCAGGCACGCCAATCTCCTGCAAAGAGGTTTTCAACGGCTCATCGCCATTGATCTGCGTGCCATAGGTTTTCACATAATTGCAGTCAGAAATGGGTGAACCGGTGAATGTTGCTGCCTGTGAAGGCATCGCTGCAAGTTGTGCCGAAAGCAGGCACAGTGCGGTTGCAAGCCCCAGCTTGCGTGTTTTTGTACGTTCAAGCATGAATCAAACTCCTTCCCATCGGCTAAAATTTCCACTCCCCCTCAGAGCGCATAGCCGTAATTTTTATTATAACAGCAGTCCGCGCCCACGGCAAGCGTATTCCTTGCCGATTTTTATAATTATCTTGCAGATTGGTGGTGCCATGGAACGAAAAATTCACGGTATTTGCCGCGAATGCTTGACGATTCCCGTTAGATTATGGTATAATGTATTCGTGAAGTTGTGCGCATCGGCAAAAGCCGCTCACAGCAGAAATCCCTAATACGAACGGAGGAACCATTATGTCTTTTGACCGCCTGATTTCCAAAATCATCAGCATGAAGAACCCCACCGTAGCGGGTCTTGATCCAAAGCTCGAATATGTCCCGGATTACCTGAAGAATTCCTTCCTCGATGAGGACGGCGAAACGCTCAAGGCAGCAGCCAAAGCGATTTTCAAATACAATCAGCAGATCATTGACGCAGTCTGTGATATCGTGCCCGCCGTCAAACTGCAAGCAGCCTACTATGAGATGTACGGCCACCACGGCGTCAAAACGATGGAGCGTACCATCCGCTATGCAAAACTGCGCGGTATGTACGTCATCACCGATGGCAAGCGCAACGATATCGGCGCTACGATGGAAGCATATACCGCTGCCCATCTCGGCTCCTGCAAAATCGGAGAAAGCGAGTGCGAACCCTTTGGCGCAGACGCTTTGACGGTCAACGGCTATCTGGGCACTGACGGCATTGCGCCACTGCTGCCTGTCTGTAAACAGCGGGACAGAGGCATTTTTGTCCTCTGCAAGACCTCGAATCCTTCCTCGGGCGAGTTTCAGGATCTGCTCATTGACGGTGTGCCGCTGTACGCCAGAATGGGCGATAAGTGCGAAGAATGGGGCGCAGATACCATTGGCGCATATGGCTACAGCGCAGTGGGTGCTGTGGTGGGTGCTACCTACCCCGAACAGTTGGTTTCTCTGCGCAAGAGAATGCCCCATACCATGTTCCTGGTGCCTGGCTACGGCGCACAGGGCGGCGGCGCGGCAGGCATCGCAGGGGGCTTTGACAAAAACGGTCTGGGGGCGATCGTCAACAGCTCCCGTGCCATTCTCTGCGCATACAAGAAAGAACAGTGCGATGAGCGCGACTTTGCAGGTGCTGCACGCCGGGAGGCGATTCGTATGCGCGACGATCTCATGACCTATATCAAAATTGGCTGAAAACGGAGCGTGGAATCATGTGTATGAATGAAATCGCCAACTCGCTGCCCAGTCTGCGCTACCCTGTGCGCAGCATGACGCAGCTCAATATGACCGTGTGGAGCATGGTCATTGACTGCCCTGCCGTTACCGCCAAGGCGCAGGAGGGGCAGTTTGTACACCTTCTGCCCGATGGCAACTATGTACTGCGCCGACCCATCTCCATTTGCGAGATCGACAGAAAAGCGGGCACACTGCGCCTGGTGTTTGAAGTCCGAGGCGAGGGCACAAAGACGCTCTCGCAAGTCAGAGCAGGAGATACGATCGATCTGCTTGGCCCCCTGGGGCACGGCTTTACTTTGCTTGCGCCCTCTGCCACCGCTGTGATGATCGGCGGCGGCATCGGAACACCGCCCATGCTGCCGCTGGCGCAGCATTATGGCAAAAACGCCACGGTGATCTGCGGTTTTCGCAATCAGGGGGCTGCCATTTTGCAAAACGATTTTGCAGCTACCGGCGCAGATACCCTTCTCTGCACCGATGACGGCTCCGCGGGACACCACGGTCTGGTCACCGAACCGCTGGCGGCACTGTTGCGCGAGAAAAAAGTCGATATCATCTACGCCTGCGGCCCCATGCCCATGCTGAAAGCCGTCGCCGCACTTGCCAAGGAAAGCGGCGTGCGTTGCGAGGTTTCTCTTGAGGAGCGTATGGGTTGCGGCTTGGGTGCCTGCCTGGTATGCGCCTGCAACCTTTACCTTGCGGATGGCGGTATCCACGCAGGTCATGTGTGCAAGGACGGGCCTGTATTTGACGCGGAAAGGGTGGTCTGGAATGGCTGATTTATCTGTCAAAGTATGCGGTGTAGATTTCAAAAATCCCATTATCCCTGCATCGGGCGTATTCGGCTACGGCAGAGAATACGCGCAGTACTATCCGCTTTCGCTGCTAGGCGGCATTGCATCCAAGGGCACAACACCCCTCAAGCAAAACGGTAATCCTGCACCCCGTATTGCGGAAACTCCTGCCGGTATGCTCAATTCGGTCGGCTTGCAGAACCCCGGCATGGAAACCTTTTTGCAAACCGAATTGCCGTGGCTTTTACAGCAGGATACGGTGATTCTTGCGAATTTTGCAGGGCCTTCTCCCGAGGCTTGTGCTGAATCTGCTGCAAAGCTGGACAAAACCGATGTGCATATGCTGGAGCTGAATATCTCCTGCCCCAATGTGAAAAACGGCGGTCTGGCATTTGGTGCACAGGCAGATACTGCTGCGGCGATGGTCAGAGCCGTCCGCAACGCGACTACAAAGCCATTGGTGGTCAAGCTGTCGCCAAATGTCACAGATATCACCGAGATCGCCAAGGCGGTAGAAGCCGAAGGTGCCGATGCCGTTTCGCTTATCAATACGGTGTTGGGTATGCGCATTGATCTGCGCACGCGCCGACCGATCCTCAAAAACAACACCGGCGGACTTTCCGGCCCTGCCGTGTTCCCGATTGCTGTACGCATGGTGTGGCAGGTATCCAATGCCGTCAAGATCCCCGTCATCGGTATGGGCGGCGTGGCAAGTGGCAAAGATGCCGCCGAACTGATGATGGCTGGTGCATCTGCCGTGCAGGTGGGTGCCGCTGTGCTGACCGACCCCTACGCGCCCGTGCGCATCATCAACGAGCTGAACCAATGGCTGGATGAAAACCACATCAAAACCGCTGCCGAACTGACCGGCACCATGCGCCCATGGTAACCAGAATTTATCTGGTGCGCCACGCCGAAGCGGAAGGCAACGCCAGCGAGTTTTTTCAGGGCTGCACACAGACGCAGCTCACCGAAAAGGGCAGAAACCAGCTTGCATATCTCTCGCAACGCTTTGGTGAAATTCCATTGGACGCAGTCTATACAAGCCCCTATCTGCGCGCAAGGCAAACCGCCGAGGCGGTAAATCGGCACCACAATCTGCCAATACACGAGGAGGACGCGCTGCATGAGATCAACGGCGGCGACTGGGAAGGCAAGCCATGGAGCGTTCTGCCCGAAACCTACCCAACCGAGTACGGGCTGTGGACGGGCGAAATGTGGCGTTTTCAGGCGCCGGGCGGCGAAAGCATGGCAGATGTATGGCATCGCATGACAGAAGCTGTCAGTCGCATTGCCAAAGAATATCTTGGACAGACTGTCGCCGTTGTTTCTCACGGCTGTGCCATTCGCAATTTTCTGTGCTTCGTGGAGTTTTGCGATGCCGAGCATCTTGCGGATGTGGGCTGGGCGGATAACACAGCGGTGTCTCTTGTAGAATACGATACCGACACAGGATGGAAACTGATCTTCAAAAACGATGCCTCTCATCTGCCTGCCGAATATTCCACGCTGCGCCGCTCACAATGGTGCAGATACGAAACCGCCAAGGAGGAGGACACGCCATGATTCTGTTTGCAGTCGATTTTGGCGATGTGCGCACAGGGTGGGCTGTATGCGACAAAACGGAACTGCTTGCCTCGCCCTATGGTGTACTGACAGAGCCTGACTTTCAGCTCTGCGCAGAAAAAACCGCACAAGCAGCACTTGCTGCCCATGCGGAAGAAATTGTAGTGGGTTACCCGAAAAATATGGATGGAAGCTGTGGCGAGCGTGCGCAGAAATGCGAGGCATTCGCGGCACTGCTGCGGGAATTGACACAGCTTCCTGTGACGCTTTGGGACGAACGCTGCACAACGGTTTCCGCACATCGTATTCTCAACGAAACCAATACACGGGGCAAAAAGCGCAAGGCTGTGGTCGATGCGGTTGCTGCCGTGCTGATTCTGGAAAGCTACATGGGCTACCGCAAGGCAAACGCACAGCGTTGAACCCGCAGTCACTGCATATGCAGCATATCAGAAACGCTGTCCCAGACATCACCCATTGCCTGTACGGCACGCATGGTGCGGCGCTTCAAACGATGCTTTTCTCCGGCACTTGCCTGTAGAACAAAATATCCGACAGTGCCTACGGTTACGCCAAGGGCAACGCCCTTTGCCAATGCTTTGTATTGCATGATGCTTAAACTCCTTCCTTGCTCTGCTGATTTAAGCATTCCCTCTCACCGTGGGGGTATGCAAGGGAGTATTTTCCGAAAAAACACAACCGAAAGGAGTAAGTCCCTTGCCAAGACTGAATCTGGTACTGGTGGAGCCGAGAATTCCACAGAACACCGGCAGTATCGCGCGCACCTGTGCCGTCACTGGCGCAAGATTGCACCTCATTCATCCGTTGGGCTTTTCCATTGATGAATCCAAACTCAAGCGTGCAGGACTGGATTACTGGGATAAGCTGGAAATTCTGCACTACCCGAATGTAGAAGCGTTTTTTGCACAGAATCAGGTAAGCGGTCCGCAGAATCCGTACTTCTATTTTACCGCAAAAACGGGGCAGCTCTACACCGAGGTTGCTTACCCCGAGGAAACCTATCTGTTCTTTGGCAGAGAAGATACCGGTCTCCCCGATGCGTTCCTGATGGCACACCCCGAGCGTTGCGTGCGCATTCCCATGCGAGAAACACTGCGCTGCCTGAATATCTCCAACGCCGTTACCGTTGCTGCCTATGAGGTGCTGCGGCAGCACAACTTTGAGGGGCTTTGTCTCAACGGCAGAATGGCACAGTCTGCGTGGGAGCCGGAAACGCCCCGTGCATACGATATCAGCCAGACATAATCAACTGTAACACAAGGCGTCATCTGTAGTATATGCAATATGCAGAATCATGGCGCAGAAAGGATCTCCATATGCTGAAAGAAAAAATCAAGCTGATGACAGACTCTTGCAGTGATATTCCAACCGCTCTTGCGGAGGAGCTTGGTATCGGGATGCTGTATTTTCCCGTCACGGTAGACGGTGTATGTGCCCGGGAGTTGAAGGATTTCACCAAAGAGGAATTCTATGAGAAGATCGCTGCCGCACAGGAATACCCCTCTACGGCACAGATCACGCCCTTTGAGATGCACGATACCTTTCTGAATCTCTATGAGCAGGGCTACAGCGATGTCATCTATGTGACCATCGGCAGCGGCGGCTCGGCGACCCATGATAACGCGGTTGCTGCCCGCGCGCAGTTTTACAGCGAGGATATGCGCGATGACCGTCCTATGCGCATCCATATTATTGATGGCAGAAATTATACCGCCACCTACGGTTATGGCGTGGTAGAGGCTGCAAAAATGCTCCGCAGGGGGGCTGATTGCGCCGAGGTCATTGACTATCTGCTGGATTGGGTTGCGTCTGCTGCTGTTTATTTTATCCCCCTGACGCTCAAATATGTCAAACGCTCCGGCAGAGTAAGCGCTGCGGCTGCCTTTGCCGGCGAGCTGCTTGGTCTGCGCCCTGTTTGCCGTATCGTCGATTGTAAGTCCGATGTGCTTACCAAGGTGCGCGGCGAACAGCATATTGTCCCCCATATGCTGAAAATCGCAGCCGACAACATGATTCCCCATACGCCCTATACGATCATGCACGGCAAGGATGATACCCTTGCAAAGGAGCTTGCCGCACAACTGACCAAACAGCTTGGTTATCCGCCCGCACAGTATTGGGCAATTGGCGCCACCGTTACCTGCAATGCCGGCCCCGAAGTTGTCGGTCTTGTCATCCGTCAACAGCGCAGAGCATTACAGGAATCAGTCTGATACCGGCTTCACATCGCATTGTTCCGAATTTACCAAATAAAAAGCGGTACTTCCTCATAAAAGGAAGTACCGCTTTTATTGCGCATATTACAGTAGTTGCCATCTTCCAATGGGGCTTACGGCAGAGTCTCCGAATTGCCCGGCGAAATTGCCAATCCATTTTCAGGCTCAGTGTGCCTCGTATTTGAGACCGCCCTGGGAATAGAACATGACTTCTACGGCATACATACAGCCTGCCAGGAAACTGCGCTCCTCGTCCAGTGAGCTGAGGACCACACGCTTTGCCATCTCCTCACCTGCGAGCTTCTTCAGGCAGTCACGCAGCTTCTTCACCTGTGCATCGGAAAGATGGAAGTTCTGCAGCACGGCAGTATCGGCATACTGAGTCAGCATCATGTTATACAGCAACTGTGCCAGCAGCTCAATACGGCTATCCAACCATGTGACCACGGCAGCTTCTCCCTGGGCATAAGCCTTGTCCATGGTCTCAATGGTGATTGCATCAGCATTGCCGCCGCACAGATCGTAGAGTACGGGTGTGTTTTCCGCACTGAATAACTTGCGCATGCCATCCACAATTGCAGAGGATGTCAGTTCTGCGTACACAG
>JAEDLR010000050.1 GCA_016295145.1 Oscillospiraceae bacterium
CTTCACTGCTGAACCGTCTCATCGGTGAGAAGATCGCCTCGGTAAGCCCCAAGCCGCAGACCACTCGCACGCGGATTACAGGTATTGTAAACCGCGGCGAAACCCAACTCGTGTTTACGGATACGCCCGGTCTGCACAGGGCACAGACCCGTCTTGGCGACCATATGATGCAGGCTGCAAGAGATGCGGTCTCTGACATTGACTGCGTCATTTTTATGGCGGACTGTACCAGACCACTGGGTGAACCCGAATGCGCAATGCTGGACAAGCTTTCTGCCCAGAAGGCAACGGTGCTGTTTCTTTACAACAAAATTGATCTGCTGAGCGATATGACAAAGCTTGCGCCCTTGCTTGCAGAAGTACAGCGTCGATGGAATCCGCACACGATCATACCCATCAGTGTGATGCGTGACGACGGCATCGACTTGCTGATGGATGCGCTGATGCAGCTTGCAAAGCCGGGGCCCCATTACTTCCCGGAGGATATGATGACCGATCAGCCGGAACGCGTGCTGGCGGCGGAACTCATCCGCGAACAGATGCTTTGCCGCCTGCAGGATGAGGTGCCCCATGGCATTGCTGTGGTGACGGAGCAGTTCTCAGAGCGTGAGGACAAGGATATTCTCAACATCTTCTGCACCATTTACTGCGAGAAAGAATCCCATAAGCGCATTATCATTGGCAAAAACGGCGCGATGATTAAGACAATCTCCTCGGCTGCCCGCCAGGAACTGGAGCATTTCTTTCGCATTCAGGTCAATTTGCAGACATGGGTCAAGGTCAAGGAGGACTGGCGCAACCGCGAGGGGCTGATACACAGCTTTGGTCTGTTCGACAAATAAAACGCTGAATTCTATGTAAGATATCGCTGAAACTGCAAATACTACCTCTGTCCCCGCTTGGAAAGGAGGTAGTTTTTATGGAACAGATGCATCCCCAGCAGCATGACGATCAACTGGCTGCACACTGGACTGCTTTTTATCGCACAGGGTCTGTCAAAGAATATCTGCAATACCGCAACTGCGCCAGACAGGAGGAATACCCTTATGCTTCGTACCGTCAAGGGGTTGGTGATACGGGAGATTGCCTACGGCGAAAACGACAAGATCGTTGATATTCTTACCGAAAACGGTGTGATCACCTTCTGGGCGAGAGGGGTACGCAAAATCGGCAGCAAATACGCCGCCTTGACGCAGTTGTTTGCTTACGCTGAATACTGTCTGCGACAGAATGCCGACCGCTATTTTCTCGACAGTGCAGTGCCGATTTCGCTGTTTTACGGCATACGCAATGACTTGGAAGCCCTCGCGCTTGCGTCATACTACGCCGAGTTGATTCAAAGAATCGCTACTGCTCAGTCACAGCCGCAGGTTTTGCGGCTGTTCTTGCATTGCTTGCATTATCTTTCGGAGCATACCCGGGCCGTACCGCTGCTCAAATCCATATTTGAACTGCGGCTGCTCTCCGATATCGGCATGATGCCCGATGTGCTATGCTGCCGCGACTGCTGTTGCTATCTGCCAAAAAAGGCTTTTATGCGTCTACGCGATGGGTATTTTCTATGCGAGGAATGTATGGATCAACCAAATGCCGATGATATCCCCATCTCAATTGGAACACTGCGCGCCATTCGCCATATTGCGCTAGTGGATTTTGACCGATTGTTCCACATACGCATGGGGCAGAATGAGCAAAGCGAACTTTCCCTTTTTACCGAACGCTATCTCATTACAAGATTAGAGATACGCTGCAAAACTTTACAGTTTTATCACGCACTGACTGCACAGGGAAATCTGCCCTGTGACAGCAACAACCAATAGGACAAATACGATGAATCATACGACACTTTCTCAAGATTATATTACCCTGGAATTACATAAAGTGCTGGAATCACTTGCCAATGAAGCGGCCAATGAACGCGCAAAACAGTTGGCGCGCGCATTGGTGCCGGATCATGATCTGCAACGGGTACGCAGCGAGTTGCAAAAAACAGAGGATGCTTTTTCGCTTTCGGTGCGATTCGGCACGCCGCCTTTTTATTCATTTGATGATGTTTGCGCGGCAGTCAGACGCACGGTGTCAGGGGCAAGGATCTCTTTACGAGAGTTGCTGGAAATCGCCAGACTGCTGCGTCAGATTTCAGCCCTTGACGACTGGTACGCGCACTGCGATCACATGGAAACCGCACTTTCCGATCTGTTTTCCCGTCTACAGCCCGATGCTTATCTTGCCGATTTGCTGGAACGCTCTATTGAAAGCGATGAACGGTTGGCTGACGCTGCCAGTCCGGCACTGGGTACCATTCGCCGAAAAATTGCACAGGCAGGGCAGCGTCTGCGCGAAAAGCTTGAAAAGATGGTCAAATCCCCTACTATGCAGACTTACTTGCAGGAATCTATTGTGACCATTCGTGACGGCCGCTATGTACTGCCGATCAAGGCGGAACACAGAGGCGATGTTGCGGGGCTGATTCACGATACTTCTGCCACGGGACAGACCTACTTTATCGAACCAATGGCAATTGTCGATGCAAACAACGATATCCGCTTGCTGGAAGCACAAGAGCAGGAAGAAATCGAACGCATTATTGAACGGCTCTGTGCTGCCTGCGGAAAGGCTGCGCCTGCTTTGCTCAGTGGCTATGAAATCGCGGCAGAGTTGAATCTGTACTTTGCAAAGGCAAATCTCGGCGCGAGGCAGAAGGGCTGTATTCCACAGATGACCGATGACGGCAGCATTGTCCTCAACAAGGCAAGGCATCCGCTGATCGACCCCAAAACCGTTGTGCCCATCTCGCTTTCACTTGGAAAAGACTACCGCGCACTGATTATTACCGGTCCCAACACAGGCGGTAAAACCGTCGCGCTGAAAACCGTCGGTCTGCTTTCGGCAATGGCAATGTGCGGACTGATGGTTCCTGCGGCGGATGGCAGTTCGCTTTCCGTTTTCAATCATATTCTCGCCGATATCGGTGACCGACAGAGCATTGAACAGAGTCTTTCGACCTTTAGCGCACACACTTTGCAGGATATTTCTATTCTGGAGCGTGCCGATGACCGTACACTGGTGCTCATCGACGAGTTAGGCTCCGGTACGGATCCTGTGGAAGGCGCAGCGCTGGCGGTTGCCATAATCGAACGGCTGAAAGATCAGGGCGCAACACTGATGGTGACAACGCACTATCAGGAGTTGAAACGGTATGCCATTGAAACCCCCGATGTGGAAAACGCTTCCTGTGAGTTTGATTTGGAGACACTCCGCCCGACCTATCGCCTGCTGCTTGGCTCACCGGGTAAATCCAATGCATTTGCCATCTCGCAATCGCTGGGTATGCCTGAGGATGTTATTGCCCACGCAAAGCGACTGGTCAGCACAGAGAATACGCGTTTTGAAGCTGCTGTGGATGAACTGGAACGCGCCAGAATCAAGCTGGAAACTCAGACGGAAGAACTGGAGCGTCTACGCAATGAGGCTGCTGCCCACGAAAAGGCCTTGCGGGAAGAAGCCGAACAAATGGAGCAGCGCCGCAATGCTGAACTTGACCGCATCCGTGCGCAGGCAAGACAGATCATTGAGCAAACCATGACAGAATCTGCTGCATTGCTGGATGAGTTGCGTGCGCTGAAAAAGGAAAAGGACAAAGCAGATTTCGCAGAGCGCATCAATGGGGCAAAACAGAAATCCCGACAGACCATTGACGGGTTGTACCAGCAATCCGAGCCACAGATGACAGAGGACGAATATCAACTGCCACGACCCCTGCAGATCGGGGATACGGTGACGGTTACGAAAATGGGCAAGAGCGGCACGGTGATGGCTTTGCCTGACGACAAGGGCGTGGTTCTGGTACAGATTGGTGCCATGAAAACCCGTGTTCCTCTTGACACACTGCGTCTGGAAAAATCCACTGGTCATGCGCAGAAAAAACAGCCCAAGCGCAATGCGGTGATCACCTCCAAATCCCAGGCAACCAGAAAAGCCTCACTGGAGCTGGACATTCGCGGCTGCACGGTGGATGAGGGCACAATGATGACCGACCAGTTCATTGATGGTGCGGTGATGTCCGGACTGCACTGCGTGACGATTATTCACGGCAAGGGCACCGGTGTGCTGCGCCGTGCGATTCACGAGCATCTGCGAAAAATGAAGCATATCAAGGAATTTCGCCTGGGTCTGTACGGCGAGGGCGAGGACGGTGTGACCATCGTCACGCTGCGATAACACATGGAAAGGTTGTGTGTTCCCATCGAAAATCTTTCACCCGAAAATGCATATGTCAATCTGCCAACGCAACGAATAGATGCGAATAATCCTTTCTGCAACCCCACTCAAGAAGCGGATTACTCTCCCGATTACGGGGAAATTGTGCCGCAGATCCACATACCGGGCTGCCGTTTACCCTATACGCCTTCCGCTCGCGAAAAAAAATCCATTCGCAAATACTACAATCTCGCCGGATTGCTTGCTTTCCTGGATTTTGCGCTGGCTGCGTTCCTTGCAAGTGCGATTACGCTGGGCGCAACCATCGTCTTACAATTGGTTGACAGCCTTGCCCTTCATGGGCAGCTGCCCGAAAATTACAGCAGCATCGCACAGCAATATTTATCCGATTCTTCCGTGCTCATGGCTGCCAATCTGTTAGGCTTCCTCATCAGCAATGTGACGGTTTTCTTCCTTGGCTGCAAGCTGAGCAGAATGAAACCGATGTCATTCTTCCATGACCGTGATCTCAGGCTATCCTCTACTTTGCGCTACTGCGTACTGGGTCTGTTGATTCAGTTTTCTGCCGGCTATCTGGTGGATTATATCGGGTCACTGCTCAAAGAGGACAATCCCCTGTTCTCTGCACCGGATATGTCTACAGGCTCCTCCCCCACCAAGCTGATGATCACGGTGCTGTATGCCTGTTTGATCGCGCCCATTACGGAAGAACTGGTTTTTCGAGGCGTTTTTCTGAAGAACATGAGCCGCGTCAGTCAGCGCTTCGGTATCTTTACCAGTGCACTGTTCTTTGCACTTGCCCACCAGAATATTCCCCAGGGGGTATTGGCGTTTTTGCTCGGCATCCTGCTGGGCTATATTACCATCAAGCACAATTCTCTCGTTCCTGCTATGATCGTTCACTTTGTAGTGAATGTCACATCTACCGTATTTACGCAGCTGGATCAGATCGCGCCCCTTTCGGCGGACAGGTTGTTTACGCTGGTATCAATTATCATTTTCATTTTGGGCATCATCATGCTGCTCTACACCCTTGCCACAGAGCGTTTGCCGGATGATACACCCTTCCAGAGAATCCGCTGCACACCTGTTGCCTTTTGTTCATGGGGCTTATGGCTTGCCACACTGCTGCATATCGGCATGATGCTTGCCACAACACTGGCTTCGATGCTGCAATCAGCGTAATATGCGTAATACGCGTAATACGCGTCATGAGCGTAATGCTCGGAAAGGAAATACTATGTACACTTTTGATGTTGAAACTGCCATCGCCGATTGCTGCCGCTGGATTCAGCACTGGTTTGCTGAAAATGGCGACGGCTGCCCTGCTGTACTGGGTATCTCAGGCGGCAAGGATAGCTCTGTTTGTGCGGCGCTCCTTTGCCGCGCCCTTGGTGTACATCGCGTGGTCGGTGTATTGATGCCCAACAGCGTTCAGCCCGATATTGCTGACGCCCAGCTACTTTGCGCGCATCTGGGTATTGTCAACTATACCGTAAACATCGGCAACTGTGCAAACGCACTCACCGAGGAGATCAGCAACCGATTACCCATGACCAAACAAGCAGAGGTGAATCTGCCGCCGCGTCTGCGCATGGCAACGGTGTATGCTGTATCACAAAGTATTGGCGGCAGAGTGGCAAATACCTGCAATCTCTCCGAGGACTGGGTGGGGTACTCCACCCGCTGGGGTGACAGTGTGGGAGATTTTGCGCCCCTTGCCAATTTCACAGTCACCGAGGTCAAGGCCATCGGCAGAGCACTGGGTTTACCCGAAAAACTCATTGAGAAGGCACCCTCCGACGGGCTGACCGGCAAAACCGATGAGGATAATCTCGGCTTTACCTATGCGACACTGGATGCTTACATTCGCGAAGGAATCGAACCCGATGCCGAAACCAAAGCAAAGATCGACCAAAAACACAAGGCCAATCTATTCAAACTTTCCATGATGCCCGCATTCCCCTATCAACCGCAACGATAAACAAAACGCCTCCTATGCAAATCAATGCACAGGAGGTCGTTTTTTGTCAGTTTGTACCGACAGGCTTTGTCGCTTCGGTGAGAATATCGGTTACATCATCAACAACAGAGTCCACCGCGCTGGTCACATCGTCAAGAATTGAATCATCTTTTCTGGTAGACGAAGTGGTGGTCGAAGAGGCGTCATGCTCGGTGGAAGTGTTGGAAGTGGTGGTCGTAGTTGTGGTGGAAGAGGACTTACTGCTCTCATTTACCTTAGAGCTTTCCTCAGCCATACAACCACAGCCTGTAAAGACTCCACTTACCAGAAGTGCTGCTGTTGCTGCAACAATCGTGATCTTCTTCATACTGCCCATTCCTTTCCGCAAAATCACCTGCGATGCAGGGCATAGGTAGTATTTGCGACACCATATCATTTATACGCTGCCAATCGGCTGCCGCAACAGGGAGATTATTCTATTTTGAATATCAGCGGAATGCAGCAAGCATTGCATTCACGCGGTCACGCAACCATGAGGTTGCATCTGCCACGGGAACATTCTCACGGAATGACTTATCGCGGGCTGCAATCTCAACACAGCCTGCTGCAAGGGTTTTCGGGCTGACGATCACGCGCACAGGCACGCCAAACAGATCGGCATCTGCAAACATCGCACCGGGACGAATATCGCGGTCGTCATACAGCACCTCCACACCGGCTGCCTGTAAATCGGCATAGAGCTTTTCGGCGGTTTCCGTTACTGCCGCATCATCTACACGCAGATTACAGATCTGCACCTGCCAAGGCGCAATGGACATGGGCCAGATGGGCCCGAATTGATCGTGACTTTCTTGGCAGATGGATGCGCACAATCTGCCGACACCGATACCGTAGCAGCCCATAATCGGATACTGACGGTCGCCGTTTTCATCCAGATAGGTCATTTCCATTGTCTTGGTATACTTCTGCCCCAACTGGAAAATATTACCGATTTCAATGCCCTTTTCAATACGGAGATGAGGTTTGCCGCAGTTCGGGCAGATACCGCCTGAGAAGGCTTTTGCGATATCCACATAGGTAACATCGCCCACATCACGCTGCATATTCATGCCAGTATAGTGGGTATCCATTGCATTGCCGCCGCACACCAGCGATGCAATGCCGTTAAGGGAAGCATCAAATACAGTGACAATATCCTTGTTCATGCCAACGGGCCCGATAAAGCCGGGCACGACACCGCTGTCTGCGGTCAGCTCAGTGGCAGGGTGAATTTCATAGCCAAGATAATTGCGCAGTTTGGTTTCATTGACCTCCAGATCACCGCGAATGAATGCAACAACAAGGCTGTCGTCCTGATTTTTGCGGTAAACAACTGCTTTACACAGCGTTTTGACATCCACATTCAGGAATTTTGTGAGGTCATCAATGGTCTTGACATCTGGCGTATCCACCTTGGTGAGCGACTGCGCCTCTCCTGCTGTATTCTCCAGAACAACGGCTGCTGCCTCCATATTGGCGCTGTAGCCGCAATCACAGATAACAAGGGTATCTTCACCGACTTCCGTCAACAGCATATACTCATGGGAAATGCTGCCGCCCATCATGCCGGAATCGGATTGCACGGCGATGAAATTCTTGCAGCCGCAGCGGCGAAAGATTCGGTGATAGGCATCATATGCACGCTGATAGTATTCCTCAAGATCCTGCTGAGAGGTATGGAAAGAATAGGCATCCTTCATGGTGAACTCGCGCACACGGATCAGACCACCGCGGGCACGGGGCTCATCGCGAAACTTGGTCTGCACCTGATAGATCATAAAGGGAAAATCTGCATAGGATTTGGCAGTATCTCTTGCCATATGCACGGCGGCTTCTTCATGGGTCATGCCCAGCACTACGCCATTGCCGGAACGATCCTTGAAGCGTGCCATTTCGTTGCCGATGCTGTAATACCTGCCGGATTCCTCCCATAGGCTTGCAGGCATCACGACAGGAAACAGAACCTCCTGACCGTCAATGGCATCCATTTCCTCGCGGATAATCTGCTCGATTTTACGGGTAATACGCTTTGTTGGCATATACAATGAATAAATGCCGTTTGCCATATACTTCATATAGCCGCCGCGCATCATCAGTGCATGGCTTGCAATGGTACAATCCTTCGGGGCGTCCTTAAAGCGCTCGCCCAGCATTTTTGCTACTCTCATGGAAAAACTTCCTTTCATTGATTACAATCGCAGCGAATTGGCTGCGCATACTCTATTATTTTATCATATTTCGCAAAAGATTGCAAGTAGTTTCTGTAATTTCTGTATTTCTGGTTGGTGCGCGGGCGGTGATATCCAAACGCACATTGCACATATATGTGATATATGCAATGTGACGTCAAATATCACGCGTATTTTTGTGCATTCATACAAATTCTCATAATTTCGGAATATGCTATTGACTTTTTTTGCAAATCACGGTATAATGTTTAAGTCGTAAGTGACCGGAACCTACTGCGTTGGGCACTGAAGACATCACGAATGGCTGCGTAGCTCAGTTGGCTAGAGCAATCGGTTCATACCCGATCGGTCGCTGGTTCAAGTCCTGCCGCAGCCACTTTTTGTGGCCCGTTGGTCAAGCGGCTAAGACGCCACCCTTTCACGGTGGAATCATGGGTTCGACTCCCGTACGGGTCACCAAGCAGTAATAATCCGAACACTATCCAGATTGGCGGAGTGTTCGGATTTTTGTTTTATCTTTGATATTGTTTTCTAAAAGAAAATCCTTGTGTATGTGATTTAGACTTACACAAAGATCGATTTCTATTAGTAAATATGGTATAATCAATAAAATAAATCGGAATTTAGGAGAATGATATGAAATATGACTGTGGATTTGTAAAAGAAAATAGTCGATTTAGATACCGTACAGGTGGAATCATAATATATAATAATAAAATGCTATTTGTTAAGAATAACTTTGGAAATTATTATTATATGATTGGCGGTGCGGTTAATTTAGGAGAAACATCAAAATCGTGTATTGAAAGAGAAATATATGAAGAAACAGGTATTCAAATGTATGCCGAACGTCTTGCAGTTGTATGTGAGAACTTTTTTAAGGGTATTGGTGGGAATATTGACGGCTTTGATTGTCACGTTCTTGAATTTTATTATTATATGAAATTTTCAAATGATGATTTGAATTTGTGCCGAAGCACAACGGACGAAGGTGAAAAATTGGCATGGATACCTATTGAAAAATAGAGCAATATGAAATTAAGCCAGCATTCATTAAAGAGTACATTCATCAAATTTTAAGTGAAAGCAAAATTATTCATATTGTTGAAGAACGGGATAGATAACTTCCCATTTTACAAAAGCACCCACCCTTTACAGGGCGGGTGCTTTTCCGCTTAACTCTCTTTCTTTTCCTCCACCCATTTCTCAAATGCCTTTTTATTTTCCTCATTATCATAAAAATTAAGAATACAGGGATAAAAAGTACGTCCGAGGGATTCGTAAACAGATTTCGGAAAAGTCAAATCTGCAAGTTCAATATGTGTTTCAGGCATAGCAAAGCTCCTTTCGGGGAAACGCAAAAACTTTACTTTGCCACAGTGCCACCTATAATGACGAACAGACAATGCGCGAGATGGTCGCACAACAGTCGGATATGAAAATTCCTACTGCGCTGATTTCTCATTGCCCTGTTGCGGCAAACCGATGTCGATGAATCTACAGGCGGATGATACTTTTGGCAGATGGTCTATGAGAATCCCGACGCTTGCTATATCAGCATCAATTGCGGGGAAGCGTTTGCGCCATCGGAGATCAGCAAAAAAGCCCTTTGCATCCAAACGGATATCAAAGATGCGCTGTTTGCGTCATCGCCGTAAATATCACTTTATGCCGAAAACCAGACTCGCAATTTACAAAATGCCCGAGAAATTACTTTCCCGGGCAACATTTTTGATATCTCAGCCGTTCTTCAGATCCTTAACATTGCGCTTACGCTGGTCATCATTTTCAATGTAGTGGAAAATCTCCTCAGCATTATCGCTTACAAAATACAGGTTTTTACAATCGGCACGCACAAACTTATGCTCCATGGAATAATCCAGCAGGGCGATCAGTTCCTTGTAATAACCGTTCACATCATAAATCGCGATGGGCTTGGTATGTCTGCCAAGCTGCTTTGCGGTCAGCACCTGGAAGAATTCTTCAAAAGTTCCGATGCCGCCGGGTGTAATCACAAAGGCATCCGCGCGATTCTCCATGGCCTCTTTCCGGTCCGCCATATCCTCGGTAAAAAGGAGCTCTGAACAACGATCAAAGATCGCTTCGATTTCCTCATCACGGAAAAACGCAGGGATCACACCATAGATATAGCCGCCCTTACGGTATACACCTCGTGCCGCAGCACCCATCAGACCGTTACCGCCTGCGCCGAATACCAGACTATGTCCACGATCCACCATCATTTCGCCAAACTGCTCGATTGCTTCGATGTACAGCGGGTCAATTTCTGTGCTGGCAGAACCGAAAATGCAAAGATTCATATCAGAATCCGCTCCTCTCATACAGTACATATAGTGTTCCACACGGACATCATTTCGCGACCTCCGTTACCTCTATCATATTATATCATACCATAATCTTTCTTGTCAAGTACACATTACTACTTTTTGCACAAAAGTAGAAAAAGCAATTGACAATCCGATGGTAAACATGATATAATTGCGGTGTATGTATTTCGAGTCTATAACATGAAAAGAGTGTGAAATATGAACAACGGTAACGAAAACCATCCGCTTCGGCAGCAGACGGGTTTTGCATTCATGACGGATCCGGCAAATCGCATACAAAAAAACAGACCGTTTTCCCGCATCTTCATGGTTCTGCTGACACTGATCATCGTAATCTGCTACCCCCTGAATCTTCTTTTGGCAAAGGCAAAATCCAACAAGCAATGTGTATACCAGTTTGAGCCTCACGATCTCACCCCGAGAGACGGCGTGACCTTTTCGCTGACCGTTACCAAGCAGTGGACTGACCAATCGTTGCATCCGGCAACCCCTGCGGGAGCGCAATACGACGGTATACTGACGCTGGACGAAACACTGGATTTCCGCAACTGGACGGTTACCATTGCCTTCAACGAGGCGCCCATTATCGACAGCTCATGGAACGGGCAGTTTGTCATCAACGGTAACAATCTGACTTTTACGCCCGATGACGATACCGCCATGACCTTTGGTGCAGTCATGTATTCCAGACAGCTGCTGACCCCTACAGGATATTCCATCACGGGTTATCATAGGGTGAATCCCTACACAACGCCGCTGCACTATTTTTCCGTGGGATTGTTCATCCTCTGGGTCATTCTGATCACCACACAAGTGCTGACCTACTTCCGCACACGCAGTCTGCTGAAAAGGCAGGCAGTCAGCGAAGAGATCATCAATCAGGCAATGCAGACCTTTGCCAGCTTCATTGATGCAAAGGACTCCTACACCAGAGGTCATTCCCAGCGTGTTTCGGCATACAGTGTTGAGATCGCCTTCCGTATGGGACTGGACAGTGAATCCATCTCGCATATTTACTACACTTCCATGCTGCATGACTGCGGTAAAATCGGCATTTCCGATGCAGTTCTGAAAAAAAGCGCAGGGCTCAACGATGAGGAATATGCCCTCATCCGTGAGCATACAACCATTGGTGCCAAAATGCTGCGCAACTTTACGGCTGTTCCGGGTATTCAGGACGGTGCCCATTATCACCACGAGCGATACGACGGCAAGGGATATCCGGAGGGACTCCGCGGCGAACAGATCCCCCTGTTTGCGCGTATTATCTGCATTGCAGATGCCTTTGATGCCATGAGCAGCAACCGCTGCTATCGCGGCTGCATGGAAATGGAGGTCATCATTACAGAATTGCAGAAAAACGCAGGCAGGCAATTCGACCCTAGCATTATCGGCTACATGATCGAAATGATACGGGACGGTTTTGTGGATGCTGTACAGAAACAGTATCCGTTCTCCTTTACGGAAATCAGAGAATCATCACATTGAACCCGTGAAAATCCCTTCACGGGTTCTTTGCCGCTTGAAATACTTTTGTGCAATCGTACCCAAAAAGCCCCTTTTTGCAACCGATTGATAAGAATTTTGCGGTTTTTCATACAAACCTCTTTTCAAACTACGCAAAATGTGCTATAATAAAGAAAAATATCAGGAGGTCTGTTATGAGAGCAGTTATCACCGTAATCGGTCATGACACCGTTGGCATTCTGCATAAGGTCAGCGGAATCTGCGCCGGAAATAACGCCAATGTCATTGAAGTTTCGCAAAGTGTTTTGCAGGATGTCTTTGCCATGTTTATGTTGGTGGATATCTCACAGCTAAGCTGTGGATTTGCTACCCTTTCTGAGCAGCTTGCCAATCTCGGCAAGGAGCTCGGTCTTTCCATTCACGCAATGCATGAGGATATCTTCAACTCCATGCACCGCATTTAGGAGGCTGGCATGCTCAATACATATGATATTCTTGAAACCATACGCATGATCCAGGACGAATGCCTGGATATCCGCACCATTACCATGGGTATTTCCCTGCTGGATTGCTGCGACAGCGATATGCAGGCAATGTGTGACAAAGTCTATGAAAAAATCACACGCAAGGCAGAAAAACTCGTGGCGACTGGTGAACAGATTGAGTCCGAATACGGCATCCCGATCATTAACAAGCGTATTTCCATCACGCCTGCTGCCATGCTGGTAGCAGCCGCAAAGGACGGTAACCCCGTTCTCCTTGCAAAAACCTTGCAGCGAGCCGCCGAAACCACCGGCGTCAATTTTATTGGCGGCTATTCTGCGCTGGTACACAAGGGCTTCAGCGAGGGCGATTTGCGTCTGATTGAATCCATGCCAGAGGCACTGGCTGTGACAAACCGACTGTGCGCATCGGTCAATGTCGGCTCCTCAAAGGCTGGCATTAACATGGATGCAGTCAAAATCATGGGCGAAATTATTGTGGAAGCGGCAAAGAAAACCGCCGACCAGCAGTGCTTTGGCCCTGCAAAATTAGTGGTTCTTTGCAATGCCCCTGAGGATAATCCCTTTATGGCAGGTGCTTTTCATGGCGTTGGCGAGCCGGACTGTGAAGTCCACGTAGGCGTATCGGGCCCTGGCGTTGTACGCGCTGCCATTGCAAAGTATCCCGATGCCTCCCTCGACCAGATCGCCGATGTCATCAAGCGCACCGCATTCAAGATCACAAGAATGGGGCAATTGGTCGGTAATCGCGCATCGCAGATGCTTGGGGTACCCTTCGGTATTGTTGATCTCTCCCTTGCGCCTACGCCTGCTGTCGGCGACAGTGTGGCGCATATTCTTGAGGGCATGGGACTTTCCATCTGCGGTATGCACGGCACCACTGCCGCACTGGCAATGCTCAATGACGCAGTCAAAAAGGGCGGCGTTATGGCTTCTTCCACTGTGGGCGGTCTTTCGGGAGCTTTCATTCCCGTTTCCGAGGACGCCGGCATGATCGCCGCGGCGGAATCCGGCGTACTGACGCTTGAAAAGCTTGAAGCGATGACTGCTGTCTGCTCGGTGGGTCTGGATATGATCGTTGTCCCCGGCGACACGCCTGCTTCTACACTGTCTGCGATCATTGCGGATGAGGCTGCCATCGGCATGGTGAATAACAAAACCACCGCTGTCCGCGTCATTCCTGCAATTGGAAAAAAAGAGGGCGAAATGCTCGACTTTGGTGGGTTGTTCGGCAGCGGCCCTGTAATGCCCGTCAAGCAGGAAAGTGCTGCACAGTTCATTGCCCGCGGAGGCCGTATTCCTGCACCTATGCACAGCATCAAGAACTGAATGTTGCAATTCAAAAAGGCACTTTTGCGTTCATAGCCAAAGGTGCCTTTGTTTTATGATCCATGCAGATACGCATACCCAATGTCGCGAACCACCCCCTGCAGACGCTGCATTGTATCCGGTCTGTTTCTGCGCTTTGCAATCCCATATGCTTCCCCTACTTTGCAGACAAATCTGTGATAAATCCTTGACAATGGCAAGCAATGGGTGTATAATGTCTAAAGATTGGGCATTTGTAGAATTGCCTTTTTGCGCCCGAAAGGAATGATATCCACATGATGGACGATACAATCAAACTCTTGCTGGAAACCGATGCAAACGCTGAAATCAAGCGGCAAGCTGCCATTACGGAATGCGAACAGCGTCTCGAAAATGCACGCCAACAAGCCGCCGCACAGGGTGAAGCACGCACCCATCACACAAAAGATCTGATTTTTGAAATTGAAGAAAACGAACGCACCGCATATGAGGAAAAATATCATACGCTGCTGGCTGATTATGAAGCGCAGACTGCTGCACTTTCTCAGCAATTTGATGCGCAGCATGAGGATTTATTGCAACGTCTGATGCGGCAGGTACTGGCAGGAGCGATACAGACTCATGGCAACTAAGATGTACCGTGCTACGGTGGCTTCAGTGCGCGCAATTTATGGCAATCGCCTTCGCCCACAGCACTACCGTGCAATGATATCGCTGCATACGGTGCCCGATATTGCGGCGTATCTCAAACAGACCGATGCCTACCGGAATCTGCTGGCTGATATGGAACCATCGGTTATGCACCGCGGATATCTGGAAAGTGTGCTGCAGCGAACCATTTTTCAGCAATATCTCCATTTTTGCAAGCTGGAACAGCTCCATAATACGCCATTCTTCCGTTTCATTATTATGGATTATGAGATTCGTGAGCTGCTTAAGGCAATTCTGCTGCTCCCACAGCATAAAAGTGGCTCATATATCTCGCAGATGCACGGTTGGCTTTCGCCTTACACCGTGTTTTCTCTGGAAAAGCTCGCACAGGCAAAATCCTATGCGGAGATACTGGAAGTCACACGGCACACGGTTTACTACAACTGCCTGAAGCCGTTTCTTGCGCAGGAAGATGGTGATTTTCCCTACTTTGCCTGCGAAATCGCATTGCG
>JAEDLR010000051.1 GCA_016295145.1 Oscillospiraceae bacterium
TCATATCCGATTGCCGCAAATCGTTTTCTGCGTTCTTCCAGCAGATCTACGGTATCTTTTGCGGCAGTATCCTTGCCGTCATACAGCAAATAATTGCCGCGCACGGTGCAAGGGGTCAGATTTGGCATAATGACATTCGCGCCTGACAGGATCCCCTGCTCCAACCCGTCAGGAATCAGCGTGCCCAGTGCGGTGGTAGCAGGCAGCAACACCTGTGGCAGCATCAACCGCACAATGGAAAGCAACCGCAGTGTCATATCCGCAGAGCCTGCCTGCGCTGCGGCAAAGGGGGTATCATGGTGGGGTAAAAACGGCCCGATACCGACCATTTCCGGTTGCAGGGCGGCAATATAGCGCAGATCGGCAACCAGATGCTCCACCGTTTGATAAGGGGAACCGACCATCATGCCGCAGCCCGTCTGGTAGCCCAGTGATTTCAGATCGGCAAGGCATTGCCTACGATTGGCAACGGACATTTCCGCAGGGTGAAGTTGATGATAATGCGCATCGGTGGCAGTTTCATGCCGCAGCAGATAGCGATCCGCGCCCGCCTTTTTCAGTGCGGCATAGCTTGCGCGGCTGCGCTCTCCCAGAGAAAGAGTGACAGCGGCATTTGGCGCGATTTCCTTGATACACCCGATCAGTGCGATCAGACGCGCATCGGTAAAATAGGCGTCCTCGCCCCCTTGCAGCACAAAGGTGCAAAAGCCCATCTCCCTGCCGTTCTTCACGCAATCCAGCACTTCGGCTTCTGTCATACGGTAACGCTTTGCATGGTGATTGTCACGGCGGATACCGCAGTAGTAGCAGTTGTTTTTGCAATAGTTCGTCAATTCGATCAGACCGCGCAGATAAACCTGATTTCCAAAGTGCTGATGCCGTACTTCGGCAGCGGCGATGCGCAGTGCAGAGCGCGTCTCGGCATCGTCCGTGGTCAGCAGCCGAACAAATTCCGCATCGGTCAGCGTATGCTGCGTGCGGAGTGTGTCAATCAGTGCAATATTTGCAAGAGACAGTGCACATTCCCCCCTCAAAAAACAAAAGCCATGCCCGAAAGGACATGGCGATCTTGTATCATCGTAAAACGGCATCACAAGAAATCCCCTGTACTTTCGCATCAATCACAATTTTTGCGTCAGATGAGGCATCGTTGATTGGCTGTTGCTGCCTTGTCGTATGGTCTTGCCGCAGAGGCGGTAGCAACAGCTATTGTGATTATTATACGCCGTTTTTCTCATTTTGTCAAGTGGTTTCTTTTGTGCAGGCGGCATTTTCCTTTACAAAAGGGGGCATTTCTCCCCATGAAAAAAGCCCCATGATGTACGGGGACTGCCGTACATCATGGGGTATTCGTCATATCTGCGTTAATCGGTAAACGCTGTTGCAAAGCTAGGCTTCAGGCAATGGTAATACAGCTTGGAATCCTCATTACTGAAGCTTTGCTGCAACGCGTTATGAAACTCTGTTTTACTATGGCTGTCGCTCAGGCAGTTGAAAATCTGCTGTGCCATTTCATCTGTCACGGTATCCGGCAGCAAATCGCGCACCATATCTGCCGAAATCGCAGAAACTGCCATTGCGGCAGTTGCATCTGCCGCATTGACAATCGGCTGCACCTGCACCTGCACCACGGTAGCCCTTTTGCGCAGGCTGATGGGTGCTTTTTTCTTATCCTTTTTGGGTTTCGCCGTAGGGGTTGCACTGCGCAGCACTGCCTGAATGGAGGGCTTGATCGCCACCTTGGTATTCAGATAATCGCGTGCAAAGGTCACGGCAGCAGAATAGCCGGTATCCTTGCTGATGATATAGTAGGCATCTGCCTTGTTTTTGGCAATCAGATAGCCTAAAAAGGTCACCAGTTGGAAATCCAGCGCATTTTTGCCGGATTGCGCAATGCACACACGCTCCGGAATGATATTGGCGGCAAGCATCTCATCCATAATCTCAAAGGATAATGTATTTGCCGCCTGACTGTAAAACAGAATGATACGGTCCTGGGGGTCTAGCTGCCCGATGCCTTGTAAGCCGGCAGAGTTGACATTCTCGTAATCAATCAAAAACAGACGCATTCTCTTTGCATTCCTTTCCTATTCAGATGCGTCCTCCTGTTGCGGCATATCCACAGGCTCATTGTTGTGGATGGAATCATCACCGATACACAGCGGCAAAGCACGGTGTAGGTTGGAGATCTCCGCATAGCTTGTTTTTTCGCCGTACTCGCCGTCCAGCGTCCAGAAAATCTCCTCATTGGAGATAAAACGCAGATGTGACGCGCGGAAAAACTGCACATAAGTCCAATCCATATCCTCGTCAATGTTCAGCAAAGCGCGCAGCGTATGATGCAGATCAATGGTACGCGCAGGATTGCGGATCAGCATGACCTCAAAGGTACCGTCATCCAGCATAAAGCTTTTCAGCTTCAGAACACCGCCAACCGAGGCGGTATTGGTAACCATGCCAAAGAGGTAATCATCCTCCAGTACCTCGCCGTCATATTCTACTTTGAGATGGAACGGGCGAATATTGCTGACCTGTGTCATGGCATTGAGCAAATAGGCAGCGTGCCCCAGTGCATTTTTGATGTTCTGGGGCGTATCAATGACCGTTGCCGTAAATGCACCGAACGCCGCAATGTAGAGAAAATACCGCCGGTTGAAGACTCCGATATCGCAATGATACAAATGTCCGCACATCAGCCATTCCGCAGCCGCTTCAATGTCCATGGGAATACGCAATCCCCGTGCAAAATCATTGGTAGAGCCGCAGGGAATATACCCCACCGGCAACGGCTTCTCACTGTACATCAGTCCCTGTACAACCTCATTGAGCGTTCCGTCACCACCCGAGCAGACAATCAGGTCGTAGCTCCCTTCCAAGCAGGCATACTCCGCCGCGCTACAGGCGTCCATACGCGCCTGTGTCGGGCGAATGACGACTTCATAGCCTGCCTTGGTAAAGATATCGACCACGCCGGCAAGCTTATTGCGCATGATACTCTTGCCGGAAAGCAGATTGCAGATAAAATAGAGCTTTTTCATCGTTTTCACCTTCGGGATATGAAAAATCAACCGTCATAGGAGTGCATCCTGTTGCGGTGCAGTTGTACAGTCACACAGTCAGACAGTCAGACAGTCAGACAGTAACGCACTGCACCTTATCAGCATTATACCAAAAACAAGCAGAAAATGCAAGGGTTTTTCTGTAAAAATATAAAAATTATTGAAAAATTGGAAAAAGCCCTTTACAAATCCAAAGCTTTGTGGTATAATGAACAAGTCGTCAGGGCAAACCTGATTTGACAGCAAACTGGGGTGTCGCCAAGCGGTAAGGCAGCGGACTCTGACTCCGTTATTTCGAGGGTTCAAATCCTTCCACCCCAACTCATGTTACTGAGCGCAGAACAGCAGTACGCTGATCTGCGCTCGTTGCATATATGCGTAAAGCTGCTCGCGCACTTGCCCCGCACCGCATTGCACCTCTGCCAATACAAACGCATACAATATATCGGGGGTGTTTGTATGAATTCCTGTGAGCTTACAATGGCAGTCACAGCATTTGCAAATGCAATCGCAGCGAAGCTGGAATCTCCTGAAGAAATCGCTGCAGTTGCTTCTGTGTTTGTATTACTGGGTGATGCCATGGCGGCAATCTCCGCGCAACAGATTTTATGCCAGTTGCAGCATGACAAAGAAAAATCCTGCTGACTGTATAATCGCATCAAAACAGCATATCCTACCCCAAAAGGAGTGCTGTTATGGAAATTTTCAAGATTCTTTTGACCTCCCTTGCAAGCGTCATCACATTATTTTTGCTGACGAAACTCATGGGAAACAAGCAAGTGTCCCAGCTCAGTATGTTTGATTATATTATTGGTATCTCGATCGGTTCCATTGCTGCAGAGTTTGCAACGGAACTGGAAAACCCGGAGCATTCGCTGGCAGCAATGCTGGTTTACGCGCTCAGCGCCTATCTGGTATCCCTTATCACGGGAAAATCAACGCATATGCGGAAAATCATCATTGGCAGACCGATGATCCTGTTCGATAAGGGGAAACTCTACCGTAAAAATTTCAAAAAGATGAGAATCGACATCAGTGACTTCCTCACGCACTGCCGGAATCAGGGATATTTTGATCTGTCACAGATACGGACTGCGATATTTGAATACAACGGTTCGATCAGTATTCTGCCTGTAGAAACGAACCGTCCGCTGGCACCTTCGGATATGAATCTAAATCCCGTGCAGCAGGAGATTCTTGTGAATGTCATTCTGGACGGTCATATCAATGAGGAAAATCTGAAGAAATCCGGAAAGAACAAGGTATGGCTGGAAAAGCAACTGCATGATCAGGGCTTTCATAATGCGGAGGAAGTTTTCCTTGGCTGTATCAACACTGTGGAAAATACGCTGATGCTCTATGCAGTGCAGGAGACCGGTAAGAATTTTGACCCCTTTGAGTGATCCGGGCGATCGATGGCTTTTCAATGGTGCACCGAAACCAAAAAATGATACAGAAATATTTGCCACCGCTTGCGGTGGCTTTTTTCATGATCATGCAGATTTTCATGGCTTTTCCAGAAAACGGTTGGTTGTTGCTCCACAGAGATACTGCTATACTCCTTGTGGTAATCGCCCGGAACAACTGCGTGCAAACTGGTGCTTTTTCAGGTTCTGTGCAGATTCTGCAATTCTTCTGGAATTTTTTCTATTTACCCATTGACAAGATAGGTAAAATGTGCTATAATGCAAATAACCTACCAGAGAGGTAGGAAAACAAGTGAGCAGGTGACCGATATGACATTCATTTTTGAAAAGCTCTTGCGGGAAAATTTCCGTTTCGGGCGAATGTGTTGTATGCGGATGAACGAAGATTGAATATCACTGCAACCGCCGTTGATGATATGGATACAGAATGACTGTATCATTATATGAACGGCATTGATCATACGGGCGTTATGCCCCACGAAAGGAAATGATCATTATGTCATACAGATTTGAAACATTACAACTCCATGTTGGTCAGGAAGCCCCTGATCCTGCTACAGATTCCCGTGCGGTCCCCATTTATCAGACCACATCCTATGTTTTCCATAATTGCGAACACGCCGCAGCGCGCTTCGGTCTTGCCGACGCAGGCAATATCTATGGCAGACTGACAAACTCCACGCAGGAAGTGCTTGAAAAGCGCATCGCAGCGCTTGAGGGCGGTGTTGCAGCCCTTGCCCTTGCTTCCGGCGCTGCAGCGATCACTTACACCGTTGAGGCACTTGCCCAGAATGGCGGTCACATTGTTGCGCAGAAGTCCATCTACGGCGGCAGCTACAATTTACTGGCACATACTCTGCCGAATTTCGGGATCACCGCAAGCTTTGTGAATATTCACAATCTTGCAGAGGTAGAAGCAGCAATCCGACCCGAAACAAGAGCGGTCTACATCGAAGCCCTCGGCAACCCCAACAGCGACATTCCGGATATTGACGCCCTTGCGGATCTGGCGCACAGACACGGTCTGCCTCTTGTTGTGGATAATACATTTGGCACACCTTATCTGATCCGACCAATCGAGCACGGTGCTGATATCGTTGTTCACTCCGCAACAAAGTTCATCGGCGGCCACGGTACCACCTTAGGCGGCATCATTGTAGATTCCGGCAGATTCGACTGGGAAGCCAGCGGAAACTATCCGGCAATCGCCTCCCCCAATCCCAGCTACCACGGCGTATCTTTTACGAAGGCGGCAGGCGCAGCAGCATTCGTGACCTACATCAGAGCCATTTTGCTGCGCGATACAGGCGCGACTATTTCGCCGTTCAACGCATTTTTGCTGCTACAGGGAGTGGAAACGCTGTCCCTCCGTCTTGACAGACACGCCGAGAATACAAAAAAAGTGGTTGCATATCTTGCAAATCACCCTCAGGTAGAGAAAGTCAATCATCCCTCTCTCCCCGGGCATCCCGATCATGCACTGTATGAGAAATACTTCCCCAACGGTGGCGGTTCGATCTTTACGTTCGAGATCAAGGGCGGCGTCAGCGAGGCGCACCGATTCATTGACAGCCTCAAGATATTCTCGTTGCTTGCCAATGTAGCGGACTCCAAGAGCCTTGTGATCCACCCTGCAACCACCACCCACAGCCAGCTGACGGAACAGGAGCTTGCAGAGCAGGATATCAGACCGAACACGATTCGCCTTTCCATCGGCACAGAAAACATCAACGATATCATTGAAGATCTTCAGCAGGCTTTTGAAGCCTTACATTAAGGAGGATTATTATGGCTAAAATCTATACATCGGCAGATCAACTGATTGGCAAAACACCGCTGCTGGAACTGAGTCATATTGAACAAGAACAGGCGTTAAACGCGAAGATACTTGCAAAGCTTGAATACTTCAACCCTGCCGGATCCGTGAAAGACCGGATTGCCAGGGCAATGATAGAGGATGCGGAACAAAACGGGAAACTCACTTCCGATTCCGTCATCATTGAGCCTACTTCGGGCAATACCGGTATCGGTCTTGCATCGGTGGCAGCGGCACGGGGTTACCGCATCATCATCGTTATGCCTGAGACGATGTCCGTAGAACGCAGACAGCTCATGAAAGCCTATGGCGCAGAGTTGGTGCTGACCGAAGGGGCAAAAGGCATGAAAGGGGCCATCGCGAAGGCAGAAGAACTGGCAAAGGAAATACCGGGCGGCATCATCCTGTCGCAGTTTCAGAATCCCGCAAACCCTGCCGCACACCGCAGCACCACCGGCCCCGAGATCTGGGAGGATACAGACGGCAAGGTGGATATCTTTGTAGCGGGCGTAGGCACGGGGGGAACGATCACAGGCGTAGGCGAGTTCCTGAAATCCAGAAACCCCGATGTGAAAATAGTGGCTGTTGAGCCGGCGGCTTCCGCAGTGCTTTCCACAGGCGTTGCGGGGCCTCACAAGATACAGGGTATCGGTGCCGGTTTTGTGCCCGATGTACTGAATACAAAGGTGTATGACGAGGTCATTGCCGTTGAGAATGACGCTGCCTTTGCAACAGGCAGACTGATCGGCAGAAGCGAAGGCGTTCTTGTGGGAATATCCTCAGGAGCGGCGGTATGGGCGGCGATAGCCCTTGCCAAGCGCCCCGAAAATGCCGGCAAGAATATTGTCGTTCTGCTCCCCGATACCGGTGACAGATATTTGTCTACACCGCTTTTCGCTGAAGAAACCGCTTCGAAAGGATAAACATGATGCAGATTTACGCTGATAATGCTGCTACAACCAAAATGAGCAAGGCAGCGATTGACGCGATGCTCCCCTATCTGGATACGATTTACGGCAACCCCTCCAGTTTGCACTCCATTGGTCAGGAAGCCAACGAGGCACTATCCAAAGCACGGGAACGTATTGCGAAGCTTCTTGGATGTGAAGCAGGAGAAATTACCTTCACTTCTGGTGGCAGCGAGGCTGACAATCAGGCAATCGTTTCCGCGGCACGAATTGGTGAAAAGAGGGGCAGGAAGCATATCATCTCCACTGCTTTTGAACATCATGCAGTTCTCCACACGCTGAACAAACTGGAAAAAGAGGGCTTTACGGTCACCCTTCTGGATGTACACAGCAATGGCATGGTGACTGCCGAACAAGTGGAAAAGGCGATCCGCCAGGACACCTGCCTTGTAACCATTATGTATGCCAATAATGAAATTGGTTCGGTTCAGCCCATCAAAGAAATTGGCGAAATCTGCAAACAACACGGAATTATCTTTCACACCGACGCTGTGCAGGCGGCAGGTCATCTGCATATTAACGTAAACGAGCAGAACATTGCTATGCTGTCGCTTTCGGCACACAAGTTTCATGGCCCGAAGGGCGTTGGTGTGCTATATGCAAGAAAGGGAATTGCTCTTACCAATCTGATTGAGGGCGGCGCTCAGGAGCACGGCAAGCGCAGCGGCACGGAAAATATCCCTGCAATCATGGGCATGGCGGCGGCTTTTGAGGAAGCGTGTGCCAACATTGACAGCAACAGCGAAAAACTGATCAGAATGCGTGACCGGCTGATAGAAGGGCTTTCGGAAATCCCCCACTCCGTTCTCAACGGTGACAGATACAGCCGTCTGCCCTCAAATGTACATTTCTGCTTTGAGGGTATCGAGGGAGAAAGCCTGCTCCTGCTGCTGAATGACAAGGGCATCTGTGCTTCCTCCGGCTCAGCCTGCACCAGCGGTTCACTGGATCCCAGTCATGTGCTTCTGGCAATCGGCAGACCCCACGAAATTGCGCACGGTTCGCTGCGCCTGACCTTGTCGGAAGAAAACACTGACGAAGAGGTTGCGTACATTATAGAATCAGTAAAAGGCGTTGTGGAATACCTGAGAAGTATTTCACCCATCTGGAATGATATGTGCAGCGGAAGAAAAAGTTTTGTATGAAAGAGTTGAGGTAAGGTTATGGCTTTATACAGCGAAAAGGTAATGGATCATTTCCGCAATCCACGAAATGTCGGCACAATAGAAAACGCTGATGGCATCGGCGAGGTCGGCAACGCAAAATGCGGCGACATTATGAAGATCTATCTGAAAATCGACAATGATATCATTACTGACGTTAAATTTGAAACTTTTGGCTGCGGCAGTGCCATAGCGTCCAGCTCCATGGCGACCGAGCTGATAAAAGGCAAGCCTGTTTCCGAGGCACTTGCCCTGACAAACAGAGCAGTTGTTGAGGCACTGGACGGTCTTCCGCCTCACAAGATGCACTGCTCCGTACTTGCTGAAGAAGCGATCAAATCGGCAGTGAAGGATTACTACGATAAAAACGGCATTGATTACGACCATAAGCTGTTTCCCGATTGTGAACACTGCGCGCATTGCTGTGGGGATTGATTTTTTGTCGAGCATTCTGCTATAATAAATCTGAGGTGCGTACAATGATGATTTCAACCAGAGGGCGCTATGCGCTTCGTGTGATGATAGACCTTGCAGAGCACAGGGCGGATGGCTATGTTCCGATGAAGGAGGTTGCAGACAGGCAAGAGATATCACTGAAATATCTGGAAAGAATCCTTCCTGTTCTGGTAAAGAACGGACTGGTTGAAGGGGTACACGGGAAAGGGGGCGGCTATCAGCTGAGCCGTTCTCCGGAAGAATGTACCGTCGGCGAGATACTGCGCCTGACCGAGGGTGATCTGGCACCTGTTGCCTGTCTGGGCTGCGGGGCAACGCCGTGTGCCAAAAGCGCATCCTGTAAAACCCTTGCCATGTGGAATGAATTCTATCGCCTGACCAATGATTATTTCAACGGGATCACGATTGCCGATCTGGCAGGCGGGAAGAAATTGTGATTTGCTTTTGAGACATATCCTGAAGATCGTGCCGCAAAGCCTTTGCCCCTTTCCGGTCTTGGAGGGGCATAGGGCTGCGGAACGATCTTTATTTTTGTCCAGGCGGCTGCCCATGGTTTGATTCGCTGAAGGCAAGGCATTGCTGACGTGGAAATTTTGCAGGTTTTCGCATCCGGCAGGTTGTTTTCCCTGTGCAATATGTGAATGTCCTCAACATTTTCAAAAAAATCTGCAATTTATCGAGTTTGGTGGTTGAAATTCATCGGAATTTATAGTATAATGGATGATAGTCATGCGCTGGCACTTTTGTGCTTTGCAGCAAAAGAATGGAGTGTTAAAATGAATGAATTTCTAAAAGCTGTCACCGATGTCAACAACGCCATTAATGATTTTGTGTGGGTAAAGATCGGTCTGTTCCTGCTGATCGGCACAGGTATTATTATGACCGTGGTGACAAAGTTCTTTCAGGTGACGCATATCGGCCACTGGTGGAAGGAAACCATCGGCGGGGTATTCCGAAAGAACAGCGATTCCACAAAGAAGATAGACAAACAATCAATCTCGCAGTTTCAGGCACTGTGCACCGCACTTGCCGCGACCATCGGAACGGGTAATATTGCCGGTGTTGCCGCAGCAATCTGCATAGGCGGCCCGGGTGCGGTTTTCTGGATGTGGCTTGCAGCGTTCTTCGGAATGATGACCAACTATTCCGAGAACATTCTCGGCATCTACTACCGCCGCCGTAACGAGCACGGAGAATGGTCGGGCGGTGCTATGTACTATCTGCAGGATGGTCTTGGCAGCAGGAAAAACTGCAAGTGGATTGGTAAGGCACTGGCGATCCTGTTTGCAGTTTTTGCGATACTCGCCTCTTTCGGTATCGGCAATATGGGTCAGGTGAATAAAATCACCCTGAATATGCAGAACGCATTTTTCAAGGATCCCATGATACTTGGCGCGCTTGGCGGCATCCCGGTGATCAATCTGATCATTGGCGGCGTTCTGGTGGTGATCGGTGCACTGATCATTATCGGCGGTCTGCAAAGAATCGCAGCCGTTGCCGAAAAGGTCGTTCCCTTTATGTCGGTAGCCTATGTCATCGGCGCACTGATCATCTGCTTTATGCATATCGACCAGATCGGGGCAATGTTTGCTGCAATCTTCCGCTTTGCATTCGGTATTGAAGCTGTAGCAGGCGGTGCTGCAGGTGTTGCCATCAGCCAGGTGATCACACAGGGCTGCAAGCGTGGCGTGTTTTCTAATGAGGCAGGTCTCGGTTCTTCGGTAATGGTACACTCCTCCTCCAATGTCAAGGAGCCTGTAAAGCAGGGTATGTGGGGTATTTTTGAGGTGTTCTTCGATACCTTTATCGTCTGCACCATGACCGCGATCGTCGTGCTCTCCTCCGGCGCCATCGACCTGAAAACGGGTCTTGCGGCTGAGGGTACCAACGACGCCACACTGGTTGCAACGGCGTTTTCCAATGTGTTCGGGCCTGTCGGCGAGTGGTTCATTGCAATTGCCATGCTGCTGTTCGCTTTTACAACAGTTCTCGGCTGGTCACAGTACGGCACAAAGGCGGTTGAGTACCTCTGGGGCATCAAAGCGACAAAGGTATACAAGGTCATCTTTGTGCTGATGATCATGTCCGGCGCGGTAATGACATCCTCACTGGCATGGGATATCTCCGATACCTTCAACGGTCTGATGATGATACCCAACCTAATCGCGGTGCTGGCACTTTCACCGGTGGTATACAGGCTGACCAAAAACTATGTTGACAGACGCCTTCATAAAAAGAATATCGAGCCGATGCTTTCCGTTCATCCTGAGATTCAAAAGGCACAGGCTGAAGCACTGGCAGGAGAAAGCGATGGAATCAACGAGCCTGCAACCGCAACAAAATAAAACAAAGCCCGGAGCCGTGCGCTTCCGGGCTTATGATTTGTGTACGCTGTCAGTTGTGATCGGCTCAATAAATGGGGATTTGTCAATTGATTCTTTGATCCATATTAAAAACAACCTTCCAGATTCCATCTGCAAAGTGCCATGTAGTTGTGATATGAAATGTCCCTTCAAGGTCATGATTCTGCATATTTTCAACTTCCATTTTTAGGATATAATGTACCTGAAATGAATGATCATCCTCTTGTACTATTTCAAAACAGTCTATATCATATGATTTACAATCAAATAAGCGAATGATCTCTGCATACTCTTTTCCCAAACATCTGTATCCGCCGCAAACCATTACCGCTTCTGGTGAAACGATTTTTAAAAATTCATCAGCATCTCTGTTTTGAGCGGTTTTCCACATACTATTTTCCAGTTCCAATGCTTTTTTCAGATTCATATAATTCTCCTATCGATTCTGATATGTCGGGCAGATCATCCACCCATCTTACCCATTGTATCACAAATCCAACCGGATTTCAATAAAAAAAGCAAAGTCGCCAACTAATTTGCAGGGCGGCATTGCAAATCATATGTTTGCGGCAGTTCTGCCCTTGACATTTCCCGACAAATATGGTAAGATAGCATCAACAACTGAATCTAGCAGCACGGTGGAAGGGAAGTTCGGTGAAAATCCGTCGCAACCGCCATTACCGTTACAGTCGGAATACTCCCCGTAGCTGCCGGCAGATCGGCAACAGAGCCGACACCTTTGGGTATGAAGGGTGCAGCCGCATTCGGATCTGTAGCGGGATAGCTATGCCATTTTCGCGTTACAGGGGAGAATCGCTGCGTCCTTTATTGATCGTTTGCCGCGACAATAAAGGGCGTTTTTATTTTGTGAGGAAGGCAGGTGTAGGCTTTGGCAGATCAGACAAAACAGCAGGAGGCAGTTCGGCTTTTGTGCGAAATGCAGGCGTTGCTGCATCAGCAGGGCGAAAAGCGGTATCCACAGCGCAGTGATTTTGCACCTCAGCAGGTGGCGAATATCAAGGCGGCCCTGGGGCCCTGGGGCAGAGCTTTGGAGGCGGCAGGTCTGAAACCGCCCAGAGAGGATACACGGCATCACAAAACACTGGAAAAACGCTTACGTACCAAGGCAAATCAAAATACAGGCGCATCACGCCAAACCAACAAAAACGGAGGAAATCAACCATGAAGCAAATCCGAATCATCACCATGCTGCTGACGGCAGCGGCACTTTCAACGGCAGCCTTAACTGTATCAGCAGCTCAAACCCCTACCGTAACCGTAACCATCGTGGACGGAGAGGGCAATCTTGCGCTGGCACAGGGCGAAATTGCAGTGACCGATACCGACGGTGACGGCGCACTGACCATTCATGATGCGCTGTATCTGGCACATGAGGCGTATTATGCGGAAGGTACGGCAGGCTATGGCGCGGCGCAAACGGATTACGGCTTAAGCATGACCAAGCTGTGGGGCTACGAAAACGGCGGCGGCTACGGATATTATCGCAACGATGCCGCTGCCATGAGCCTTGGGGATGTCATTGCAGACGGTGACCGCATCAATGCGTTTGTGTATACGGATACGGCAACATATTCCGATACCTACTGCTATTTTGATATACAGACAGCGGCACTCACCAGCGAAGATACATTGACCCTGACGCTTGTGGCGGCAGGCTATGACGCCAACTGGAATCCTGTTACCATACCGGTGGCAGATGCGACCATTCTTGTTGACGGCAGTGCCAGTGCATACGTGACCAACGCGGAGGGAACGGTGACCATTTCGCTGACCGAGAGCGGAACGCATATTATCAGTGCAACATCGGATCAGCAGATTATGGTACCGCCTTGCTGCAAGGTGACCGTTGCGGGAGAAGTAACCACTGCATCTACAACCACCACGGCTTCCGGGGTAGAAACAGGTGATGCATCTCCTGTGGCTGCCTTGGCTCTGGCAGGAGCTGCACTGACCGTTATGGTGACGAGGAGAAAAAAGTCATGAGATCCCCTTTCAGAGCCCTTGCTGTACTGGTGACCGTTCTACTGCTTGGATGCTGTATGCCCTGCGGTGTCAGTGCCGCCAACTGCGCCGAAACCGCAAATGCCATTTTGACGGCACAGATGGAACAGAGCGGTGCGGTTTCGGTGCAGCAATGGCTCGATGAGCCATTGTCTGCTGCCGTAGGCAGCGGCGGCACGGACTGGTACATCATGGCACTGTCCCATAGCGATACCCACTATGATTTTACCGCCTGCGAAACCGCACTGCGCAATATCATTGCACAGGGTAGCGGCAATGCGGTTTCGCGCCAAAGAACTGCGCTGACTTATCTTGCAGTGGCACCGGAGACGGTCAATTCTTTGCGCACACTGCTGGATGAAACCATCGGGCAGCAAGGATTGATGAGCTGGGTGTACGGTCTGCACCTGCAAAATAATGGCGTACCCTGCGCAAAATCCAGTGAAGAAACCATTGCACAGATTCTCTCTATGCAGCTTGCAGATGGCGGTTGGACGGTCACGGGCAGCAACGCCGATGTGGATGTAACAGCGATGACGCTTCAGGCACTGGCTGCACATCGTGAGGATGCAACGGTTGCGGCTGCTATCGAAAAAGCAGTGGACTATCTTTCAACTGCACAACTGGAAAACGGCGGCTTTCAAAGCTACGGCACGCCCAATCCGGAAAGCGTTGCACAGGTCTGGATCGCACTGTCACTGCTGGACATTGATGCACTGACCGATGCAAGATTTATCAAGTACTGCGATCTCTACCAGTCCATTCAGGAGTTTTCCGTTTCCCCCGGCGCCTTTGCCCATACTGTCGGCGGCCAGACCAACAACATTGCCACCGTACAGGTGTATCTTGCACTGGTAGCATATGATATGTTCCAATCAGGAAAAGGCAGTTTCTTTCACTTTGCAGATGCCATTCCCCTGCCGGTGGAATCCACCGTGACGCAACTGACCGCCGCAACAACAACCACATCGACTACCGTTGCAGCGACCACCTCCGAAACATCTTCTCAGGAAAGCAGTGCGGCGGAAACCACATCTCCCACGGAGCCTACGACAACCACTACCGTTACCTCCAGACAGGCATTTGTCTGGAAGCCCACGCCCTATCTGCTGAAATGGGTACTGACCGCCGCAATTCTGGTTGCCGCTGCCATTGCCGTATTAGTGCTGATGAAGCGCGGTCGGCGGCATTTTTTCCATTACATTGCGGTGGGGCTCATTGCTGCGCTGCTGATCGGGGCAGTGCATCTGATTCGTGTGGAATCACCACAGAAGCATTATCAGAATGCAGGTACGCCCCCCAATGCGGTGGGCAGTATAACCTTCTCCATTTGTTGTGATCTGCTGCCTACGGAGAATCAACATCCTGCGCTGCCGGATGACGGCAACATTTTAGCACCCACCGTGCTTTATTTTGAACAGGATGCTACCGTACTGGATGCCCTGCAACAGGCTTGCACATTGCATCAGTTGCAGGTGGAAATTGACGGTTCCGACACCCTTGCCTATGTGCGCGGCATTGCCAATTTGTACGAATTTGATTACGGTGAGCTTTCGGGATGGATGTTTCTGGTCAATGGTGAAACTGCGTCAGTGGGCTGCGGACAAGTTCCTCTTGCCGATGGCGACCGCGTCCAATGGATCTATACACTGGATCTGGGCCGGGATATTGTGCCCTGACCCATGCAGAAAGGAGGCGCATCATGCGTCCGCTACAGCAAATGCACCCTGTGACCATGGCAGCGCATCTGTTGGCTGTGATACTGATCACCATGTTTTTGCGCAATCCTGTATTGCTTGGCACTGCACTGGTGGGGGCTGGTGCATATTCTCTGCTGCCCGATAC
>JAEDLR010000052.1 GCA_016295145.1 Oscillospiraceae bacterium
TTACTGATGTGACCGGAACGCCGACCGTAGCGGCTGCCTGTCCGCACATAGGTGGTGGTGCCGTTTTCTCCTGTCTGCAGCTTGATTTCCAGCTTCATAGATTGCTCGTTCACAGGCACCACATCAATGTGGTCGATGACCGCCTTGATCATTTCGTCGATCTGCAGGCGGGTCATTTCCTGCTCGGGATCGTACATGGTTTCAAAATACTTGCGGATGCGTTTGATGCCCTTTGCGTATCCCGCATCCTTTACGGTCTGCTGTTCCAGCTTCCGGATCTCGTTTTCCAGCTCGGTGATCTGCCTGCCGAAGGCGGTGTTGCGTTTGGAGAACTCTGCCTTGGTAATGGTGGAATCCATATACAACTCCAGCAGCTTTTCCTGTTTTTGCTGCTGCCGCTGCACCTGTGTGTGCAGTGCTGTGATTTGTTTTCGGAAGTCCGCCGATTGATCGGCCTCCTGATAGATCCGCAGGAAGGTTTCGATATAATCCTCCAGATGGTCTGCGATCTCACGGAAGAAGCCTGCAAGGATGGGGTACAGCTCGTCTTCCATAATGGCGAAGGATGCACAGGTCTGTGTGCCAAACCGCCGCTTTTCACTGCAGATCCACTGGTAAACAGGCTTGCCCTTGGAGGCACTGTTAGAGAAACTTGTGCGCCAGTAGGGGCGTTCATGGGCACTGCACCAGATTTTTCCCGTCAGCACACTGGTATCCTTGAAGGAATGACTGCGGCTTTTGATGATGCTGCTGTGCTCTTCCAGAATGCGGTTGCATTGCTCCCAGATCTCCTCACTGACGATGGCAGGCACCACTTCACCGGTTTCATCCTTGTACATCACCCATTGATCCTCCGGCAGAAAGCGTTGCTCTCTGGTACGGTAGTCGATGATCTTCACCTTGTTGCCGCAGTAGTATCCCTTATACTTGGGATTGCGGATGATGCCTGTAATGGTGTTATGATGGATGCGGGTACCGTTTCTGCCGCGGTAGCCTTTTTCGTACAGCAGACGCTCCAGACGGCGTGTGCTGTAATCACCTGTGGCATACAGCTCAAAGATCGTGCGAACCATTTCCGCTTCCTTTTCGTTGATGACCAGTCGGCAGTCTACCTTATCATACCCGAAGATGCGGTTGTTGCCCAGTACATTGCCCCGCTCAATGGAGCGTTTGTGTCCCCAGCGTACCCGCTCCGAGAGCTTACGGACTTCATCGGCTGCGATACTGGACATAATGGTCAGACGCATTTCGCTGTCGGTATCAATGGTGCAGATGTTGTCGTTCTGGAAAAATACTCCCACACCTGCCCGCAGAAGATCACGGGTATAGGTCAGGCTGTCAATGGTGTTGCGGGCAAATCGGCTGACCTCCTTGGTCAGGATCAGATCAAAGCGGCCGTTTTTGCCATCCTCGATCATCTGCATAAAAGAGGTGCGGTTTTCGGCATTCTCTCCTCGTACTCTGTCCACATAGCCTTCCACATAATTCCAGTTGGGATTGCTGCGGATCATTTCCGTAAAATACAGGATCTGGCTTTCGATGGAGTTTTCCTGTTCCTCACGGGTAGTGGATACTCTGGCGTAAAAGGTAACGTTGATGGGCAGGTCAAAAATCGTGATGCGTTCCTGCTTCATGCGGTTGGCTGCGGCATAAATATCCATTTGCGATTCCTCCTTAGGGTACTTCTTGTTTCATCATACCATGCTGCCTGAACGGGTGTCAATGGAAATGCTTTCCTGTCTGTGGGGTGATTCATGCAGTGAGCTTTTCGATCAAAGCTACCATGCGGTTGTATTTGCCCTGATCAATTTCACCTTCCCGCAGCAGGATCTTTGTCCAGGCAACCAGTGTCTGTTTTTTGCGTGCCAGTGCGGCAGCGGAATCCGTTTTCATGCAATCAGCTCCTTTTCCCATAGTCTGGGAAATTTCCGGCTGTTTCATGCAGGGGGATTCCTTTTTTTGCATGGGGGCAGGCACAGGTCTGCAGGCAGATGTGCCTTGGGTTTGAGGTACGGTCATCGTCCGTTGCATTGCGCCTCTCTTTCTGCTGCCTTTTTATGATGCGGCAGCACTGCATTTTCTCTTACGGTGTACTGCGTCAATCTGATTATACTCTTTTTTGATCCGAAATGGAATCATCATACGCAACAACAATTTGTCGCCCGTTTTGTACAATAGCAATGAATGTGCATAGCGATGGGGTCGTGTTTCACGCCCCACCCGCTGATTGGAATTTGGATCTCTGTAACCACTGCCCTGAATCAGGGCGGTGGTTTTGCTTCCGATGGGGTCGTGTTTCACGACCCCACCGGTTGCTTTTAATAGACTGCGTCGTGTTTCACGACGTGGTCTCTTTTGATGACGGGATGATTCGTCCCGTCACGGTGAACGAATTGTTCACCGTCATACCACCTGCACCGAAACAGTGCGGGTGGATAACTGCTTGCGACAGACCACCTAGCGTTTCACGAGGTGGTCTCCTGACCGAACATTTCGTTCCGTCCTTTGCAAAGGGGTGCGTGAAACACGCATACCATGCATATATTAGGCTTCATACATCCAGCTGTCGTCGGGCGGTGGATCCTCCTGAGGTTCAGGTCTTTCGAGATTTTTCTCTGCTATCCCGAAGTTGTCACGCTGTATCAGTTCCTCCAGATTCAGCTTGCCTTTGGTACGACGAACGTTCCGAACAGCCTCTTTCCGGTATTCTTTCAGAATCTTTTCGGGAATGTCTGATAGATTGGAAAGTATCATGATAATCATTTCAACCTCCACAGCATATCGGAACAGCCCTTTTGATATTTTTGTAAAGCCCTTGTCCGATGCCTCGGCAATGCACTCTGCAAGCTCCGGCACAAGAAGTTCCTGCTTGTCCTTAAGCTCACGGCTTGCAAGGAAAAGTCTGAGTGCATCTTCTATCAGAGCCGACCTGTTTTCAGCGTTTCCTGCTTTGATATAGGCATCGCATTCCTGCAAAAGTGAAATTGAAATGCAGATACCTGTTCTGATTTTTTTATCCAACCGCATCACCCCTTCTGATAATCTATCGCTTTTTCAAAGCTGATTGTACCATTGATTCTGCGGACTTCATCCACGCACATCGCCCGAAGCTTGTCAATTACTTCGTCATCAACATCATTTGACGCTGCTGTCAAGTGTGTAACTGCTCCAAGCTCCACGGCAATCTTGAAGAGCAATCGTGCCAGCCTTTGCTCTGTTCCGGCTATCTCAGCCTTGATCATTCCGTTCAGAACTGGCGCAAGATAACCGATTGCTTCGCCTGTATTTACGTCAAGATGCCCACAGTAAAAGCGGATTGCATCCTCCACAAATTCGCTTTGCGAACGGCAGGCTGTGTCCCTGATATGAGATTCCACAAGCTTTTTGGTCTTTGGATACAACCAGAATGCATATTTTTCTTTGTTCTCCATATTCCCTCCATTTACGTCGTAACACCTCACGACTTGCTTGTTTTTCCGTAGTTTTCGTGCTTATGGGAGCTTGCAACACCATAATCGTAACACCTGCCGGTTTTACGACCCTGTTTGCGAACTTCCCGAATTGTCCGTATCTTCGGCGAGCTTTGCTCGTCGATGTGATTGCGTCGGGGGCTACAACCCCGACGTTTTAACCTGCAATCTTCTCAAACCCAAAATCAAGACCGCTTTCGTGGGACTGCTCATGCCTTAACGGAAGGACGCCCTGAATCAGGGCCCCCAACATATTTTAATCGGCACAGCTATCCACGCTTGCGATTTTGGCACCTTTCACCCCGATTGCGATCGGGGTTCGTGAGGCTCTCCGTTTTCTTTCGGCGTGCAATACCCTGCACAGCTTGCAGGTCATCCGGCCCCGACTGCGATCTCAGGATATGTCCCGAATCTTTTCAAAAACGACCGGATTATTGGCAGAAGAGAAAAAGCGGTGCGGTGTGCACCGCCCTGTTCAGTGATCGAACCATTCTTCTTCCTCATCCATTTCCGGCGCAAGGAACGCATCGTAGTACAGCACATCGGCCGGAGGATAGTTGACAAACGCAAGCGCATATGCGTTGGGTGCCTGGCATCCGCTGGGATGACAACGATGCTCCACACGAATCAGATCCTTTGCGACCAGAGTTTTCATGGCACGGTCAATCTGACGCACGGAAAGATTGGTGTCCTTTGCAATCTTACGGCGGCTGATGATGGCACGCTCCGTCTTTTTGTCATACACAGAATGCAAAAACAGAATCACTTTGAACTCGTTAGGATTGGTGAACAGCGTCAGGTGTGCAGGGTAGCTGTTCATCTCACTGGGAAACATACGATAATACTTCATGTCTTTTCTCCTTTTCTGAAGATAAATATATCTTCTTCGTCTTGTTCCATTCATCTTGTTAGGGTGCGTCAAGCAACACAAGCCGTGTCGTCGTTTACACTACGTCAGATTGATTTCATAGCTGTTGCTGCGCATGACCTGTCTGCGGTAGTTGCGTGTTACGGTGATGATATTTTTCTCCTCCAAATGCTTCACTGCTTTCACAACGGAACTGCGTGAGATGTGACAATCCTTTTCGATTCTGCTGTAGCTGGGAAAGCATTTACCTGTGACAGAGTTTCTGCACTTGAGGAGATAGCACAGCACATGAAACTCAATGGATGACAGGTGAAGATCAAATGCGCTGTTGGGGATGCGGGTGAAGTTTTCCATGGCATTCCTCCTTTCTGTATGGATTCTTTGCAGCTTTGCAAATGCGTGATGCCTTTCATGCTGTCGGAGAGGATCACTCCCTGACCACTCTGTTCTGACTTTCATCGCCTGCTGCATTGGCTGTGCAGATCTGAGATCATATTGTTCGCTCACTTGCTGCTGCAAGGTCATGGCGTATGTCTCGAGCGGCTGGTACGGCTCACCACCCCACCATCAGAACTTTGTTTTGCAATGACTGCGATTCAATTTTCAAGATGCCTATGTAGTTTTGTATCCTGTTTCACAATTCCCTTTCACCCTGTAGCCGAGGAAAAGGGGTGTTTTATGCATCGACTAATGAATTTTGTAGGCTTGCACAAATTCTGTGATCTGTTTTTGTGCATTGTGTTTCGTTCAACCCCCTCTACTAAAAGGGGCACGGCACGCCCCTTTACATAGCCCTTTTTTCAAAAAGTATTTGAAAATTCAGAGAGATGCACAATGGAGAATTGGTTTTGATCACACTCTGCTGTGCAGTTCCACAACGAATGCTCAAAAAATGCTGTGTGCAGATTCATTGACACACAGCATCTTTCATGATATAATCAAAATAATCACATCGTGATATGACAAAGGAGTGAGATGATGAAGCTGAATATGGAATCACAACGCATGGAGTTGCAGAAAACGGCGGCAGCTCATGTGCGGCATTGCAGATATGAAAACAACTATGACCGCATCATAAAAATCTGTGGTGTTGCAGGCTGCGGAAAAACTGCTCTTGCAGCTGCGTATGTGCAGAACACAAAGTTCCATTGTTACTTTTCCTTTCAGGGGCTTGATCAAAAAAATGCACTGACTGCATTTAAGAACACAGTCAGTGCATGGGCAGATGTATCTTCGGCAAGCAACTGGGCAGAGGTGTTTCGGTTGCTGGTACCGTTTTTCAAAAAGCACACAAGCAAATTGGTGCTGGATGATATGGAGCATTTCAAAGGCTGTGATGCTGTATTGGATGCCATTGCAGGGCTTTCGGGGTTTCTATCGGATATGAAGAATCTCTTTTTTCTTCCTTGCAGATATGCTGCATCCTTTGGGGAGCATCAGACATTTTACCTGTATCCTTATGATTATACGGACATCAGAAAAGCGGTTCCGACCATGGCTGCACCGGATGTTGCAAGAGTATATGCAATGACAGGCGGTATCGGCAGACTGCTGGCGGATTATGATGAAAAGGAATCCTTCCAAACCAATCTGAAACGATGGATGCAGCCGGATTCGGTATACCATTGCACCATGCGGCAGATGGTGGGTGACAATTTCCGCACGCCGGCATCGTACCATGGGATTTTGTATGCAATCGCAATGGGACAGCATCGGCTGAGCGAAATTGCCAAAGCAATGGGTGTACCCAATAATCAATGCAAAACATATCTGGATGCGTTGATCGCGGCCGGCTTTCAAGTGCTTCTTCGTATGGCGGATCATGAAATCAGCCGATAGTATTGTCGGAAAGAGAAAGCTGATATTTTGCTCGTCCGTATGTCGTATTCATTGGCACGGAAGAAACTCATGCGCTACACCCCGTTTTGATAACCGATGCGACAGACATATCATCGGCAAAAAGACGTGTCCAAAGCAGATTTGAGCGCAGGTTGAAAAACTGTTGCGAGCAGTAAATAATATTCACTTTTCGTTGCTATTTCGACATAGATGTGCTATAATGAAACAAAAGACTATGTTAAAAGGGGGTGGATGTGTGCGCAGCATTGCATTTTTTGATTTGGAAGTCAATCCCGAAAGCGGTAAAATATTGGATTACGGTGCGGTAGATGCGGCAGGAAATCCATTGCATACGCAATCGCCTGCGGTATTTGCCGAGTATATAAAGGGCAAGGGGTATCTGTGTGGTCACAATATTATTGCCCATGATTTACAATACCTGCAAAGTACAATTTCAGTCGGGGAGACGGTGCATTGCATTGATACGCTCTGCCTTTCGCCCTTACTGTTTCCCAGTCGGCCGTATCATAAGCTGTTAAAGGATGATAAACTGCAGACCGATGAGCTGAATAATCCATTGAATGACGCAGTCAAGGCGAGAGATCTGTTTCATGATGAAGTGAATGCTTATCTGGCACTTCCGCCGGATTTACAGAAGGTTTATTGCAGCTTGCTTGCGGATCAAAAGGAATTCAGCGGATTCTTCCATTATATGGGCGCACATCCGACAGGAGAGACAGCCCTGCTGATACAGAAAGTATTTGAAGGAAAAATCTGTGCCAATTGCCGTTTGTCTGCCATGATTGCCAATCACCCCATTGCGCTTGCTTATTGTCTGGCATTGATCACTGCGGAGGATGACCATTCCATCACACCGAAATGGGTGCATTATCAGTACCCTGTTGTAGAAACCTTTATGCGGCTTCTGCGAAATACTCCGTGTGGGAATTGTTCGTATTGCAGCCGAGAGCTGAATATTCATCACTGGCTCAAGCGTTCTTTCGGATATGATAGTTTTCGTACTTATGACGGAGAACCTTTGCAGGAGAATGCAGCCCGTGCAGCGGTGCATGGAGAGGCTTTGCTTGCAATTTTTCCCACAGGCGGCGGAAAATCCATTACATTCCAGCTACCCGCTTTGATTGATGGTGCCCAAACCCATGCTTTGACTGTGGTGATATCTCCGCTGCAGTCGTTGATGAAGGATCAGGTGGACAATCTGGAAGAAAAAGGGATTTATGAAGCGGTTACCATCAATGGTTTGCTAAGTCCCATTGAACGGGCGGAAGCCATTGAGCGTGTGCAGAATGGCATGGCCTCCATTTTGTATATTTCTCCGGAGTCGCTGCGCTCCAAGACCATTGAACGGCTGCTGCTTTCCCGCACCATTTCACGCTTTGTGATTGATGAGGCCCACTGTTTTTCGGCATGGGGACAGGATTTCCGTGTGGATTATCTTTATATCGGCGATTTTATCCGTGAGTTGGAATCCAAAAAACGATTGCAGCATCGGATACCGGTATCATGCTTTACGGCAACGGCCAAGCAGAAAGTCATCAGTGATATCAAAGAATATTTCAAAGAGAAGCTGGCACTGGATCTGACGCTATATGCCACCAATGCCTCCCGAACCAATTTGCGGTATGAAGTGATCTACCGTGAAAACGATGAGGAAAAATATACAGCTCTGCGTGATCTGATCTCGCTGAAGAATTGTCCTACCATTGTGTATGTTTCCCGTACCAAGCGCACCAAAATGCTGGCAGAACGTCTTTCTAACGACGGCATTTCCGCACGGCCCTATAACGGTAAAATGGACAGCCGGGAAAAATCCGAAAATCAGGAAATGTTTATTCGGGATGAAATCCAGGTGATCGTAGCCACCTCCGCCTTTGGCATGGGTGTAGATAAGTCGAATGTCAAGCTGGTTGTGCATTACGATATTTCCGATTCGCTGGAGAATTATGTGCAGGAGGCAGGACGTGCCGGCAGAAATGAATCTTTGCAGGCAGAATGCTATGTGTTGTATAACGATTCTGATCTGGATAAGCATTTTATTCTGCTGAATCAGACCAAGCTGAGCATGAGTGAGATCCAGCAGATCTGGAGAGCGGTCAAAGAGCTGACCCGCATACGGCCTACTGTCTGCTGTTCTGCGTTGGAACTGGCCAGACAAGCCGGCTGGGATGATAGTAATTCGGAGATGGAGACTCGGGTGCGTACGGCAATATCTGCACTGGAGCAGGCAGGCTATGTGAAACGCGGAAAAAACTGTCCAAGAGTGTTTGCAGACAGCATACAGGTCCGAACCATGGCAGAAGCCTCGGAACGGATCGAAGCATCCGATTTGTTTACGGATGCGGAGCGCACCAATGCCAAGCGGATCATTCAAAGATTGATCAGTGACCGATCCGTGAAGAAAGCCCAGGGAGATGATCCCGAATCCAGAGTGGATTATATTTCCGATATATTGGGCATTGAAAAAGAAGCGGTGATCCATTCTATCCACCAGATGCGGCAGATGGAACTGCTTGCTGATGCCGAGGATCTGACCGCTTATCTGCCTGTCAATGAAAAAACAGCCAAAATGGCTCTGAACCGTTTCGTTCGGTTGGAAACATTTATGCTGGATATGCTTCATGATGAGGGCGAATGGATCAATCTGAAGGAATGGAACAGCATTGCACTGGAGCGGGATATGAAATTCGCTACGGTCAAAGCAATGAAAACCATTGCCTATTTCTGGATGATCAAAGGCTATGCCAAAATCGTCAGTGACGGCAGCGGCGGAAAGCTGTACATAGAGCCGAAAACAGAATGCGCTCAGATGATCCTGAAATGTCGGAGAAGACAAGAATTGGCTGCCTATGTTCTCAATGAGTTGTATGAAAGATCCATTGAACAGAATACCGAGAAGAATGAGATCTTGGTGCTGTTCTCGGTTCTGAGCATCATGCGCTCCTACCAGATGGGACTGACTGCCCGTGATGTAACCATGGAAGACGTGGAGGAAGCTCTGCTGTATCTGGCAAAAATTCAGGCAATCAAGCTGGAAGGCGGCTTTATGGTGCTGTACAGCGGCATGGAGCTGAAACGCTTGGAGCTGGATAATAAGATCCAGTACAAAAAGGATGATTACCGTCAATTGGATGCGTTTTATCAGCAGAAGATCCAACAGATCCACATAGTGGGTGAATATGCCAATATGATGGTGCGTGACTATGATGCTGCCCTGCAGTTTGTCAGTGATTATTTCTGTATGGAGTATCAGGGCTTTTTGCGAAAATACTTTGCAGGCATCCGTAAGGCGGAAATTGAACGCAACATCACGCCAAAAAAATATATGGAGCTGTTTGAATCACTTTCCCCGGCACAGCGCACCATTATAGATGATAACAGTTCCCAGTATATTGTCGTGGTTGCGGGACCGGGTTCCGGCAAAACCAAGGTGCTGGTGCATAAGCTGGCTTCCCTGCTGCTGTTGGAGGATGTGAAACATGAACAGTTGTTGATGGTTACATTTTCCCGTGCGGCTGCCATTGAATTCAAACAGCGATTGCGCGATCTGATCGGTAATGCGGCTTCCTTTGTGGAAATTAAAACCTTCCATTCCTATTGCTTTGATTTGCTGGGCAAAATCGGAACACTGGATGAATCGCAGGACGTTGTGGAACAGGCAGTCACCTTGCTGCAAAACGGCGAGGTGGAGCAGGGAAGAATTGCCAAAACAGTGCTGGTCATTGATGAAGCACAGGATATGGATGCACATGAATTTGCGCTGATCGAGGCTTTGATGGCGCAAAATGAAACCATGCGTGTGATCGCCGTAGGGGATGATGACCAGAATATTTACGGCTTCCGTGGCGCCAATGCGGAATATATGCGTTCCTTTATTACAAAGCACAATGCAGTGCAGTATGATCTTTTGCAGAACTACCGCAGCAAGCAGAATATTGTTGTGCTGGCCAATGCTTTTGTTCAGCAGATCAGCGATCGTATGAAGCGGGAACCCATTGAGGCGGTGCAGCAGGCTTGCGGAACAGTGCAGATCGTGCAGCATCGGTCGGCAAATCTGGAGGAGCCGGTGGTGCGGCATTTACTGGCCAACGCAGAGCGCGGTTCTGTGGCAGTGCTGACCAGCACCAATGACGAAGCACTTTCGGTAATGGGACTGCTGCTGCAGCATGGTCAAAAAGCCAAGTTGATTCAGACTCTGGATGGATTCCGCTTATCGGATCTTGCCGAGCTGCGGCATTTTCTGCGAAAAAGCAAACCGCCTGCCGGCAATGCGGTCATATCGGATGCACTGTGGAATCAAGCCAAGGAAAGTATGCAGATCCACTACGGCAGCAGTACGGCTTTACCGATCTGTCTGGATGTTCTTGCGGCCTTTGAGAATGCCAATGAACGGAAATATCGCAGTGACTTCAAACAGTTTTTACTGGAATCCAAGATGGAGGACTTTTTCCGTGCGGAAAGCGGTACGGTTATGGTTTCTACCATGCACAAAGCCAAAGGCAGAGAATTCGATCATGTGTATATTTTATTGGCAGAACACCCCACAACTACGGACGAAGAACGTCGTAAGCTGTATGTGGGCATGACTCGTGCCAAAGAAACCTTATATATCCATGATAATTCCCATGTGTTTGATGCACTTTCCGTAACAGGTGTGCTCAAGCAAACGGATACCAATCGCTATGAAAAGCCCGGATCCTTAGTGCTGCAAATGTCTCATCGTGACGTTTTTCTCGGGTTCTTTATGGATAAGCAGGAGAGTTTGTTGTCCATCAGAAGCGGAACCGAATTGAAAGTGCATAACTGGCGGCTTTATGCCAATGGGAATCCGGTTGCACAGTTTTCTAAGGATTTTCATGCCAAACTGGAAAGGCTGGCTGCTAAGGGCTATCGTGTTGTAAAGGCAACCGTTCGCTTTGTGCTGGCTTGGAAGAATCAGGGCGACGGAAAAGAATATGCGATCTTGCTGCCGGATGTTTATCTGGAACGCAGCGGATCATGAAAAACACCGCCGATGGATGTTCCATTGGCGGTGTTTTGTGTAGTTATTCCATGTCACGAAAAACAAGAATAGCCGGAAGATTATCAAAAATAAACTGCTGTGCAGCCGGAGAGAAGATGTTTCGGTAATATTCTCTTCCATCCAGAGCGGTTTGTATTGTTGAACGGATGCCAAGCTGCGTACCCTGCAGTGAGGCAACCTTAAATCGTTCTTCTTTCAGTTCCAATAATCCGGTGTGCAAAAGCCACTGATTGATCAGTGAGGCTGAGATCCTTTTGCATTGATTTTCTTCAGCTACCACATTGATAATGTCAGCTATATGACTAATAAGCAAGTCATGTTCTGACGGTTGTAATGCTTTGATCTGTTCATCTGTGATATAGAACAGCCCGGGACCTCTTTTTCGTTTTGACGATTTTGCAGTGGTGTTTTCAATGACGGATTGCAGAACATCTGAAACAAAAAACAAGCAGCGGGATATGTGCACATTATTCAGTAGATCTTGCTCTGCAATGGGCTGCTGATTTAAGGGATTAATTCCGTTTGCCATTTGTTCGACATATGGCAGAGTCACGTCAGTGGGGTTAATTGCTGTTCCTATATTTGCCTTAAGATACCCAAGAAAGTAACGAATGTCAAGAGGTTGGAATGGGTTGATTACAGCTACAGCATTCTCTTTCGATGTTCACAAAAAATCCACAATCTTCCGATTTGTTCTGTAATATTTTACGAAAAACGATTGCGGAGCTCCCATATGGTTGACTCTTTTTGCGAAATGGGCTACAATTGAGCCTGAAAACGAGAAATCGCTTTTATTTTTATTTTTTGGAGGGATATTGTGCAGAAACAGATATGCTCTTTGCTGCTTTGCGGCTGCCTGTTGTGTTCGGCCGGATGCAGCGATGGAGAACAAGCATCCTCAGCGGTAGAAATTGTGGTTGACTCAAACTTTCAGGCCGCGCCCGTACCTGATGGTGGTTGGACGTTTGAAAGTCTCTCCGAGACTGTTCGTATCAACGGGAAGTCCATTACACTGCCGTTTTGTATTGATCAGTTGGGCGAAGACTATGTGTTTGATGAAGCCAGTCAGGTGGGTACAACATATACGATACTTTACCGGGGAAAGTCGGCGTTTATCGTAAAGCTGAGCGAGGCCGATACAGGTGACTTGCGTCAAAGGAAAGCGATTCGATTTGGTACTGATGACCCTAATAAGACTGATGGAATCACGGGCGCGATACAAATCAATGGTATCGGCGAAGGGGCTACTATGCAGGAAGTGAAAGAGGCGCTTGGTACTCCCTACGAGGAAACTGATCGTTCTTTCAACTATACCGATGCTGATGGCAACAAATTATGTTATTTGTTGTTTAATGATGCGGGTAAAGTTCAAGCGATATTCTATAATTTTGAGATCATAACATAATAACGGAGGTTAATCATGGCAACAACACACGAAGAATTTTTGAAAGAATATCTGACTGAGAAATTGACAGACTACTCTCTTGTTCTGTAATATTTTACGAAAAACGATTGCGGAACTCCCATATGGTTGACTTTTTTGCGAAATGTGCTGCATTTGAGCCTGAAAACGAGAAATCGCTTTTATTTTTATTTTTTGGAGGGATATTGTGCAGAAACAGATATGCTCTTTGCTGCTTTGCGGCTGCCTGTTGTGTTCGGCCGGATGCAGCGATGGAGAACAAGCATCCTCAGCGGTAGATGTTTTGGTAGATGCAAACTATCAAACTATGCCTGATGATGTTAAAAGCAAACTGCTGGCAGTGCTTGATACGGAACCTGTGCAACATGCTGCTGAAAATTGGACACAAGAAGCAGTCAAAAGCGTGATCTACATCAATGGACAACCAATGAAGGATACAGTGACGCTGAAGGATTTGGGTGACGGATTAAAAATCAGAGAGGATGATACACTTGACATCTGGTGAAGATTGAGATCACCGATGTACCGGATGGCATTGATGTCATTTCAGGCCTTTCTGGCACTGTGGAGATTAAAGCCGATCAGCGAACAGTGATGGAATACTTCCTTGAGCCGATTATGAAAGGCTTCGGGGAGAGCTTAAAGGAGAAGTGAGGATTGCTATGCAGAACCGAGCGCTTAAAATATTACAACAAATTGGGAGATATATCGGGATCACGATGTTGATGCTTTTGTTGACACTCATTACTGTTCTGCTTGCCTATGTACTTTGTGATGCCATCACACAACTGACAGATTCTGTGTTATCTGAAAAAACGAAGAAAACTATTCTTGAGTACATATTGTATGTTGCCTTTGTAGCGTATGCTATTGTAGGGGCTCATCTTTTGTTTCGATATCAGTTCTTATCTCAGATTCGTCCGTGGGTAGTCAACCCAAAGCTTTTATTGCTGTCAATAGCCGCTGTTTTTTCGATTGTACTGGTTTGCGAGATCGCCGAGCGCTATCTTTTGATCGGCTTTTTCGGAGCGCAGGAGGCAAAGTGGTTGGATAGACCAACCACTTTTGTATTAGAAAGTTTTATAAGCAGTGCTGTTGTAGCCCCAATGATAGAAGAGATTATTTTTCGCGGCCTTTTATTGGATTGGTTTCGCAAGCATGGGTTGTCGCGTATCGGTATTTTGTCTACTGCAATATTTTTTGTGGGCTTCCACCTGCCGTCATACAATTGGAATTTCCGTTGGTCAGGGATCATATTGTGTAACATGCTGGGCGTTATGGTTATGCTGTTCTGGGCATTGTTCAGTGCATGGATGGTGTGTAAAACAGAGTCGTTGTTACCCCTCAAAAACAGCGGTCGGAGGAATAATTAAAAAGTGTGGAATAATTAAAAGGTTTCAAACTCTAATCCTTTTTTGTAAAAGCCTTTACCCAAGTTCAGGCTAAAGTAGCGGTATAGTCAACAGGCGAAGCATACGCTCAATCAAGCCAAGTTGGCAATATAGTCAAGCTTTTGAGCAGACCGCTTTTCATCCCTTTTGTTCGTTGTCGAGGTGGATAATAATATCGTCAACAGGGCATTTCAGGATTTCACACAGTTTGTCAATAGTCGCTGTGCTGATAGGTAGGTTATGTCGCAGACGGTTGATTGTACTGCTGCTTATGTGATGTTTGTTGATTAGCGTGTAGGTGGAAATCTCGTGCCAATCAAGGTAGTCCCAAAAAGGTTCGTAAGAAATCATAGGTAGAGCCTCCTTTCCGAAAGAATAAGATGATTGCAAAACTGAAAAGAAAATTTTTTCTTTCAGATATGAAATACCGCTTGACATATACCGATGATTGTGGTAGTATAGTGTAAAGAGTGAC
>JAEDLR010000053.1 GCA_016295145.1 Oscillospiraceae bacterium
TTTTAGTTTAACAATATCATCAACGATAGGACGAAACGGTTCAACAAAATCACATCACCGATCTTCACATTGTTGTCGCAGTTGACATCGCCTGCCTTGTAATCGTCCGACACAGGAGGCTCGGTGGTACCGGGTTCTACAGGCTTTGCCGTATCGCTCACCAGCAGATAGTCGTAGTAAGTCCAGCCCTCCACCGACACCAGCTTGATGATATTGGTGCCTGCTTTCAGCTCCACGGGAATGCTTTCCGACTCCCTGAACATGACGGAGAACGGGAAGAACACCTCGCCTTGCTCCGCGCCGTTGACATAGAGCATCTGGGTCTTGCCAAGTTCCTCATATCTTTGCTGATAACCATAGGAAAGATAGTACGTGCCTGCCTCATCGACCGTAACAGTCTGCTCAATGGCATCGTCTTCCCCCTGCAGGAACACATAGCCCGTACCGGAGCAATACTTGTAGTCGATGATCGCAGTGCCGTTGTTTCGGGTAATTGTGCCGTCCTCGCACTCATATGCCCCCTCAACATCCCAGTTGCCGCCATTGCCGCGCTCATAACCATACAGGTCAGAGGGCAGCTCATCCAGTGTGATGACAGCATCACTGTTGTACACCGTGTGCAGATGGTCTGTGGGATTGGTGGTACCGTCAGTAAGGAAAGAACCGTACCACGGGCAGAAATAAGACCACATGGCACCTTCGTTGAGCATCTGTTCCACAGAGGGGATCTTATCGGTCTCGGCAAGTGCAACCATTTTGGTATCGTTGGAATACCCCACAAGCTTCAGGAACACAGAGGTTGCCGGATCATAGTTCCATGTGTAGGGCGAACCCTCGTATTTATCGTATGCGATCATATCCACATAGGCGTCACCGGGGTACCATTCATCGGAATTATCCAGTTCATAGAGATTCAGTTCCCAGATACAATTGTGCACGCCGTGCTTCTCGGTCAGCAGCGTATACAGCAGCTTCCACAGTTCCTTGAACACCTCCGGGCCGCGGTCGCCCCACCAGAACCATGCAGTGCCGTCACCGTATCTGCCATAGTTGCCCTGCGCTTCGTGCAGAGGGCGGAAGATCACCGGCACGCCTGCCTCTTGCAGCATCAGCAGTTGCTCGGCAAGCAATGCAACATTCGCCTCAAAGAATTCGCGCTCCTTGGTACCCTCAGTCAACACTTTTTCGGTATTGAAGGTGCTGCCGGTTTTCTGGTAGTTTGCATAAGAGCACTGCTCCCAGTCCACAAAATCGCCTAGGGTATAGTTGTCAAAATCCTTGGGCACATTGATGTGCCAGCAGGCAGTTGCGATGCCACCGCGCTGTGTCACCCACTGGATTATGCGGCCTGTGGTGCCGTCCTCCCAGCCATACATATTATTGTAGTTCATGAAGTCAAAGCCGCGAATGGCGGGATACTGCCCTGTTGCATCAAAAATGTACTCGAATTCCAACTCAGAATCGCCGTTGTTGCCGCTGCCGTAGATCTCCTGCTGACCGGAGATGATATAATCCCCGTACTGCGCAGTCATATATTGCATCAGCGCCTTTGTTTCTGCAGTTGCCTTGGGATCACTTGGCGTGGCAGGCACATTCATTTCGGGCATATCGGCATAGTCGAAAGTTACGGTATCATACAGCACGAAATAGTAACTGCCTGCACCACTGATCTCGATGGTATGCTCGCCTGCTGGAATATAAAAATAGCCAAAACTGAAGTCGATCCACTCGCCCTTGTTGGGAATCGGCACATTTGCCACTTGCTCGCCGTCCACCGTAACCGTCTGGGAACGGGTACCGTCCAGATACATCCAGCAGCGTGTAGTGATCTCATACATTGCGCCCTCAGCAAGGTCAACATTCAACTGAATGCCGCCGCCATTTGCGACCCATACAAAGCCCTCTCCGCTATATCCCGGATACTCTGTGCCGTACACATTGGTAGCAATCTGGCTGCCGCTGATGAGGTCGCAGTCCTCCGCTTCAGCGAACAGCAGCGGTTCGGCTGCGGTCACCTGCACTGCCGGTACAGCAAGCATACACGCAGTAGCATTGGCAGAGATCGCCATGGCGACAATGCCTGAATGCAAACGTTTGCAAGTTTCTTTCATGGTGAAAAACCTCCCCGATACTCAAAGTACAGTCATTATATCATAATTCGCGAATTTTTGCAAGATACGGAATAATTTCTGTGCATTATGCCGTTTGTAGCAAGTTGCGTTAAGTATAATATCACTATGATTCACAATTTTTGCTTCAATAAAGCGGCTGCGCTGAACCACAGCAATGGAAGCAGAAAAATCTGTCGAAATTTGCAGAAATTTAACATGGATTTTACAAAGCACAAAACTGAATTTAACATTTTGCTGCTAGAATATCCTGTGGAATTATGTATTCTCTGGAAAGGAGCGTTGTGCCCTTTGGCACAACAACGGAACCTATGGATATTTTTTCGGTCATTACGCTCATCGGCGGGCTTGCATTCTTCCTATATGGCATGAATATCATGTCATCGGGGCTTGAGAAGATCGCAGGCGGCAAAATGGAGCATATGCTCCGTAAGGTGGCATCCAACAAGCTGCTGAGTCTGCTTGTTGGCGCATGCATCACCATTGCCATTCAGTCTTCCTCTGCACTGACCGTTATGCTGGTGGGTCTTGTCAATTCGGGTATCCTTTCTTTTGGTGAAACCATCGGCGTACTGATGGGCTCCAACATCGGCACAACGCTGACCGCATGGCTGCTGAGTCTTGCCGGTCTGGAAAGTGGCAATATCTTCGTCAGCCTGCTGAAGCCCAAGAATTTTGCCCCCATTCTGGCACTGATCGGCGTCATCATGATTATGGTGGGCAAAACTCAGAAGCGCAAGAGCATCGGTAACATTGCAGTGGGTTTCTCCGTGCTGATGTACGGTATGACCATGATGTCTGACGCGATGGCACCCCTTGCCGATATGCCGCAGTTCAAGGATCTGATGACCGCCTTCAAGAATCCCCTGCTGGCACTGCTATTCAGTGCAGCATTTACCGGCGTAATCCAAAGCTCGGCTGCATCGGTTGGTATTCTGCAGGCACTCTCGCTGACTGGTGAAGTCACCTACGGCATTGCGTTCCCGATTATCATGGGTCAGAACATTGGCACCTGTGTCACTGCAATGATCTCCAGCATCGGCGTAAACAAAAACGCCAAAAAGGTTGCCGTGGTGCATCTCTCCTTTAATATCATCGGCACGGTCATATGCCTTGTGCCCTTTATGCTCGTTGAGGCGATCTTTCACCCTGCCATCATCGACACTGCCATCTCCCCCTTCATGATTGCCGTCTGCCACAGTCTGTTCAATGTCATCACCACGCTGATCCTGTTGCCCTTTACCAAGCAACTGGAAAAGTTTGCCAACAAGGTCATCAAGGAAGAACCCACTGCCAAGAGCGAGGATAACATCATGATGGACGACCGTCTTTTGACCATGCCTGCTTTTGCGGTTGCCAAGGCAAATGAAGCCGCCATCGAAATGGCAACTGCCGCACGGGTTGCCGTTATGGAGGGTACCTCGCTGCTGACGAAGTGGAGCGATGAGGTTGCACAGCAGGTCGATCAACTGGAGGATGACATCGACCGCTACGAGGACAAGCTTGGCACCTATCTGGTCAAGCTTTCCCACACGCAGCTTTCCGATGCAGACCATCGCAAGGTTGCGAAAATGCTGCACTCCATCAACGATCTGGAGCGTATGGGCGACCATGCCAAGAATCTGATCGGAGTTGCCGACGAGATCACGAAAAAGGGAATCACCTTCTCCCAGCATGCTACTGAGGAGCTTGCGATTCTGACACAGGCACTGCATGAGATCGTTGAGCGTACGATTAAAGCGTTCAATGAAAATGATCTTGCCCTTGCTGCCAGTATAGAGCCGCTGGAACAGGTCATCGACAGCCTGATCTCAGAGATCAAGGCAAGGCATATTCTCCGCTTGCAGCGCGGCAACTGCACCATTGAACTGGGATTCATCCTGACGGATCTGCTGAACAACTACGAGCGTATCTCCGATCACTGCTCCAATGTTGCCGTGGCGCTCATCGAGGCGGAGCATGATACCTTTGAGGCACACAGCTATCTGCATAACATCAGGGAAGCCGAGAATGCCGGTTTCCAAGATCTGTATGAAAGCTACCGCACACAATTTGCGCTGCGTCCCAAAACTTGAGTATCGCTTTTCCCTGTATCCTTTTCATAGATTGGACACCTATACATCACTGGGGGGCATATGGATGCCCCCCAGTGAAATTTTATGCGGCGTTTTCGCAATGCAAATTGAGAGAAAGCCCTTTTTCAGTAGGGTTGCCTTCAGTCAATGGGAAAGAGCGTTACGGTTCAATGGTATACATGGTTGCGGCGTCCTCTTTGCGGATGACCTCGTTGACGGCGGCAACGCGCACACGCATCACCTTTTGTCCCAAGGCGATCTCCAACAGGTCGCCGATCTTCACCTCATAGGATGCTCTTGCAGGCTTACCGTTGACGGAAACCCTGCCTGCATCACAGGCTTCATTGGCAACGGTTCTGCGCTTCATCAGCCTCGAAACTTTCAGATATTTATCCAATCGCACAGTGTATTCCTCCCTAAGCGATGTTCAGTGTTTTGCCTGGGATTTTGCTTTTGCCCAGTAGGTATCCAGCACCTCCAGAGGGAGGTCGGGCATCTGTTTGCCATCAGCAAGCACCAACTGCTCGGTGGCTGCAAAACGGTTCTTGAATTTCAATGCGGCACGGCGCAGGGCGTTCTCCGCGTCAATCCCCAGATGACGGGCAGTATTCACGCAGGAGAAAAGCAAATCGCCAAGTTCTTCCTCAATCTCGTCAGCATTGCCGCTTTTCATGGCGGCTTCCAACTCATCCGCTTCACCGCGCACACAAGCAAAGGCAGCCTCGGCAGAGTCCCAATCCATGCCTGCACGGGATGCCCGTTTGCCAAGCTTCTGGGCGTACATCAATGCCGGCAGAGCCTTGCACACGCCATCCAGCGTATCCGTGTAGGTTTTCTGCGATTTGGTCTCCTTTTTGATGGCATCCCAGTTTTTCAGCACCTCGCCGCTGTCGCTGACGGTCACATTGCCAAACACATGGGGATGCCGCACGATCAGCTTGCGTGCCAGCTCGTCACAGATATCCTCAAAGGTGAAGCGTTGCTGTTCCTGCTCAATACAAGCATGAAAAACCACCTGCAGCAGCACATCGCCCAATTCCTCACGGAGCATGGCAGGGTCATCGCAGTCGATTGCCTCAATTGCCTCATAGCACTCCTCAAGAAAATCGGCACGAATGGATTGATGAGTCTGTTCTCTGTCCCAGGGACAGCCCTTTTCGCTGCGCAGCAGCAGCATGACTTCCATCAGGGCGTTCATATCGTAGCGCGGCAGCGCACGCACTGCTGCAATGCGCTGGTCAATGGTCATGGTTTCCGAATCCATAGTATCACTCCTTATCAAAGCAGAAACGGCGGTATCTTCAGCAACCAAAAGCACCGCCGCACCTATTATTTATGATCCACAAAGCCCACGCGGCGGTACACCTTGGAAAGCACCTTGCGCGTCATACGATATGCCTGCTCACTGCCGGTAGCAATGCACTCGTTGAGATATGCCTTATCTGCGTAGAGTCTTGCATACTCATTGCGCACGGGTGCAAGATGATCTGCTACCGCCTCGCCAACGGCAATCTTGAAATCGCCATAGCCGCGCCCTGCAAACTCGACGGTAATCTCGTCCATGGTCTTGCCGGTAACGCAACCATAAATTGTCATTAGATTATTGATACCGTCCTTTCCCTCACGGTAGCAGACTTCTGCATCGGAATCGGTGACGGCGCGCTTGAATTTGCGCATAATGGTATCCTTGTCATCCAGAATATAAACGCAGGCATTGGCGTTTTCATCGGATTTGGACATCTTCTTAGTGGGATCCTGCAACGACATCACGCGGGCACCGTTTTGCGGCACATAGGGCTCCGGCACGGTAAAGGTATCGCCAAACCGCTGATTGAACCGCACGGCAACATTTCTGGCAAGTTCCAGATGCTGCTTCTGGTCGGCACCGATGGGCACCAGATCCGCATTATATGCGAGGATATCGGCTGCCATCAGCACAGGGTAGGTAAACAGACCTGCGTTGATGTTATCTGCATGGCGGGCACTCTTATCCTTGAACTGCGTCATACGGCTCAATTCGCCAAACATGGTAGAGCAGGAAAGCACCCAGCTCAACTCTGCATGATTGGGATTGTGGCTCTGGATAAAGGCAACGCTTTTCTGCGGGTCAATGCCGCAGGCAAGCATCAGCGCATAGGCACGCATCGTATTGTTGCGCAGCTCGGCAGGCCCCTGCATGACGGTAATGGCATGCAGGTCTACGATGCAGTAGATGCACTCGTATTCATCCTGCAATTTGCCCCAGTTGCGCACCGCACCGATATAATTGCCCAGTGTGAAAACGCCCGTGGGCTGAATACCGCTGAAGATACGCTTTTTCGGGGCGGCTGTTGATTCATGTTGACACATACTGTGTACTCGTTCCTTTCGGTTATGCTGTCTTATGTTTACTTCTGATTTGCCGCACGATCTTTCATCTGTGCGGTACGCAGCTCGCCCATCACGCGCTGATACAAACGCATCAGTGTGCGCTCCTTGGGATTCTGGTTGGACTGGGTCGCCTTGATTGCCATACGGTATGCGCCGCCGGTGGTCAGGAAATAGACATAGTGCGTCTGTGCCATGGGCAGCTCAAAGGATGATGCAGGCTCGGCATCCTCAAGATATTGTGCTGCATTGTTGACAAACAGACGGGTTGCCTGTACCACTGCGGGATAACGCTGTGCCGCACCGGAATAATCCGCGCCATTGCTGAAATACAGGTTTGCGGCACCATTGACAAAACAAGCCATCGTGGTAATGACAGTCGGCGACATGGGCATATCAACAATCACACCGTAGAGGGTATGTTCGGTCAAAAACTGGGTAAAATTGGAGGGAGAAAGACGCAGTGCCTGACTGCGGGTTTTTAAATACTCCTTTGATACGGGAACTCTGGAAAGAGAGCGTACAGTAGCCATGATAACAAATCGTCCTTTCAAAATTCGGGCATATGACACAGCGTCATTGCACTAATACAACTCATTATAACACATATTTTCAAAGATTGCAACATAAATTTGAGTATTCCCCATAGATTTTTTTGCAAGCATCCGCACAAATCGTATAAAACCTTGTGCAGAACGGAGCAGCCCATGAAAACACAAAGCGTAATCAAAGGGTCTGTCATACTAATGGCGTCTGTTATTTTTGCAAAGCTTTGCGGAGCGTTGTTCCGTATTCCGCTGACACAGCTTCTGGGCGGCACGGGCATGGGATATTTCTCATCGGCATACGGTGTCTTTTTGCCTGTTTTCGCGCTATCCGTCACGGGTATGAATACCGCTGTAGCGACTCTCACCGCAGAAGCCGCCGCCAAGGGCGATCATGCGGTCATACAAGCGGTTCGTAGCTGTGCGTTTCGTTTGTTTGGCGTTCTGGGACTTTTTGGAAGCACAGTTTTGTTTGTCTGTGCAAAGCCCATCTGCGATCATCTGCTTGGGAATCCCCCTGCAGCACTTGCCGTGCAGATGCTCTCCCCAACGGTGTTCATCTGCTGTATCAGCGCGGTATTCCGCGGTAGCTGCGAGGGTCTGCGCTGTATGACCCCCACTGCCCTTTCGCAATGTGCCGAAGGCGTTACACGGGTGATATGCGGTGTGCTGCTCTGCCACCTTGCCGTATCGCAAAAAATCACCCTTGGAGGCAAAGATACGCTGGCAGACGGTGCAGCGGCTGCTATACTAGGCGTGACCATCTCTGCGGCGGCAGGGCTGCTATTTTTGATCTGTGTGCCCTTTCGTATCCAGAAAGCCAAACTGCCCTGTACTGCGCGCAAAACCCTTTACCGCCGATTGGTGCGCATACTCATCCCTGTAGCCATCGGTTCACTGGTCACGAATCTCACCACGCTGACCGATCTGTTTACGGTGCTGCACTGTCTCACCGATGTGATACGCAAAGCACCGGCACAATTCGGCTACACCGCCATGCCCTCTCATGATGAGGCGGCGGCAACCGCTAATTTTCTGTACGGTGCTTTTTCGGGATTGGCGGTGACGGTATTCAATCTGGTACCGTCGGTCACCAACATGATGAGCAAAAGTGTGCTGCCTGCCTTTGCAGATGCCTGTGCCCGGATGGACAAATCTGCAATGGAGCGCGATGCCAAAACGGCACTTTCCGCCACTGCATTTCTCTGTATTCCGGCAGGGCTGGGCATTTTCGCGCTGGCACAGCCGATTTTGACGCTGTTGTTTCCCTTGCGCACTGCCGAGGTAACTGCCGCCGCGCCGCCGCTGATGATTCTTGGCATCGCGGTGATATTTCTTGCGCTGACCCAACCGATCTTCAGTATGCTGCAAGCGGCAGGCTATGCCGATCAGACCGTTTGGGTGATGCTTTGGGGGCTGGGCATCAAAGTGGCAGGCAATTTGGTGTTGATGCGTCTTGCTGCCATTCATCTCAACGGTGCGGCAATTGCCACGCTGCTGTGCTACGCAGTGATCCTTCTGCGCGGATATGCCGTATTGAAGCAGAAAACAGGTATCGAAATTCCCATAGGGCAGATCTGCGGAAAATACCTTGCCGCAGGGGGACTGTGTGCTGCCACGGCAAAGCTGATGTACGGACGACTTGCGCATTTCGGCAATGCCCCTGCCCTGCTGCTTGCCATTGGCTGCGGCGGCGTGGTATATCTGCTATCCTGCTATCTCACACGAAAATGAAAACGGTACCCCAACTACGAAGGGGTACCGCTGACGTGATTGAAACGTTGTTTTATTCCTCGCGATAGACGCCAAAGGCGCGGTATCTGTGGTAACGGTTCTCCAGCAGATCATACTTGGGCATGGATGCCAGATGACAAATATCTTCCACCAGTTCGCGCTTAAGATTCTCGCACATCATATCAAAATGGGAAAAATCCTCGGCAATGATCTTTTCCGCAACCTGAAATTCCAACATATCTTTTGCGGTGATATGCAACGCCTCGCAAGCTTCCTCTACACGCTGGGCATCCTTCCACAGGATATTGGCACAGCCTTCGGGAGCAATGACAGAATACACGGCGTTTTCCAGCATATACACCCGATCTGCAACGGCAAGGCCCAATGCGCCGCCGCTACCGCCCTCACCGATAATTACGGAAATGACAGGGGTTTGCAAACCCATCATCTCCACAAGATTTTCAGCAATGGCTTCGCCCTGGCCCCGTTCCTCAGCATCTACGCCGCAGAACGCACCCATGGTATCCACAAAGCAAACCACAGGGCGTTGGAATTTTTCTGCCTGTTTCATCAAACGCAGTGCCTTGCGGTACCCTTCCGGTTTAGGGCAGCCAAAATTATGCGCCATGCGCGATTGCAGATCTGCGCCCTTTTCAATGCCGATGAATGTAGTGGGAATGCCGCCCAGATATCCGATGCCGCCGATAATTGCCGCATCATCGGCAAAACGGCGGTCGCCATGAAGCTCGATGCGCTTGTCAAACAACTCCTCGATATAGGCTGCCGCGGTGGGTCTAGCGCCTGCACGGGCGGTTTTAAATACCTGATAAATGCTCTTGCTCATGCCGATCTACCCACCTTTCGATGCTGCGAACAAAGAAGCCCCAAGGTTTCTCTCATGTTTTCCCGCGAAACGATGGCGTCCACAAAGCCATGCTCCAGCATAAATTCCGCCGTCTGGAAATTCTCGGGGAATGCCGTTTTTGCTGTTTGCTGAATGACGCGCTTGCCTGCAAAACCGATCAGTGCTTTCGGCTCTGCAAGAATAATATCGCCCTCCATCGCAAAGCTTGCCGTGACACCGCCTGTGGTCGGGTCAGTCAACACTGCAATATACAGATTGCCTGCCCGCCCGTGTCGCTGTACCGCACCGCTGACCTTTGCCATCTGCATCAGTGAGAGAATACTCTCCTGCATTCTTGCACCGCCAGAACAGCAAAAGCCGATCACGGGCAGTTTCTGCTTGGTGGCATACTCAAACAGTCGGGTGATTTTCTCACCCACTGCCGAGCCCATACTTGCCATGATAAAGCGCGAATCCATGATAAAAATACAGGCAGGTACGGAACCGATCTTTGCTCTGCCGCAAATCACAGCTTCCTTTTCGCCGGTCTGCTCCTTTGCCTGACGCAGCTTATCATCATATTTTGGGAAATCAAGGAAGTTTTTGCTTTCGATATTAGAAAACATCTCTTTGAAAGTGCCGTCGTCGCACACCATGCTAATGCGGTCTTTGGGGGTAACACGATAGTATGCGCCGCAATCGGGGCAGACCATATACCGCTTCATTAATGTTTTACGGGAATGTTCCGTACCACAGTTTTTGCAGGTATAGCGTTCATCACGGGGTTCAAAACGAAACGCTTCCTTGACCTTACGGATCAAATTTTCCATAGTTACTCCTTACAGCTTCTGCACGGCAAAGGAAAACTCTGCGCTGATGCAGAGGGTATCGCCGACATAGCCCTTGCCGCTTGCAAAATAAAAGGGGCCCTTCTGCTTTTCAATTACACACTCGGTGCGGAACACATCGCCAGGGCGCACGGGCTTGCGAAACTTCACGTTGTTCAGCCCTGTATACAGCGTGCGCACGCCATTTGGCGCATCGGCGATCGCATCCTGCAGCAATACACAGGTGGATTGCGCAAGAATCTCGCACTGTATCACACCGGGGACGATGGGCTCATCGGGAAAATGCCCTTTCAGAAACCACTCATCGCCGGTAATGGCAAGCTTACCGTGTGCAACACCGTCAATGACCTCTGCCTCATCCAGTAAAAGCATCACATCGCGGTGGGGAAGAATTTTCATCAGTTCTTCGCGATTCATGCCTGCACCTTCTTGAATGCAACACAGGCATTATGGCCGCCAAAGCCCAGTGATGTGGAAATCGCCAGCGAAACAGGCGTTTTGACGGGGGTATTGGGGGTATAGTCCAAATCCAGTTCAGGGTCTGCTTCTTTCAGGTTGATGGTAGGCGGAATTACATCGTTGTGCAATGCCAGAATCGCAGCAATTGCCTCCACTGCACCGGCTGCGCCAAGCATATGACCGGTCATGGACTTGGTCGAGCTGATATGCAGCTTCTTTGCTTGCTCACCGAATGCTTTTTTCAGCGCGGTGGTCTCGGTTTTATCATTCATTGCAGTGCCTGTGCCGTGGGCATTGACATAAATCTGCGAGGGATCCACATCTGCCATATCCTTGCAAGCCAGCGTAATGGCTCTTGCCACCTGTGCTGCCTCAGGATCGGGCGCAGTGACATGGTGTGCGTCACAGGTTGCACCGTAACCGCATACCTCTGCATAGATCTTTGCACCGCGCGCAACGGCGTGCTCGTACTCCTCAAGAATCAGCGTACCTGCGCCCTCACCCATAATAAAGCCGCCTCTGCGCGCATCAAAGGGCAGAGATGCAGCATCAGGATCTTTGGCACTGCTCAGTGCCATAGCGTTGCCGAATCCCACCAGAGCAAGGGGCGAAATGGCTGCCTCTGAACCGCCGCAGATGATGGCGGTCTGTGTACCCATGGCAATGGCACGATATGCCTCTCCGATGGCTGTGGTTCCGGTTGCACAGGCGGTAGAAATCGCCATATTGGCACCCTTTGCCTGAAAACGGATCGCAATGTTGCCGGCAGCGATGTTATAGATCATTTTGCTGATAAACTGCGGCGCAACCTTACGAGGGCCGCCCTCCAGCATAGAAATATGCTGCGCACAAAGGGTCTGGAATCCGCCAATGCCCGAACCGTAATACACACCAAGCTCCTCTGGCTCCAGTGTACCTGCAATGCCGCTGTCGTTCATTGCCTCTTGGGTTGCAGCAAGGGCAAACTGCACAAAGGGATCGGTCTTGCGTGCGGTGATCTTATCCAGAACAGCTGCGGCATCGAAATCCTTTACTTCAGCAGCAAGCTGCCAGTTATACGGTGTTGCGTCAAAGGCTTGAATAGGTGCAATGCCGTTTTTCCCCTCCAGAAGGGATGCCCAGAATGTGGGAACATCATTGCCCACGGGGGTCACAGCACCGATGCCCGTAACTACTACTCGTTTCATCTCAACGTGATTTCCTTTCTGTATTCTCAGTAAATGCAGTATTACATCGCCATGCCGCCGTCAATGCGGATGACTTCACCGGTGATATAATCTGCCATAGGCGATGCCAAAAATGCCACTAGCGCGGCAACTTCTTCGGGCTTGCCCATACGCTTCATGGGAATGGCATTCATCACCTCAGGCTGATTCTGAAACGCCTCGGTCATATCCGTGGCGATGAATCCTGGGGCGATGGCATTGCAGCAGATACCACGGGGGGCAAGTTCCTTTGCAATGCTTTTGGTCATGCCGATGAGCCCTGCCTTGGAAGCCGCATAATTGACCTGCCCTGCATTGCCCATCAAACCTGCCACCGAGCTGACATTGATGATCTTACCGCTGCGCTGCTTTGCCATCACAGGGTAGACCTGTTTCAGGATGTTGAACGCACCCGTCAGGTTGATATCAATGACCGCTGCAAATTCCTCTGGCTTCATGGAAAGCATCAGTTTATCTTTGGTGATGCCGGCGTTGTTCACGCAGATATCAATGCTGCCAAAGGTCTTGTGTATCTCGCTGACAGTCGCCTTGGCTGCATCAAAATCGGCGACATTGCAGCAATATGACTTTGCCTGCACAGGATATGCAGCAAGCAACCGCAAGGTTTCTTCTGCCTTTTCGGCGTTGCCTGCGTAAATCAACGCAATATTGGCACCCATCTCCGCAAGGGCGATGCATACTGCTCTGCCAATGCCCCGGGAGCCGCCTGTAACGATGGCTGTTTTTCCGGTAAGCGTCATGCCTGCGCCTCCTTTACGGCTGCAACCGCCACCTGCAAGGATGCCATATCTTCCACGGCATATGCCTTTGCATCCGGTACGATTTTGGCAATCAGCTTGACGAGGGTATTACCCACTCCGCACTCAATAAAGGTGTCATAGCCCTCTGCGTACAGCAAACGAATGGTATCCACCCAGCGCACAGGATTGTGAATCTGTGCCTGCATGGTAGCCTTCACAGCGTCATCATAGGGTTTTGCATAGGTATTGCTGATCACAGGCAGTTTCGGTGTGTTGATCTCCATATCGGCAATGGCTGCACCGAATGCCTCGGCTGCACTTGCCATCATGGGAGAATGAAAACCGCCGCCCACGGCAAGAGGCAACGCTCTGCCACCTGCTGCCTTCACCTCTGCATTGAATGCAGGCAGCGCATCGATCAGACCTGCGCAAACCACCTGTCCGGGGGCGTTGTCATTGACGGCATACACGCCCTCATGCTTAGCGCAAAGTGCCTCTACTGCGGATTTTTCCAGTTTCAGCACAGCCACCATGGATGCAGGCTGGGCTGCGGCTGCCTTTGCCATAGCGTTACCACGCTGACAGGCAATGGCAAAGCCGACCTCCGAGGTATATGCACCACCAAATGCCAGTGCAGGGATCTCGCCCAATGAAAAGCCTGCCAGTCCGTCAGGCTCTACACCCGATTCTCTCAGTGCCATGGCAGCAGCAATATCGGTCAGATACAAGCAGGGCTGTGTATTCTGCGTTTGCTTCAAGGTCTCGGCATCGGAATCGAAGCACTGCTGCAATGTACCTGTACGCTGTGCTTCGGCAGCGTCAAACAAAGCACGCACGCTTGCAAAGTGCTCGTAGAATTCCTTGCCCATGCCACTATGCTGTGCGCCCTGGCCGGAAAAAACAAATGCTATTTTACCCATTGTCCTGCTCCTTTCAGAAGCTGCTGTGCTTCCTCACAAATGGACTGTACGATCTCCGCCGCGGATTCTTCTTTTTTCAGCATCCCGCTGATCTGGCCGGCAAGCAGGCAGCCATTCTTGGCATCACCCTCTACTGCGGCAAGACGCAGTGCGCCGGTACCCAGCTCCGCAATGGATTCTGCGGTAGCATCTGGCGCGTATTCTTTCTGCAAAAAGTTGCGGGAGAACGGATTCTTTATACAACGGCAGGTATTACCGCCAAAGCGTCTGCCGGTGGTTACG
>JAEDLR010000054.1 GCA_016295145.1 Oscillospiraceae bacterium
CATCTACATACCTTGCCTCGTATGTTTGCACATTGACATACGGGCGATGAGGGTTGTCAGTTACTACAACATATGCTGAAACTGTGATTGTTCCAAGCGTAGCAATAAGGGTTGTGGCTGTCAAAGCCGAGGCAATAATTCTCTTGACATTCATAAATAACATCCTTTCTCTTTGAAAAAATACATTCTTGGTTGCCACTTAAATGTTGTGCTTGCTTCTGCCGCACCAATAGCTGGCAACATAGTAATTGTAACATATTCTGAAGCAGATGTCAATAGCTTAATTGCAAATTATCAAAAAATAATAGAAGAAAAACAAGACAATACTATTAAGCTGTCATTGTCTGAACAATATCCTGCCGAACAAAACGAGACAGCGGAAAGCTCAGCAGAATGATTTGCAGCACTAGATTCTGAATCTGCATTACAATCTGATGCACCTGTTCCTGTGATATAGCTTTCAGCTCGTCACGGCTCAGCGTCTGCTCCTGATGCACTGATAGGAAAAGAACAATTCTATCAGACTAGTATAAGGAAATAAAAAAGCCGAACCAATCGAGAGAAGCGACTCTCAATCAATTCGGCATAACGAACAAGAAACCGTCTGAAACTTTGTGAAAGTTTTTCTCATTAAAAAAGAGCAGATTTCGAAAATTTCTCTCCAAATCTGCTCACAATTCTCTTGAAAATCAAAAACGCCCGTTCAAATCCTCTTTTTAGGCTGAAAAGGCAAAATGTCATCTACGGTTTTACACGAAAAATTTTCGACGCCAGACACGCAAAAAGCCCGAAAAATCGGGCTTTTTGGTCTGTCATCTATTTTGTTCAACAGAGATGAAGCAGGTGAGGGGAATCGAACCCCCGACCTCAGCTTGGGAAGCTGATGTTTTACCATTAAACTACACCTGCATACACAAATGGCACACCAAACGGTGCGCCATCTTGTGGTGCGGATAAGAGGACTTGAACCTCCATGATATTGCTATCATATGGACCTGAACCATACGCGTCTGCCAATTCCGCCATATCCGCATTTGCTATTCCGCACCGAGTTGCTTTCCCTGAGTGCTTTATTATTATAGCACAGATGGATGCATTTGTCAAGCACTTTTTTGAGATTCTTCAAAAAAATTTTTTCGTGCCAGATTTTACCGTCCAATGCGTGGAATTCTCACCATAATTTCTTGCAATCATCACACCAAAATGCTATCATTGCAGAATACGGATTGGCGCACTCCCCTCTTTTTCCGAAAAAACCGTCCTGTTTTGCAGAAAGTTTTGCATTTTCCGTCAAAGTATGCTATAATAGAAGAGATTGCAATTGACAGAAAGGACGATGAATCTATGGCTGCATATCTTGATAACGCAGCGACCACCAAACCCTGCGCAGAATGCATCGACGCAATGACCGATGCATTACGCAATACATACGGCAACCCATCCTCCCTGCACCGCAAGGGATTGGAAGCACAGCTTGTGGTGGATGCCGCGCGCAAACAGGTCGCGGCGGCACTTTCTTGTGAGCCGGAGCGCATTCTATTTACATCGGGCGCAACCGAGAGCAATAATCTGGCGATTTTCGGAACGGCAGGTGCTTACGGCAAACGTCGCAGAAAAATGGTGGTTACGGCGGTAGAGCACGCATCGGTGCGTGCTGCATATGACCGCTTGGAAGAACAGGGCTTCACGGTGGTGCGCGTGGCACCGAATACCGCCGGAGAACTGAACGCGGAAGCGTTTCTTTCGGAAATTGATGAAAACACCTGTTTGGCCAGCATGATGCTGGTCAATAATGAAACGGGAGCTGTTCTGCCTGTGCGGCGCACTTTTTATGCTGCAAAGAAGAAATATCCGCAGTTGATCACGCATTGTGATGCGGTACAGGGCTTTTTGAAAATCGGATGTACGGTCAATGAGCTGGAAGCGGATCTCATTTCAATCAGTGCCCACAAGATCCACGGTGCCAAGGGCGCAGGTGCGCTCTATATCCGGAGGGGTATCCGGCTGACGCCCTTGCTGTACGGCGGCGAACAGGAACAAAAACTGCGTCCCGGTACCGAATCCGTTCCCCTGATCGCGGGCTTTGGTGCAGCGGCAGCCATGATGCGCAAAACCCTTTCTGCGCGCACAGAACGCGTCACACAGCTGCGTAATGAAGCTATCCGGCAGCTATCTGCCATTGAGGGGGTTGCCATCCATCAGCCCGGTACCTGCTCGCCCTATATTCTCAGCGCGGCAGTAAAAGGGCTGCGTGCGGAGACACTGCTGCATTTTCTGGCGGAGCGCGAAGTATATGTTTCCAGCGGCTCTGCCTGTTCCAAGGGAAAGCCCAGCGGGGTGCTGCAAGCATTTCGCATTCCCAATGATCTTGCAGACAGCACCATCCGCATTAGCTTTTGCGCCGAGAATACTGCCTACGATATCAAATGTCTGGCAGAGGGTATCGCAGCGGCGCAGCAGCAACTGATCCACAAGCGATAATATACCATTATATATAGAAATGAGGAATATCAAATGCGAGAAATCTTTCTATTGAAATACGGCGAGCTGGCACTGAAGGGTCTGAACCGCAACAGCTTCGAGGATGTTCTGCTGCGCAACATTCGCCACAGATTAAAGCATATCGGCAATTTTGAATATGCAAAGGGACAATCCACCATCTACATCACCCCCTGCGCCGATACGGACGAAGCCTGCGCCGCCCTCATTGATGCCGCCATGCCCCGTCTGCAAAAGGTATTTGGCGTTGCCGCGCTGTGCCGCGCACTGGTCTGCGAAAAGGATTTTACCGATATTGCTGCCCGTGCCATCCCCTATCTGCAAGAGGTGCTCCCCTACGCAAAGACCTTTAAGGTAGAGGCGAAACGCGCCGACAAGGCATTCCCCATGAAATCGCCGCAAATCTGTGCAGAGTTGGGCGGCATTCTGCTGGAGGCGTTCCCCTCGCTGACGGTGGATGTACACGATCCTGAGATCACAGTCACGGTAGAGATTCGCGACACCAATGCGTATATTCACGCTGCAAAGCTGAAAGGCGCAGGCGGTCTGCCCGTGGGCACTGCCGGAAACGGTCTGCTGCTGCTTTCGGGCGGCATTGACAGCCCCGTTGCCGCATGGATGATGGCAAAGCGCGGTATGCGCATCACCGCCTGCCATTTTGAAAGCCCCCCCTACACCTCGGAGCGTGCTCGTATGAAAGTGGAAACGCTAGTGGAAAAACTGGCACCGTGGTGCGGCAGCATGGCATTCTTCTGTGTGCCGTTCACCGAGATCCAGGAGGTGCTGCGCCGTGAATGCCCTGAAGAATACTTCACCATTCTCATGCGTCGCCTGATGATGGAGATCGCACAGCGTATTGCACAGCAGAACGACTGCGAAGCAATCATCACAGGTGAAAGTCTGGGGCAGGTTGCCAGCCAGACCTTGCAGGCAATTCACTGCACCGATGCAGTGTCGAAGCTCCCTGTGCTGCGCCCTCTCATCGGCATGGATAAAACCGAGATCATCGACATTGCGCGGCATATTGATACCTTTGAAACCTCAATTCTCCCCTACGAGGATTGCTGCACGGTATTCACCCCCCGTCACCCCAAGCTGCGGCCCCGTCTGGAGGATGTGGAAGCCGCGCAGAATGCCGTTGATTTCAGCGCACTGATTGACGAGGCGGTGAAGCATACCACGAAAAAAATCTTTGCGATGCGTGTTGCAGAAAACGGCGAGGAGTGCACAAAGTAAGCAAACCCAAACAGTTCTGCAAAGATCGACAATGCAGCCCAAAATGCCATCAAATTTTTTGGTGAAGTTATGGAGAATATCATGAAAATATGCCATGAGTATGGTAAAGATTCCGAAGTTTTTGCAGCCGACCTTGACAAAACCCTTGCCGATGTAGTAAAATTATTACGGGAAAGAGGACTCTCTGTCGCTACGGCAGAAAGCCTGACAGGAGGTCTTCTCTCCGAGCGTATTACATCAGTGGCAGGCGCATCGCAGGTATTTGAGCTTGGAATCTGCACCTACTCCGACAGAATGAAGCGGGATATGCTCGCAGTACCACCCGAGATCTTGCAACGATACGGCGCGGTCAGCAGGGAAACGGCTTACGCAATGGCACACGGATTGTCTGTCCGTTCCGGCGCGGCGCTCTCTCTGGCAGTTACCGGCATTGCAGGGCCCGACGGCGGCACGAAGGAACAGCCCGTGGGTACTGTTTACGCAGGCTTTGCGTTTCAGGGTGAAGTAGCTGCAACCTTACTGCGGCTCTGGGAACTTCCGGAGCTGGACAGAAACGGTATCCGGCACTATACTGCAAAATGTGTGTTTTGTATCGCAAAACAGCTGCTTGAGGCGGAGTACTTCCGCTGAAAGCCGCAACCTGTACGGCACAGACGCTGTCGCACACCTGTTTTCGGGCGGTGGAAAGCGTAGGCTGCCGTGAATGATGGAGGCGTTCTTCCCATGAGTGATAAACTTCAGCAAAACCCCAACCCCATGCAGGATCATGAAAGCTGTCCCCATGCAGGGGCAGAACGACCCGTTTTTTCCTCGCTGCCGCCATCGGCAAAGGAATCCGGTGCAGAAGGCAAAGCAAATTCCGATGACATCATCGACGAGGTGCTGCGATCTACGGTACACGCAGAAGCAGCCGATCCGGCCGTGAGCGATTCCGAAGATGCTGCGTCCGCTGTAGCCGTGAGCGAAGAAACGGATGACATTGACACCATTCTCGCCGAAGTGGACGCAATGCGCCATACAGTCGGCGCGGAACAAGGTGCCAATGTGCCGCAAGGAGATTCCCCCAAGCAGGAAACGGGCTCTGAGCAGGCAACTTCTGGCGCGACTGTGCCTGAGCCCCCCAAAGCGGAAGCAGTTGCTTCGCCGAAACAGAAATCAGGTACAAAAAAGAAGCGTAAGAAGAAAAAGCGCAAGCGCTATACCATCGCGCAGGGTTTGCGAGATTTGTTCCCTGTGCGCGGCGATTCCGCCTTCGATGTGGTCAGAAAAATCATCTTTCTCGTTGCGCTCATCGCATTCGCGGTTTGCTTGTATCTCATCACCGACTACTATGTCGAGTTGTATCTGAACAAGCGGCTGCATCAGGGAATGCAGAGTGAGATGTCAAACTATCACAACAGCCAATCCTCCAGTGCGCCGATCATTGAAACAACACCGCAGGGCGAAGTGTACGAGTACCTCGAACACAACTACATTGCGGATATGTATCTGGGTCGCAATTCCGATCTGGTCGGCTACATTACCATCGAAGGCACTCCGGTAAGCTACCCCGTCGTGCAACGCAAATCCACAGACCCCAATATCAACACCAACGATTATTACCTCTATCGGGCGTTTGATCTCTCGGAAAACAGAGCAGGCTGTATCTTCATGGATTATCGCTGCCACTTTGATGAAGTGGTCGGCAACCGCCGCGTGGTCGATAATTCCACGAATCTTCTGGTGTACGGGCACAACATGAAAAATGAGTCAATGTTCGGCAGCCTGAAGAAGTATTACAACAATTACAGCTATTACAGTGAGCATCCCATTATTACGCTGGATTCGCTGTATAAGACCTACTACTACAAGATCTTCGCGATTTTTATTGTAGACGGCGACGATCTGACTTCCGAGTACGCATTCAATTGCTGGAACACCTTTGAATTCGACGATGAAGAAGATTTTCTGGCATATGTCAACAACGCCAAAAAACGCAACATGATGAAGAACGAGGTCGATGTGACCTACGGCGATCAGCTACTGACGCTTTACACTTGCAACGGTAAGCTTGAAAACGCAAAGCTCATCATTATGGCGCGTCTCATGCGCGAAGGCGAGGATCCCACTGACGGCACACAGTTCAGTGAGCCCAACAGTAATGTTCTCTGGCCCAAGGCATTCTACAACTATGGAAACTATTCCGAATTTGACCCTGCACTCTTTGTCCCCTACGATTGAGACGAGGGTCCCCGAAGCATCGACGGCAGTAGGGCTGTGAACGGACGGTTCTATGCCCATACTTTCCGCCCCTGTCTTCGGCTATGCTGCACCTGCGTTTCCCTCACGAGTGGCGCACAGCCTTCGTTTTGTACCGTTGCTTCGGCAACAAACGCAGCACCACGTAGCTCAAAATCCATGAGATACAGAAAGGCAGAAAAGCACATACCATTCCTGCGGTATGTCCGTTCGGGCAAGAGGACAGCGCCGAACGGCTGATAAGGAAGACACAAACGGTTTCCGGACAAAATCCCCATACAATCTTGGGGAAATAAAGCCGACCTTCGCGTCGGTGAGATTGATATTTGGAGAGAAACTATGCAAGTTCGAACGCGACGAAACCGCATCGCGATTCTGGTTGCAGCTGTGATGGCCTTCACCGCAACAGGTGTTGCCCACACTGACCGGAATGCTTTGTATGGCTCGCCCGCTGTCGATGTAGTCTACGCAGCGACAACCACGATGAACGGAACCGATTCCGGCGCACACGCTGTTTTGGGGTCCTCACCGCTGATTGCAGGCAATGCCGCAGAAGACTCTGCCGCTGCAAACGATTACAACGTAACCAATTGGTGGAAAGCTGACATCTCTGAGTATGACCAGAGTCTTTCCCTCATCAGCTACGAGACAGCCTCGGCTGAGCAGGACCCGCTTTTGACGACAACTGCAGTGACAACAACTACCACCGAAACCACAGCAACCACCGTTATCAGTACCTATCCTGAACCGGCACTCACTGCCGCTTCTACCATTCAGGCTATGCCCGATACCGTCGTCTTTTATTCTTCGGGCTACGGTCACGGCGTAGGCATGAGCCAGAACGGCGCAAATTTCTACGCCAGATATGACGGTTGGAACTATCAACAGATCTTGGCACACTACTATCCCGGCACTACGCTGGTGAATACCGGTGTGACAGAAGATACACAAATCACGATCGGCAATTGTACGGGCGATATCGTCTCCGTCATTGCACAGATCGTAAACCGCGAGATGGGCCCCAGCATGGCACCCGAAGCCCTCAAGGCACAGGCGATCGCCATCTACAGCTTCTATCTCTACCATGGTCATGGCTCCGGTCTGCGGGGCAAGGCAAATCCCAGCCAGAACATCATCGATGCCGTGCGCTCGGTACTGGGTACTGCGGTGTATTACAATAACGCACCTGCAGATACGATGTTCTACGCTTCCAGCGGCGGCGCGACCGCATCTTGTAAGGATATCTTCTTTATAGATGTCCCCTACCTCGTAAGCGTCCCCGTGAAGCATGACGAAACCTGCGACCCCTACTACAATGAAGCGACTGTATTTTCCACCGCAAAGCTGAAAAGACTGCTGGAATCCGCATACAACGTTGACCTCAAGGGCAACCCCTATGACTGGATGCAGATCACTTACGGCGATGGCGGTTATGTCGCAAGCGTTGTCATTGGCGGAACCGTTACCGTAAAGGGCAATTCCCTGCGCGAGGTACTCGGCCTCCGCTCCCCCAAATTTGAGTTCGTATATCAGCCGCAAGTTACTTCTACAACTGCTGAAACTACAACGAACGCTGTTGCCTGAACGATTTCGGGCACAGTACCTTGAATAGAGATCAGACGGTTGGTTTTTACTGACCGTCTTTTCTGTTCTATCCCACATTTGTATCACTTTATCACTCCGTGAAAGGAACATTGACATGATCCCTCGCCTGATACTCACCCTGCTGTTCTTCTGCGGCGCAAACTGCTTTTATTGGATCTGGCAGAATCCAATACTGCTGGCAGCCGCCCTGCCTGCTTTGGCGATACCCAATCTGGCGGCTGGCTTCTTCCGCAAAAAGATCCCCACTAAACGCCTGAAATGCTGCAATCACGGGCTGGAAAGCCTGTATATTTTCACGGTATCCGCCGTATTGTCGATCATCACGCAACTGGCACTGCTAACACAGATCAGCACCATTGGTTGGAAGCTGTGGGCACTCAGCACGGTGTGGGCATTCGTCGCCAACGCCATCCTGTTCTGGAACGGCATCCTTTTTGTGTACTGTACCTCTACACAACTGGGATTGAAGCACCGTGTGATCGGCATCATCTGCGGGCCCATCCCCATTGTTCACCTGTTTGCATTACATCATATCATCCGGATTGTGCGCAGAGAATTGCGGACAGAAACCGAAAAAGCCGCCCTGAATCAATCCCGGCAGCATTTGCAGATCTGCAAGACAAAATATCCCATTTTAATGGTTCACGGCGTATTCTTTCGCGATAACAAGGCGTTCAATTACTGGGGCAGAGTGCCAAGCCAGCTTGAGGAAAATGGTGCGACAATCTACTACGGTGAGCATCAGTCGGCGCTCTCCATCGCTGCCAGTGCCGAGGAACTGGCAGCGCGCATTCGTGGAATCATTGAAAAAGAAGGCTGCGGGAAGGTCAACATCATCGCACACTCCAAGGGCGGGCTGGATTGCCGCTATGCCATCGCCCACTGCGGTATTGCCCCCTATGTGGCTTCTCTGACGACCATCAACACGCCCCATCAGGGCTGCGGCTTTGCAGAATACCTACTGGAAAAAGTCCCCCAGAGCGTCCGTGACCGCCTTGCAGAGACATATAACCACGCCGCAGCCGTTATGGGTGATACCTCACCGGATTTCATGGCTGCCGTGCAAGATCTGACTGCGGCACGCTGCCAGAAAACCATGTGCGATCTGTATTTGCCTGAGCATATTTACACGCAGAGCGTCGGCTCCGTGCTCAAAGGCTCCACAAGCGGCAAATTTCCGCTGAATTTCTCACAACCGTTGGTCAAGTATTTCGATGGTCCCAATGACGGTCTGGTGGCAGCAACTTCATTCCGCTGGGGCGAGGATTATCAAATGATCGTCCCGAAAGGCAATCGTGGAATCTCCCATGGCGATATGATTGACCTCAACCGCGAAGATATCGAGGGCTTTGATGTTCGCGAGTTCTATGTGCAGTTGGTCAGTAAGCTCCGCGAAAAAGGGCTGTGAAACTAACCCCCTGGGATTCCTAAGGCTTGTCAAACAGTCTCCGACGGTGCGTTTCTTCATTAATCAAACAAAGCGGTATGCCCTCGTGCTGAGGACATACCGCTTTTTCTAGTGGGTGCCATGATACAGGCAAAAGAATCCCCCTGACGAAGTACATCGACAGGGGGTAGAAGGAAAGAGGTTACCAGCAAAGATTAGAGGCAAAACGAAAATGCACGGGCATTCCGTTTCGCATGGTGGGCAATACCTCACCTTGAATCAGCGGCAGAAAATACTCCACCGCCTCATCGGTGACATCGTTCCCCTCCTCATTGATCCATGTAGCAGGGAAAGTACGTGTCACATTGGCAGCCGATGCTGCCGCAATATGAGAACAGGTCACGCGATATTGCGGGGAACCTGCATCACGCTGTAGGGTTACCATGCAGCCGCTTTTGCCTTCCATCGCAAGCTCAACGGCATATCTGCCAGCCGCCTCAGCTTCATCCAGATCCGTAGCAGAGGCGAGATGCGCAGCACAACGCTGCATGACATTCAGTTCGATGGAGCGCACCTTGCAGCCAATCTCCTGACGCACAAGTTGCTCCAAATGCTTGCCGATGCCGGAGAGATACGCATGACCGAAGGCATCACTTGCCCCCGAACGGTAGGACTCAGACTGCGGCATCACAATGCCCTCCGAAACGGCACATATCACGGAACGATGGCTTTCCATCTTCCTCTGGACATCATGAATAAACTGCACAGTTGAAAATTCATGCTCCGGCAGATAGATCAGGTGGGGTGCCTCCTCGCCGTTGGCACGCAGCAGACAAGTGGAAGCAGTCAGCCAACCGGCATCTCTGCCCATGATCTCGCAAATGGTGACGGACGGCACACGGTACACGGACGAATCACGCACGACCTCCTGCATGGTCATCGCCACATATTTTGCTGCAGAGCCGAACCCAGGGGTATGGTCAGTGCCGATCAGATCGTTATCAATGGTTTTCGGCACACCGATGATACGGATATCGCTCCCCTGCTGTGCAATCCACGCAGAGAGCTTTGCCACTGTATCCATCGAATCATTACCGCCGATGTAAAAGAGCACATCAATGGCGTGTTTTTGCAACACACGAAAGATTTTCCCGTAAAGCGAATCGTCTTGTTCCGCAACGGGCAAGCGAAAACGGCATGAACCAAGAGCCGTCGATGGCGTCTTGCGCAGCAAATCCACCGCTTCCTCCGAGGTCAATACCTGTGACAAATCGACAAACCGTTCATCCATCAAGCCCTGAATACCGTTATGTACACCAAGCACTGAGATCGGTGTGTGGTTATGCACTTTATTGCTCATTTCGGTAGCAGCTTTGTATATGCCTACCAATGATGCGTTGATGGCACATGTCGGGCCACCGGATTGGGCAACGGCAAATCTCATGCAGCGTGAGGCTCCTCTCAGGATATTGAAAAATCATTGCATTTATGCGCTGTCTTATCACAAGATATAGTATACTCCATTTGTTGTAAAAAGTCAATAGGGCATAGCAGATTTCGTCGCTTTTCACAATACCGCCAACAGCAGCACAATTTTACATATCAAAACGCACCTGTTTTTGGTATAAAATTGCGCCTTTGGCAATAGAATTATGATGTATCGTGCCGCAGTGCAGAATATGTTATATTTGCTGGGTTTACGGTAACCCTCCCGCATCCGGAAACGCTCTTTTCGAGGAGGCAAGCATTGTGTACCCTATCGGCTTCCTCCTGCCATCTGAGAAACTTGGAATCCATAGGTCAAATATGCAATGATTTTAGCACTATACTTCATTGATTGTTTGAGCGCAATCCTGTATAATAAGAACAGGTTCAGGGCACTGTTCCCTAGCGGTGCCAGGGGCCTATCATTTCATGAAAGCCGCTGTTGCTTTGCAACCGTGTGATTTCATAATCATCTCCATTGCATATGGAGCCCCCCTTTTCAATTCTTTCATTATATTTGATTCATGGCTGCCTTTGCAGCCACTTTTTTTGCCTTTTTGGGTTTTCATCTCATGCAGACAAAAAAACCGGCATCCAGAGCGGATGCCGGTTCTGATTTCTCGATTAAACGAGTTGAATGATCGCCATCTCAGCAGCATCGCCGCGACGAGGACCGACCTTAACCAGTCGGGTGTAACCGCCGTTGCGCTCTGCATAACGAGGAGCGATCTCGTCGAAGAGCTTCTTAGCGACGCTCTCCTTGGTGACATAAGCAAATACCTGACGCTTGCAGTGCAGATCGGCAGCGGCGTCATTACCCTGTACAGCCTTGCCAAGGGTAATCATCTTTTCAGCCATTGCACGAACTTCCTTTGCTCTGGTCACAGTTGTTTCGATCTGGCCGTTCTCCAGCAGATATGTTACCATACCGCGGAGCATTGCCTTTCTGTGATCGGATGTTCTGCCGAGCTTTCTGGAACCCGCCATTGTTGTTCACTCCTTTGTAATTCTTCAGTTGCCGCACTGCGGCACCGAAACGGGATTAGTCATTTTCATCCGAGCTGAGGTCAAAACCCAGAGATCTGAGCTTCTCCTTCACCTCATCAAAAGACTTCTTGCCGAGGTTTCTGACCTTCATCATCTCGTCCTCCGATTTGCTGATCAAATCTTCAACGGTGTTGATGCCGGCGCGCTTCAAGCAGTTGAAGGAACGCACCGACAGGTCAAGCTCCTCAATGGTCATCTCAAGGATTTTCTCCTTGCCGCCATCGTTCTTCTCAATGAGAACCGGTTCAATGCCCGACTCCTCGGAAAGTTCCACAAAGAGCCGGAGATGCTCGTTGAGGAGATTGGCCGCCTGGGACAGTGCCTCCTTTGCGGAGATGGTGCCGTCAGTCCAGACCTCAATCGTGAGCTTATCATAGTCAGTCACCTGACCGAGACGAGTGTCCTCAACCTTGTAATTCACCTTCAAAACAGGTGTGTAGATGCTATCCACAGCGATCACATCAACGGGCATATTCTCCATGAGCGTCTTGTTGCGCTCAGCAGAAACATAGCCTCTGCCTCTGTCAATGGTGATGGTCATCTCAAGCTTGGCACCCTTGCCTAGCGTAGCAATGTGCATACCGGGGTTGAGAATATCCACTTCGGAATCTGCTGTGATGTCTCCGGCGGTCACTTCGCACTCGCCCTGGGCGTCAATGTAGATGTTTTTGGGGCCGTCGCACTTCAGCTTCGCGGTAAGACCCTTGATGGCGAGAATAATCTCGGTCACATCTTCCTTCACACCTGGAACGGTTGTCAGCTCGTGATGCACGCCTTCGATTTTGACGGCGTTGACTGCCACACCGGGCAGCGAGGAGAGCAGAACGCGTCTGAGGCTGTTACCCAGCGTGATGCCATAGCCACGCTCCAGCGGGGAAAGCACAAACTTTCCGTATCTGCCATCGGATTTCAGCTCAACGGTTTCGATTTCGGGCTTCTCGATCTTCAGCATGATTACCCTCCTATATCGCAATCAATGGTGTTGTTGTAGTGTTTGCCTGTACCCTGCGCAACCTTACGGTTTACTTGGAGTACAACTCAACGATCAGGTGGGTCTCTGCCTCGTAATCGATATCCTCTGGGGTTGCCAGTCGGGTTACGGTTGCAGAGAATGCCTCCTTGTCAGCAGTCAGCCAAAGCGGAACAGTTCTGCCCTGGGTCTGCTCAACGACTTCCTTGAACTTTGCACTGGATCTGCTCTTCTCGCACAGAGCCACAACATCACCAACAGAAACGCGGTAGGAAGGAATATCGACCTTCTTGCCGTTCACGGTGAAGTGACCGTGGCAGGTAAGCTGTCTTGCCTCGCGTCTGGTCAGAGCCAGGCCCATGCGATAAACTACATTGTCCAGTCTGGATTCCAGCAAGGTGATGAGGTTATCACCGGTCTTGCCCTCCATCTTGCTTGCCAGAACGAAGTACTTGCGGAAGGGCTTCTCCATCATGCCGTAGATGAACTTCAGCTTCTGCTTTTCCTTCAGCTGTGCGCCGTATTCGGAGACCTTCTTGCGGGCATTTGCCTTGGGGTTACGGTTAGATTCCTTTGCGATACCCATTACCATAGGGCTGATTCCCAGGTATCTGCATCTTTTGAGGATCGGATCCTTATTTACTGCCATATTCTCTCACACCTCCTGTGATTATACGCGGCGTCTCTTGGGAGGACGGCAACCGTTGTGCGGAATGGGGGTAACATCCTTGATCATACGGACATCCAGCCCCACGGTCTGCAGAGCACGGATCGCAGCCTCTCGGCCGGAGCCGGGGCCATTGACATATACTTCAACAGTCTTAAGACCATGCTCCATAGCAGCACGGGCAGCGGTTTCGGCAGCGGTCTGCGCAGCAAAGGGCGTAGACTTCTTAGAACCACGGAAGCCCAGCTCACCGGCACTTGCCCAAGAAATCGCATTACCCTGGGTGTCAGTGATGGTCACGATGGTGTTGTTGAATGTGGACTGAATATGCACCGCGCCGTTTTCGATGTTCTTGCGCTCTCTGCGGCGTCTGATGGTAGTCACTTTCTTCTTCTGCTGTGCCAAGATACAGTCCCTCCTTACTTCTTCTTGTTAGCGATGGTCTTCTTCGGGCCCTTACGGGTTCTTGCGTTGGTTTTTGTGCGCTGTCCTCTGACAGGCAGACCCTTACGGTGACGAACACCGCGATAGCAACCGATATCCACAAGACGCTTGATATCCATCGCAACCTGACGGCGCTTGTCGCCCTCCACGAGGCAATTGTTATCAATGTACTCACGAAGCGCGGCGACATCCGTCTCGGTCAAGTCCTTAACTCTTGTATCGGGATTGATACCGGTCGCGTTCAGGATCTGGGTAGCCGTCGTCCGGCCAATACCGAAGATATAGGTCAAGCCGATCTCTACACGCTTGTTCTTCGGCAGGTCAACACCAGCGATTCTAGCCATATTCCTAATTACACCTCCATGTGGTCAGGGGATTAGCCCTGACGCTGCTTATGCTTCGGGTTCTCACAAATAATCATGATCTTACCCTTACGCTTGATGACTTTGCATTTCTCGCAGATAGGTTTAACGGAAGGTCTTACTTTCATTGAAAATACCTCCTTGTTATTTTGGCGTGCGGAT